>DASSFC010000025.1:0-3669 GCA_035694865.1 Saccharimonadales bacterium (SeqCode) | reverse complement strand
CGTATCACCGTGGAGCTGATTGAATTTTTAAAGGATTATCGGGTATCGGGTTACAGGATTGTAGGAGTTGTAGCTAATAAAGCAGAGGCGCTCAAACGGTTCCCGCATATCAGGGCTTTCGATACGTTCGAGGAAGCATCCGAGCATCTAAGGCCTTCCCAAATCCATAGCATCGTCCAGACCGAGTTATTCGCATCGGGCGCCCGCAACAATGAAATCCTCGATTACGCCCAGACCAACCATATATCTTATCGGTTCGTGCCTGGTAACAGCGAGCTGTTTGTCGGCAATATCGCTGTCGAGCTGTTCCGCTCGCAAATACCAGTCATCGCCGTGCACCAAACCGCGTTAATCGGCTGGGGCCGTGTGGTTAAACGATTTTTGGATCTTTTAGTAAGCCTGGTACTGCTGGTTCCAGGAATACCAATCATGCTGATCATAGCTATTGTCATTAAATTGTCGGATCTACGGGCGCCGGTTATATTCAAAGACCCGCGGCTGACCCTTTTTGGCAGTATCGCCCGTATTTATAAATTCCGTTCACATAAACGGGCATTCAGCGGCTTGACGCCAGAGGAAGCTTTTGCCAAACTTGGCCAGCCTGGCCTGATTAAGCAATACCGCGAGGGCGGCGACCAGATTCCTAACGACCCGCGTATCAGCCAAATCGGCGGTTTTTTGCGGCGGACCAGCCTGGATGAGCTGCCCCAGCTTTTGAATATCCTCAAAGGGGACATAAGCTTTGTCGGCCCCCGCGCCCTCCAGCCGAAGGAGCTGGAACAGCACGCCAAAAAGGACCTTATACTAGCCGTAAAATCCGGCCTGACCGGTCTGGCGCAAGTGTCCGGCCGTAAAGACTTGCCCGTGCCCGAACGGCGCAAGCTCGACCTTTATTACGTTCAGAACTGGAGCCTGTGGCTGGATTTGGCCATCATGGTCAAGACCGTGAGGGTGGTGTTCAACCGGATTTGGGCCGGTAAAGTCGACTAGCTAATGAAGGTCGCGATAGTCCATGATTGGTTCGTCGGCGGCGGTGCCGAGCGGGTCGTCGAGCAGCTGCATAAGATGTATCCTAAGGCACCGATTTATACTTCCTACTGCTCACCGGAGTGGCGTGAGCGTTTAAAGGGTGCAGAGATTACCACCAGCTATATGCAGCATTGGCCTTTTTCTAAACTTCGTAAGTTTTTGCCTCCGCTGCGGGCGATTTGGTTTTCCAGGTTAGATTTGAGTGATTACGATTTGGTCATTTCCAGCTCCGGTGCCGAGGCCAAAGCCATCAAAGTTTCAGCACCGTCGGTGCATATAAATTACTGCCACGCGCCGACCCATTATTATTGGAGCCGCTATGAGGAATACATGAAAAGCCCCGGCTTCGGAAAACTGGACTGGCTGGCGCGCATCGGCCTCAAGCTGCTGCTTGGGCCGATGCGCCGCTGGGCCGATAAAGCCGCCCAGCGGCCGACTTATATGATTGCCAATTCAAACTACACCAAGGAGCAAATCATAAAGTATTACGGGCGTGATTCGGTGGTTATTCACCCACCGGTTGATGTACTGCGGTTTGCCGGCCGGGCCGAGGAACCGCGCCGCGGTTTTGTGACCGCCGGCCGGCAAACACCCTATAAGCGGATCGACTTGGCTGTCCAAGCTTGCACCAAGCTAAACTTGCCCCTTGTGGTTATCGGCAATGGCCCGGATAATCGCCGCCTCCAGCGGCTCGCCGGCAAATCTATCACTTTCCTGACTGGCAAAACCGATGAGGAGCTAACCCATTATTTCCAGACTTCCCTGGCTTTTATTTTCCCCGGGCTGGATGACTTTGGCATCACCGCCGTAGAAGCCATGGCCGCCGGCACGCCGGTAATAGCCTACAAAGCCGGCGGCGCCTTAGATTATGTACAACCTGGCAAAACCGGCGAATTCTTCGGCGAACAAACTGCTGATAGTTTATCCGCAGCCCTCAAAAAATTCTCAAGTGACAAATTTAACCACGCCCAAATCCAAAAAGCCGCCGCCAAGTATTCTCCTGAATCTTTCTGCTCCGCTTTAGAAAAATTCGTCCAAAAATCCGTCAGGTAACATTAACAATTGCTTCGACAGCGGTTGCAGTTTCTTTCCAATCCGAAATTTGCATAGTATCTATACCCATCTGCTTAACAGGGTAGTCATTGCCGCCTTCGATTACGCGGTCACCTATAAAGAAAATGGCTTCTTTTGGAATATCTAGCATTTCCATTATCTTTCTCATACCGTAGGCTTTATCAATACCTTTCTTAGTGATATCTATTGTGGTCGTACCGCCCGCCCGGACTTCAAACTCCTCCAGTATTGGCGAAAGATAATCAACCAGTTTGAGCTTTTTCTTGTTATCGGGATCCCAGTCTTCTTTCATTCGGACGCCTTCCTGGCCTAACTCGTCTACGATATCCTGGCCAAGGGCCGACCAGCTGATTTGGCTGCCCCTATCTTCTATAGTCTCGCCATAAACTTTCTTTTCATGCATATCAAAGTGATCGACAGCTTGTTTCAATGCCTTGATAATCTCAGTTTTTTGGCCTTCATTAAAATCTTCCGAGTAAACCTTATGCCAATTATCTTTAGTTTTATCGTAGCGGTAATATTGGGTGCCGCAGGTAGGCATCAGGTGCAGTTTTACTAAACGCGCCGGCTCAGCCGCCAAGTTGCCAAGTAATTGTTTCTCAAACTGTTCAAATTTGCCGCCTGATATGACGCAAACTTGGTATTTAGCCAGCAGGTTATTCAGAGCCGCGCCCATCCGGTCTGGCAGTGGCGATTTACTTGGGGCAAGAGTGCCATCCAAATCAAAGGCTATAACTTTTCTAACCATTTGAAGCCTTTCTTGTTTTCGGCTTGCAGCTTTTTGGAAATATCACCAACCTTTTGGGCCTTTTCTTTATTTGTAACTAAGATTCCATTTTCTGTTGCTATAACAGCGATGTTCTCCAGACCAATGACGGCAACCGGAACGTCAGAATCGTTGCGAACCAAACTCCCTTTTACATCGCTAAGTTCAACCTTTTCGCCGCTGATAGTATTGCCGGCCTTGTCTTGCTCGCTAACGTCATGCAGGTCATGAAAGGAGCCCACATCGGCCCAGTCAAATCTACCCTCTACCACTAAGCCGTCAGATATGTGTTCGGATAATGCCGTATCAATCGGCTCGGATACGAAATCCATATAAATCTTCCGGCGATTTATTGCCAAAAAAGTCGAGCGCAGTTCACGATAATCATTCCAAAGCCGCGGCGCATGCTGGCGTAATTCTCGTTCGAAACTATTGACTGTACCAATTAAGTAGCCCGTGTTCCAAAGATACCGTCCGTTTTTCAGGTATTGCTGAGCCGTTTTTTTATCGGGTTTTTCTACAAACTGTTTGAGTTCATAAACATCTTTGCCGGCTTTTTTAAGTCGTTTACCCATTTGGATGTAACCAAAACCAGTCGAAGGATAAGTCGGTTTAACCCCCATAAAGACAAGCTTTTCTTCACTTTCTGCTATCTTAGCGGCTTCAGCCGCGGCTTTGGAGAAAGCCTTATTATCGCTTATGAGGTGGTCCGCCCATAAGAATAAGACCGGCTGGTTTTTATGTCCCTGCCTCTTGATTTCGCTAAGAGCTAAAAGGAAACATGAGGCCGTGCCGCGCCG
>DASSFC010000024.1:0-10238 GCA_035694865.1 Saccharimonadales bacterium (SeqCode) | reverse complement strand
ATTGGCGGCTGACCGTTGTGATTTTAATACTATGCTCTGCAGCTCTTTGAAGATTGGAAATTGCTTATTGGTGTAATAAATCTTAGTGTTGGACTGGCGCTCGCTTATTAAAAAACCGATTTTCTCCAGACGCTTGAGCTCGCGCTGGATATTGCCGGCATCTTCTTTTATCAGTTTAGCCAGGCCCCTGACATGGGTCTTAAAGTCGGGATATTTAGCATAGACGACAATTATCTTGCGCCGAACTCTGCTGGTAATAAACGTATCAAGCATAATCGCGTTATTGTTTCCCTTACAACGGATAGTATAACGCAAATTTTACAATTCGCGCAAGGAAACCAGCGGTACAATGGGAGGATGTTCTACTACGAGGTGCTGGTAGCCGACAGTAAGTATCGGTCAAGTGCGCCGCTGACTTATTCTTCTAAAGATAGTATGGTGCCGATGAGTGTGGTGACGGTGCCTCTCAGATCTCGGGCCGTGACCGGTTTTGTATTGAATGAAGTAGGCCGGCCCGGCTTCGCCGTCAAAGAAATAAAATCAATGCTTAGCGACAATCCGCTGCCTTACCACTGCCTGCAGCTGGCCCAGTGGATAGCCGATTATTATGCTGCACCTCTCAGTGAAGCTTTGAGGCTGTTCGCGCCCAGCCGGCCGGCTATCCGCCAGATAAAAGCTGAGGCCCAGCCCATACCACAGGTACAAATGGAGATGAAAACGGCGCTGACGGCCGAGCAGAAAAGGGCCGTCAAAGAAATTAAAGACAATCCCAGTACAACTGTGCTGCTGCACGGCGAAACCGGCAGCGGCAAAACCAGGGTTTATCTGGAACTGGCCCGCGAGAGCCTTAAAAACGGTAAGTCAGTCATATTGCTGACGCCTGAAATATCACTAACCGCCCAGTTGGAAGCCTCGGCGGCTGCCTATCTCGACCAGGCGCCTTATGTCCTGCATTCCAATTTATCGGCTGCCAAACGCAAGCAGATATGGCTGAAACTGCTCCAGGCTGATAAGCCCCAAGTTGTAATTGGACCCCGCTCGGCCCTGTTCGTGCCGTTGCCGAGCTTAGGTTTGATTGTGGCTGACGAAGCCCACGAAGCCGCTTATAAGCAGGAGCAAACACCACGCTACAACGCCCTTCGGGCTGCCAGCCAACTGGGCACCCTGACTGGTGCCAAAGTAATTTACGGCACTGCCACGCCCCTGATAACTGATTACTACTTAGCCGACCAGCGCCAGGCGATTGTGCGTATGACCAAACAGGCCCTGAGCGGTGGCTTGCCAGAAGTTGATACTGAGATTATCGACCTGACGGACCGTTCAAACTTCGGGCCAAACCGTTATTTATCCAAAAAACTGCTTGATGATATCAGCACAACACTTTCAGCCAAAAAACAGGTTATGCTTTATCTAAACAGACGTGGTTCAGCCCGGATAATCTTATGCAAAAACTGCGGCTGGCAGGACCTTTGCCCTAATTGTGATGTGTCGCTGGTCTACCATGCCGATGATCACCTGGCTAAATGCCATATCTGCGGCTTTAGCCACACCCCACCAGTCGCCTGCCCCAATTGCGGCAACCCGGACATTATATATAAGAGTATCGGCACAAAGGCGCTGGCCGATCAGGTTGAAAAGCATTTCCCCGAAAAGATCGTTGGCCGGTTTGACAGTGATAACGTGGCTGGCGAGCAGCTGAATGAGGTATATGACAAATTGCTCGCCGGCCACGTCGACATCCTGGTCGGCACCCAACTGCTAGCCAAGGGACTTGACCTGCCCAGGCTTGGCTTGGTCGGAATCGTTTCGGCCGAATCATCCCTAACCCTGCCCGATTACACCGCCGAGGAGAGGACCTTCCAGCTTTTGTACCAGGTAATGGGCCGGGTTGGCCGCGGTCACTCCAAGGGCAAAGTTATTATCCAGACCTACGAGCCGGACAGCCCGGTTATTAAAACAGCGGTGGAACGAGATTATAAAACGTTTTACAAACGGATTTTAGCCGAGCGCCGGGCTTTCCGCTTTCCGCCATTTAGTTATCTTATGAAACTGTCTGTCCGGCGGGCGACCATCAATGGTGCCCAAACGGCATCTGAGCGATTAAAAGATGAGTTAACCGCGGCGGCCCTGCCCGTCGAAATCATCGGCCCGACTCCAGCTTTTTACGGCCGCCGCGGCAAATATTATTACTACCAGCTGGTCGCCAAAAGCAAGGACCGCGACCATCTCCAAGAGCTGGCCAAGCTGGTTCCGCAGGATTGGCAAATCGACCTCGACCCGGCCGACCTTTTATAAGGTGGGCAAACTAACAGAGGTGGGATATACTGTTTTTGATGTCTGCCACTAAAGAATCGATTATTTCCCTGCCTAACGGTCACCTGCGCCAGCGTTCTAAGAAAATAGGTATCGTAACAGATGAGGTACGCCGGCTGGTCCAGGATATGATTGACGCCACGGTCGATTGGGAAGAAAGCCGTCCACACGAAGTCGGTGTCGCTTTAGCGGCCATTCAGATCGACCAGCCCTACCGTATAATCGTGGTCCGGGGCGATTTTGAAAACAAAGCCGATAAGACTTTTAAGGTCTTCATTAATCCGGAGATCGTCAAGCTGGAGGGTGAAATCGAAGACGACTTTGAGGGCTGTCTAAGTGTATCGGACATTTACGGTAAAGTGCCGCGTTATAGCAAAGTACGCATCCGGGCACTCGATTTTGATGGACGGCCGATTAGGGTCAAGGCCGAGGGCTTTTTAGCCCGCATTTTCCAGCACGAAGTCGACCACACCAACGGATTAATGTTCGTAGACCATCTTAAGGACGAGCCGGATGCTTTTTATAAACTGACAGACGAAGGTAAATTAGAGCCAATATCTTATGACCAAGCCACCAAAACTGGTATTTTTCGGTAACGAGCGACTGGCGACGGCAGCTACCACCACCGCGCCTGTGTTGAGAGCACTGGTGTCAGCCGGTTTTGAAATAGAGGCAGTTTACGCCAGCCACCGCGAGCCGGTTTCACGCCAAAAACGTGATTTGGAAATCGGGCCGATTGCCCATGCTTACCATATTCCGGTCATCCTGCCGGGCAAACAAGAAGACTTATTCTCCAAACTTCAAAAACACCGGACTGAAGCGGCGGTGCTGGTCGCTTATGGCAAAATTATCCCCCAATCGGTCATCGATCTTTTCCCAAAAGGCATCATCAATGTCCACCCTTCGCTATTGCCGGCTTTAAGAGGCCCCACACCCGTCGAAACAGCTATTTTAGAAGGCCTCGGAGAAACCGGTGTTTCCCTGATGCGTATCAGTTCCAAAATGGACGCTGGGCCACTTTACATCCAAAAAAAAGTACAGCTTAAAGGGAGCGAGACCAAGTTCCAGTTAGCCCGTAGGCTTAACCAAATCGGCGCCGGTCTGCTGGCTGAAAACTTAGCCGGTATTTTAGACGGCACGCTTGAACCTTTGCCCCAGGATGAAACCCAAGCCACCTATACGCGCCTGCTGAACAAAGCCGATGCCGCAACTAGCTTTGATGAGCCAGCTGAATTGATCGAAAGAAAAGTCCGGGCTTTTACTGGTTTTCCAAAAGTCCACGCTAAGGTTTTTGACCAGAACATTGTCATAACCAAATCGCGTGTCGCTAAGAATAAAGACGACGGCAAATTAGTAATCAAATGCCAGCCCGGCTGGATTGAGATTACCGGGCTGACCGGCCCTTCGGGCCGGTCAATGAGCGGCGCTGACTTTATGCGCGGTTATAAAAAAGCCTAGTAGGCTGAAGGCTGGTCGGAGGCTGGCGGCGGGTTTTGGGCGCGTTGCTGGCCATCCATTTCAGACATGGTTGCCTGCATTATCTGGGGTGCCTGCTGTTTGATTTCTGACTTAAGTTTTTCCAACTCATCAGCCACAACCTGCTTATAATTCGGGAAGTTGGTTTCCAGCCACTTTAAGGCGCCAGCCTCATCGTTACGGTCGATAAAGCCTTCGAATTCATCTAATTGGGCGTCTGTCATTTGCTCAGCCAGTTTCATACCGACCCGCAGTTCAAGCGTCTCATAGATATGGGCCAACATCTTATTCTTTTCTGATGCTGGCATGTCGCCCAAACCCAGTTCTCTTAACAGATTGTCATCCAGCTGGAACATTAAGCATATTGTAACAAAAGAGGTCTGATTTAACGATTAGCGCGCAGTGCTTTAGCCAAGAAATTGAAAGTCTTTTGGCTGACATCTGCCTTATGCCCCGACAGACCATAATCACCGTTTGACATGCGATAGTGGGCCGCGTGTTTTATGAAGCTAGGGCCCAGCTGGCTGACCGCTTCCTTATAGGCTTCAAGGTACTGAGCTGGCGAACGGTTCGGGAACAGTTTTTGGATAACTTGGGTATATCCATCGCCAGCTTGCAGGAGTACCTCGTGGGCGCGGTGGGCATGATGGCCAACTTGAGCTACAACCGCTTGAGCTTGCAATGGAACAGTAAATTCCTTCGGAGAGATTAAACTGTCAGAAGTGTGGCCGTTCACAGTTTCTTGGGCCGGGCTCGAATTATGGACGGTCGCGCCTTTGTGCCCCATATAAAACTCGATACCGACGGCAGCGGCCGCTAAAGCTAGGCTGCCGGCAACTATCACAGTTCTTTTATTGAACTTAGGGACATTCTTTTCTTTCACCCAATCGCTTAGGCTCTCGTAGTTTTTCTGTGTAGTGACTTTAGCTGCTGTAAGGGCCTTCCCACCAATCTTTGCATATTTTTTAAGGTCAACCTCTGGCGTACGAACCGCGGTCATGCGTTCCATAGCATTTAGCAGGCCCGCTTTAGCTAACTGGCTGTAAAAATGTGGGCTTTTTTCCGGCATAGCCCGTTTTTCCTCCACGTAAATAACCTGGGCATCATGAACTTGCGCCTCCTGAACTTTTGATTCTGTTGGCTCCAGCAAATTTTCCAGCTGGGAATAGCTTACTCCGGATTCAATTGCTGCTTGACCAGGCCAAGCCTCGGTTTGGTTTATGTTAATAACTTCAGTCAGAGTTGTTCGCTCAGCAGTTGCGATTGACTCCTCAGCAGAGGAAGCGGCAGTACGAGCTCTTTTGGCCGCAGCCGCTCGTTCGGCCTCTTCAGCCCACATTCTTTCCTGGGCTTCCTCAAATTCATCAGGATTAACCTGCGCCTGAAAAGACTCGGAAGTAATTTCAGTCTCGGGTTTTGGCTCCTCAATATTAAGCCAACTATACACAGGCAGCGGACCACTAACAGCTTTTTCACGCCTCAATAAAGACACGCCGAACCTCACAATTAGTTAATTTGAAGCAAATTATAGCATAAGATAGCAAATAATACAATATGTTAGGTTTTGAGAGCTAGCGCGATAGACGGTTTTGAAGGAATTGCTCAACCTGTTCTGGCCACATAGCTGGGCCTGGGCGGCTGATGCCGACATCACCATCGGCTCGAATATATGTATCGTTGCCACCGCCTGGCAGTTCTATTAAATTCTCACCAAAATGTTCACGCATATTTTCATATAGCATCCAGGCCTGACCTCCACTAACTTCATGGTATCCATGGGCTCTGGCGTAATCCTGAATCTCATTGGTTATCCCGTTGCCGTATTCAACGTTAAAAACCTCACCAGTTGCGTGTACTTTAGTTTCATTTTTTTCTTCGGCCCGCTGTTTGGATTTTTCAAGCGCTTCTTCGGTTCTTTGCTTAGACTTCTCCAGCGCTTCTTCGGTAGCTTTGGCTATCCTCTGGGCCTTGATTGTCGCATCGTCTTTGGCATCATGCGCCTCTGCGGCCTTTAGCTCCGCGCTTAAGTGATTCCTTTGCTGCTGGATTATCTCTGTTTTATGTATTTGTGACTGTCGGCCTTCATTTTCTTCGTGCTCACCCCAGAGGCCGGCGGCCAATACCGACGCTCCCACTACCAGTGCGCCAACAAGTACAGCCGCACCGCGTTTCCTCTCATAGGCTGTATAGCCGTCATGCCTTTCTTCTTCTACATACCTAATCAGACTTCCATCGGCTGTTTCTTCAACACGGCCAGGTCCATATACCGGCGGAGAGGCCCAAGGCAACTTTGACCCAATCCAGCCAGCCGACCGGTTCATTGCGCTTTTAAAACGGCTTTGTGATGGTGTTTCACTAGGTATCAGCATAACTGGAATATCGTCTCTCGCGTAAGCCTCCAGCCTATTTTCTAGCTTGCGATTTTCGTCCTTGAGCCTCTCATTCTCAGCTTCTAGCCGGCTATTATCAGCAACCACCCTCTTTACTTGTTTGCCCAAACTTTCTACTTCACCGCTTAAGCGCGCGTTTTCGGAAGATACCTGTTGCATATCAGCCCTCATGGCGTCCATTTGCTCGCGCAACAATCTAATCGATTCAGGCTCATCGGCAGGCTTTATTTCAGCTGGGCTACTAGTATTGTTATTGCCTGATAACCGTTCAGTATCTAGATGCCACGTGAGTTCACTTCGAGGTATGCCAGTTTTACTGCCTCTCACTTTCATAAATTCGTCGTTTCCGCCAGAGCCATAACTGCCAATCACTGTCACCTCTTGATCGCCGAATGCGCCTCTCCAGCTGGCTTTTTCGGGCTTTGGTTTATGTGTTGGGTCATAGCCGTAGTACTCGATGAGTTTTTTGGCTGCTATACGTCTTTTTTTATTTGTTCCTTTTTCTATACCATAAATAACAACTCGGCCAGTCTCTTTAATATGGTCAATTGACTGATATTTTTCCCTGAGCGCCTTATTAGGAAGATTCTTATTCTTTATTCTGTAGACAAGTTCGCCCATTCATGCCTCTAAAACGTTAGCAGTATATAAAATTTGCATATTTGCAAATAATATACGCTAGCTAAATTGAAGTCAAACGATTACTTCACAAGAACATTAGAGGCTACGCTGCTTGGTTTCGCGGCTGTAAAGGTCGATGCGGTCGTTTTCTAGTACTTCTACCCTGGTTTCGCTTTTAAAGCTGAGGCCGCACATTTCGCCTTCTGGGACTTCGCTGACCTCCGTTGGGCCACGCTGAAGTTTGGTTACTTCTAAGTCTTCGGCAATAACTTTATCGTCGCGACGGACTCTGGCTAATGCCGGCGCGCGCAGTGTACCTTTGGTAACTTCGCCGCCGCAAATCACTTCGGTCTTGCTGATTTTAAAGATACCTTTAACTTGCAGTGTGCCCAGCTCTTCTTCGACGACTTCCGGCGCAAGCCGGGATTCGAGCTCTTTTTTTACGTCGTCGATTAACTCGTAAATAACTGTGTAGAGCCGGATACTGACTTTATCGCGGCTGGCCAGCTGTTTGACGTGGGTTGGCAGGCTGGTATGGAAGCCGTAAAGGATTGAGCCGGTGGAGGCGGCGGTGTGGATATCGCTTTCTGAGATGACACCGACGCCGGAGCTGACAATCCGGACAGCAACCTCTTCATTATCCAAAGTCTTAAGGCTGTCTATAACAGAGGTGAGTGAGCCTTGTACATCGGCTTTGACTATAATGTTCAGCTCGGTTAATTTGTTAGTGCGGCTAATAATGCGCAGCAGCTCCGAGCTGGAGGTGGCGGCCGAAGCGCCCCCTTCGCGTCTGAGCCGGGAGGCTTCGGCCGCCCGGTCGCGGGCTTCTTTTTCGGACTTAACAACATCGAACTCATCGCCGAAATCGGGCAGATTTTTAAGACCAGTCATAATCACCGGCATTGAAGGGCCGGCGACTTTGAGCGGTACTCCGTCGGTGCTTTCTAAATTGCGCAGCTTGCCATATGTCGCACCCAGCACAACAAAGTCACCGGCCCTGACAACCCCCTGCTCCACCAAACCAATGGCTACCGGCCCGCGGCCCTTTTCCATGTGGGCTTCTATCACCAGGCCTTCACCGGGCACATCCCGGTCAGCTTTCAGTTCTTCGACATCAGATACCAGCAGTACCATATCAAGTAGTTCATTAATGCCAGTCTTTTCTTTGGCGGATACCGGCATGACAATCGTATCGCCGCCAAAATCTTCAGGCAGTAATTCCTGCTCGGCCAGCTGGGCTTTGAGCTGGTTAAACTGGGCGTCGGTGGCTTTGTCCATCTTGTTAGCCGCCACGATCATCTTTACTCCGGCCTGCCGGGCAAACCGGATGGCCTCGATAGTTTGGGGTTTGATGCCATCATCGGCCGCCACTACCAAAATCACTAAATCAGTCAGCCGGGCACCATGCTCACGCAAGGCGGCAAAGGCTTCGTGGCCCGGCGTATCTAAAAAAGTTATATAACGGTCATTGTGTTTAATCTGATAAGCGCTCAGGTGCTGGGTAATGCCGCCGGCCTCGCCTTTAGTGACCTCGGCGCCACGGATAGCGTCGAGCAAAGAGGTCTTGCCATGGTCGACGTGACCCATCATAGCCACGACCGGCGGCCGCGCCTCGGCCTTGGCCGAGATTTTATGCTTTTCGCGGACCGGCGCAGCCTGCTCTTTTTTAGCCAGCTCGACATCCAAATCCGGCAATTCGCCGACGATTATCTGGGCCGTATCAAAATCTATCTTTTCATTGACGGTCGCCATGACGCCGTTCTTGAAAAGCTCGCTGATTAGCTGTGAGACGGGTATTGAAAGGAGCTCGGCCAGTGCGCCGACTGTGACTTGGTCGCTGATTTCGATGGTTTTTGCCATAAGCCTACTCCTTTCATTTCTTTACTTGACGTCTTTTAGACTCAAGGCGATCTTACGGTTATCGGTGTCGATGTCGATAACCTTGAACTTCTTGTTTTCGTTCAGTTTGAAAACCGATTCAGGGTCGATGCTCTCATCGTCGCTCATCTCAGAAACATGTACTAAGGCCTCGACTGACGGGCTCAGCTGGACAAAGGCGCCGAATGGGGTAATACGGGTAATCTTACCCTCCACCGAGTCGCCCTTTTTGAACTTTTTAACTTCGCTCAGCCAGGGGTCGTCACTCATCTGTTTGATAGACAGGCTCAGGCGGTCTTTATCAATAGCGATAATCTTAGCTTTGACGTTCTCGCCCACTTTAACGTACTTGCGCGGGTCTTCGACCCGCTCCCAGGAAATTTCCGATATGTGGACCAGGCCTTCAATGCCATCGACGTTGATGAAAGCTCCAAAGTCGATGACTCCGGTTACAACCCCTTCTACTACATCACCGACTTTAAGTTCTTTAAGCCGGCTCTGCATGTCGTCGCGGACGGCTTCTTTTTCGGAAAAAATCAGCTTGTTGTCTTTGCGCGACACATCCAAAATCCGGACCCGCAGGGTTTTGTTGACCAGGCTGTTGATCTTGGTAAGGATTTCATCCTTGTCGCTATCAGATACCCGCGGGTAGTGTTCGGCGCTCAGTTGACTAACTGGCAAGAAACCGCGGATGCCTTCGAGCTCAATCAGTAAACCGCCCCGGTTAGCGTCGTAAGGCATAACCTCTACTATTTCCTGGCCATCAAATATCCGCTGTAGCTCACCCCAGCCGCGGTCTTTAGCGGCGCGCTTCATACTTAGCAGCGCGTAGCCTTCGTCAAGCTCGGGGTCGACTACGCTGGCGCTGATGCTTTGGCCTTCTTCGAGGTTGTTAGTGCCGACCTCGCGGCGCAGGATGACACCGACCCCCTTAGCGCCCATGTCTACCCAAACCTCATGTTTTTTGACCGAGCTGACGGTGCCTTCGACGACATCGCCAGCCTTTAGATGCATAAGATCACTGCCGGCCAGCAGGTCATCCATAGTTAAATTAGTTGCTTTTGCCAAGTTGGTATGGCTCCCTTCAGATAATATTTCTAAAACGCGCGCTTATAGCCAGCGGCTGCATCAGCCGCGTAAAAACCTGTCCGCGCCCGCTTAGATTACTCCTTATTTTAAGGTGTAAAACCGTTTTTGTAAATGCCCAGCCCTGGCCTTATACTCATATATATGTATTTGGGGATCGATGTTGGGGCCAGCAAGATATTATTCGCTGTATTCGAGCCGGACCGCAAAAAAGTATCTGAATATAAGGTCCCTACCCCGCAAGATTATGAAGTATTCTTATCTACCGTCGGAAAGACGGCTAAGGAGCAGCTTAGCCAGTACGAGTTTACAGCGGCCTGTGCCGCTATACCTGGCTGGATTGATTTTGAAAAAGGCACCGCCGTTGGCTTCGGTAACCTGCCCTGGCACGATGTACCTATCCAAAAAGATATTGACGAGCAGCTGGCAGGCGTAAAGCTATTCATCCATAACGATGCTAAACTGGCCGGCTTA
>DASSFC010000023.1:0-2701 GCA_035694865.1 Saccharimonadales bacterium (SeqCode) | reverse complement strand
TCACAACCCTGTCAGCACCAGATACGTAGCTAAGATAACTTGGCAGGTCGACTCCACAGTAAAGTGTCACGTCTTTACCCAAATCCCCGAGGATTTGTTCCAGGGCTAAGCTGGAAGCCAAACTATCGGCATCAGGGTTATCCGCCTGGATAATAACGACATGGCTGGCTTGGCTGACTTGGCTCTGGATTTTTTCGGCTTGGCTGTAGTTTTGCATATCGGTGATTATTGTAACAGTTTAGCGCGCACCTTTTTAAACTGTCTGCCGGCCCTCCAGTGCTCTTGCAAGGGTAATTTGGTCGGCATATTCTAAGTCGACACCGACTGGTAAGCCGCGTGCCAAGCGCGTAATCTTGAGTTTTCGGTCGCCAATAGATTGAGTTATGAAAAGGGCCGTACTTTCACCTTCAACGCTGGCATTAGTCGCTAAAATAAGCTCCTTTACTTTATCCTCATCAAGCCGCTTAATCAGTTGTCTGATCGTCAGCTCGTCAGGGCTTATATTGTCAATCGGTGAAATTAAACCGCCAAGCACATGATAGGTACCACTGAAGCTCCTGGTCTTTTCTAAAGCCAAAATGTCAAACGGTTCAGCCACGACGGCTACGATCCGTTTATCGCGTTTGGTGTCAGTGTAAAGCGGGCTGAGTTTTTGGTCAGCTTCGATTAATGCGAATGTTTTCGGACAATTTTTTATCTGTTTATGTAGGTTTTCGAGCGCAGCGGCTAAGCTATGCGATTTAGTGCTGTCGGCTTTAAGCAAGAAATATGCATATCGCTCGGCTGTGCGCGGACCGACACCTGGCAGCTGGCCGAGTGATTCAATTAGTGCCGCCAATGGGCGGGGGATGATTTCTGCCATGTATCAAAGGCCGAGGTTGCCGAGCGAGCCCATCAGTGGCTGCATCTTCTCGGCTGCCAGCTTTTGACTTTGATTAATGGCTTCCTTGACTGCTTCTTCTACCCAGCTTTCCAGCTGACCTATATCGTCCAGGTCAACATATTCTGGGTCGATATTTATTTTCTTGATCTTCTGCTCGCCTGTTATTTCCACGCTGACGGCGCCCTCACCAGCTTCTACGACTATAATTTCATTCTGAAGTTCTTTTTGCAGTTTGCGGGCGCGCATTACTAGTTTGGCCTGGTCGACTTTACTCATCCCAATTTTCTCCTTGCTCTACCTGTCATTTTAGCACGTAAGCCGCGCGCGTGGCGGGAGCCTCGGGCCAGGCCGCTAGTGAATATCGTAAACCAAAATATAACTGCACCAGGGCAACAATCGCGATCAGCACAAAGGCGAAGCTTTTTGGAACCGGGTTACGCGGAAAGACGCTCCGCCACTCTATATAAAGATAACGCAGGCCGGCCGCCACGAATAAAATGATGGCCGGAAGGCCTAATGCCAAAATGCTGACCTTATTGTTAAGTCCCGCCGCTAAAATTGCGTATACGATGCTGAGCCCGAGCCATATGGCTTTTGATTTGGCAGCTGTTAGCATTGCATAAAGGCCGAATATGAACAGAGCGATTGAGAGGACAGACAAGAGAGGCAAACGCTGCACAATCAGAGGATCTGTCTGTCCGGTTTTGACAAACAAAGACAAGAACATCCAGCCGATATGCTTAACAGGTGTAAGCCCATTGCCTAAATATGCCGGGATTAGGAATAATTGTTTAGCGATGTAATGGTGTTTTATCGATACCAAAGCCAGGCTGGCGACAGATGAAAAGATAAGTAATAGGCCAAAAAAGCTAACCTGTACAGGTACTGCGCTAATTGATTTAATAATGTTTTTTCGGCATATGCAAAAACCGGCAACTAGCCAAATCAGCAAGCCGGGCGTAAATACAAAGACAGCGGCAGCCAAACACAACGTGAACCAGGCAACTGACTGATACTGCTTAGCCCTGAGCAGCCAGTTATAAAGGCTTATAAAGATTACGGGGCAAAAAAACATTATTTCGGCGGATGCTTGTCGGCCGCTGACTACTAACAGCGGTAAACAGGCAAAGATTAATGTAGAAAAAAGGCCAATCGCCCTGCCGAACCAGCCGGTTGCCAAACGATAAAAACCAAGGCAGAAAATTAATGCGAACGAAACTGACGCGAGCCGCAGAAGCGAAGGATGCTGAGGCGATAAGTTGAAAACCACTAGCTGGACAATTTTATGCGGCGCATTAATCGGATTACTGATAATTAAAGCCCAGCTGTGGCTGGAACTGGCGTATTCAACTTCCTGCCGCGACAACCCGGGGGTCAAATTGCCTAAATGCCATAAAAAAATAATGAATATAGCCACAAAAGCCAAAACTAAGCCTAACCAGCTGCGCCGCGGCAAGCTGCGTAAGCTGCCGCTCATCTCCTTAAGCATAAGCTAAAGTATAGCAGAACTAGTCAAAGGGCTGTTCGTGCCTGACATCGAGGTCGCGAAAACGTTGTTTTTGACTGTCAAAGTATAGATTAAGCTTACCAACAGGGCCATTCCGGTGCTTTTTTATGTGTATTTCGGTAATGTTCGGATCAGCTGAATCGTCATAGTAATAAGGTCGATATATGAATGTAACAATGTCGGCATCCTGTTCGATTGCTCCTGATTCACGCAAGTCGGCTAGCTGGGGTATCGGCGGGTTACGTGATTCGACGCTGCGGCTTAGCTGGCTGGCTGCGACTATTGGTACGTTAAGCTCCCTGGCCAGGATT
>DASSFC010000022.1:0-3104 GCA_035694865.1 Saccharimonadales bacterium (SeqCode) | reverse complement strand
GGCCCCAAAGGCCGATTTTAAGCTCCCGTTTAGAGGTTTTAGACGGCCAAAAAACCGCCCGGCCCAAAATCGACAGCAATGCCGGTAGGAAAGTCAGCGCGATTAACAGCATTATGCCCAGGCCGATAGCCAGGGCTGGCCCTAAGCCTTTGTACAGTCCAAAGCTTGCCAGCATCAAACTCAACACGGCCGCAATTACTGTTGCCGCCGAGAAGGTTATCGATTCGCCGACGTGCGATAGCGCCTCTACCACAGCTTGCTTAGCGTTCAGGCCTTTGCGCATTTCTTCGCGCACCCTGAAAACCAGGAACAGCCCATAGTCCGTGCCGGCGCCCAGCAGCAAAATTATCAGCATTATCTGGGTAATAAAACCGACCTGGACGCCGATTTTAGTTGACTCCGCAATAACCGGCTGGGAAATCAAAAGTGCCAGCAGCGCCGGCAAAAGGGTTATTAAAGGCGCTAAAACTGACCGGTAAACCAAAAGCAGTAGAACCAAGATGAGGATGACTGAATACTTTTCGGTTTTGTTGCGGCCGGAGTTATTGGCATTCTCCTGGTCGACAGCCGCCGCCAGGTCGCCAGTCAGATGGACTTGAAGCCCGGCGGGAAAATTAGTTTTATTTATGGCCGAGCGGACATCATTGATGATATTAAGCGCACCCTGTCCAAAACCCGCCCCCGTTATACCCACAAAATAAGATTGGGCCTGGCCGTCGGCGCTGGCACCATAATTACGGACCTCGGTTATTTCTTTTACTTTACTGACATTGCCGGTCATCCGCTTTAAAGCTGCATAGTCGGCTGGCGTGAGCTTACCATCTTTGCGGGCCGCTACGATTATGGAGTTGGTGGCAGTATTTTTCTGTTTAAAAGCATCCTCCAGCTTAGCGCCAACCACGGTCTGACTATTCTTGGGTAAAAAATCAGAAGTGTTATTTTTTTCTACGTCATTTAGCTTAGGAAAGTTAGCCGTGACAATCGGCACCAGCGCGATCCATAGGATAATAATCGGCCAACGGAAACGGACAGAAAATTTGGCAATCGCTCTGAACATTGTTTTTAGGTTAGCAATTTAAGTGTCTGTTTTAAAGTGATACAAATCACTTTATTAAATACTTAACAAGTTAAGTATTTAATAAACGAAAGGGCGGGAGGCTTTTTCAAGCCTCCCGCCCCGCTACTCAGTCGCTACAGGTAATTAGGAGTTGTTGCTGCGGCGTCCGCCGCCGTGGCTGTTGCGGCCACCTTTGGAGCGAGCTTCCTGGCTCAAGTTCTTACCGGCTGTTGCTTTACCGCCCTTGCTGGCGATTTCGCGCTGCTTGCTCTCGTCCATGGATGCGAATCCACGATTGCTTGTGTTGCTATCTGCCATACAAACCTCCTTGCTTAATTGGCACTCTCAGCATAAGACTTAAGGAATTTCATCTCTATGAAATAGCCTACCGCCCCAATGTGTCATTTTTAGCCAATTAACTGTGAATATTGCTCGGCCATGTCTGTATAATTCACTTGATGAAGTACGTCGCTCTGCTGCGGGGCATCGGGCCCAGTAACCCCAATATGCATGGTGCGAAGCTCAAAGACGCTACTGAAAAAGCCGGATTCAGCAATGTCCAGACCCTGTTATCAAGCGGCAACATTATTTTTGAATCAAACTCCAAAGACCAGGCAGCCATAGAATCAAAATTAGAGGAAACCTGGCCGGCCAAGCTGGGTTTTAACAGCCGGACGATTGTGCGCAGCCAGGAACAGCTGCAGGCCTTGGTTGACGCTAATCCCTACAAAGGCAGCGAGCACAGCCGCAAATCTTACCTGCTGGTAACTTTCTTTAAAACACCGCCCTCACCAAAGCCGTCCCAAAACTACTACGAGGTTTCGGGTGTGAATGCCCTTTGCAGTAACCTTGATAATTCAGCCGGGCTAGGAACGCCCGATTTTATGGCCAGATTGGACAAACAATTCGGCAAAGACCAAATCACTTCCCGCACCTGGAACACTGTCCAGCGCCTCCTGGCCAAAACGGCATGATTACCTAATGGTTTGAACGTATTGCTTATGCTTGTGTTCCGAATCTGTTAGGAGTACCTTTAGCCTATGAATTCTAAGGAGTCTGCCCAGGCTGAGGATTCGATATATTATGATTGGCAAATCGATTGGCTTTTGTCGGACGCGCCGCGCAGCCCGGGTGAAGCTATAGATAGGGTAAGGAAAATCGAGCGGGAAACCGGCAAGTCGGCTGCTGAAGCAGCATTGGAATTAGCTGAAGAATTAAAGGCGATATCTGAAAGGCACGAAGAAGTATGAAAAAAGAATACTTAGAAAGATACGCTTATCTGCATTCTGAAGGCCAGTATTACGATGATTTAGCTGAATTAGAAGCCGAAAGGATTGTCTTGACTAGCTTGGCTGAGCTTAAAATTGCCCAGGGCTTTGAATATGCAAAGCCAAGCGTGACTCCGGTAATGCCCATTGATAGGGAGGGATTTTTACCTCCGGATTCGGCAACGATTGAGGAACGCTGGGAAATAGCGCTACATAGCGGCATCGAGGCCGCGGCTTTAGAAAAGCAATACGGCAAAGACAACGTTTGGATCGGCCCCCAGGTCTCGGACGAACCGGTTTTTGCGAATTTGACCGAATCCGAACAGCGCGGCTTGTGGGTCCGCGATATAGATAAAGTCTTAGCAGAATACTTAACAAGTTAAGTATTCTCTGCCCGGTTATTTTGAGGCTATACTTTGTGTATGTTTCTTGGTAAAAAATGGGTCAAGATTACTCTTTGCGTATTGGCTCTGTGGGCGGCAGCTAGTGTGTTAGCTTATAGTTTTATCGGCGAAACCAACGATCAAGGAGATTTGGTTATCAACCGGTGGCACCAAGCTTTTCTCGTCTTAATTACGCTGGGTATTTTAATACTGGCCATAAAAAGCTTGCGAACTAAAAAATAATTGCTCGGTTATTTTGAGCGTATAATTGCGAATTATGACGGATAGTAGTGAAGCATTGATAAGAGAAATTGAACTTGCGCGAATAGAAACCAGGATGCTTATTCAAATAGCGGATTTGGCTTTAAGGCATTCGGAGATTGCCATGGCACAAAT
>DASSFC010000021.1:0-8916 GCA_035694865.1 Saccharimonadales bacterium (SeqCode) | reverse complement strand
AGATGATTTCGCCGTTTAACTCCTTGGCGACTTTCATCGCTAAATCGGATTTACCAGAGGCGGTGGTGCCAACTATGGCTAAGAGGTCGAATTTGGCGGCCACCACAGTAACCCTTCTACGTCCACCCGGTAGTCATCTGTTACTTTGACTCCTTCAGCTTCAAGGACTTGCTTGTGGCCGGACAGACCGCCGGGGTAACCTTCGGCCAGGGAGCCTGACTTCTTAACAACTCTTTGCCAGGGCAGCGCGGCATCGCCCCAGTGGGCGATGCCGCCGACAACCCGGGCGGCGCCGGCGTGCCCGGCCAGCGCCGCCAGCTGCCCATAAGTCATCACCCGCCCTCTTGGTATCTGGGCTACCATAGCGTAAACCTGGTCGCGGAAATGCTTATCAGGTTGCATCCAACTCCTTTAAGACTGCATTCCAATCGGTCGCTCGAACGATTTCTCTGGGTAAGTCATCGGCTTGATTCCAGGGGTAATCGCCAAAAAGTATGGTTTTTATACCAGCTTGATGCGTCTGGAGAATATGTTTAAGAGAATCGTCTATCAAACAGTAAATTCCCAATTCCTGACAGACTTCGGCTTTGTCTCGCCAATTGATGCTGTCTTTACTGTTGCCAAGAAGCTGCACATCCTTGAACAGCTCTGGAAAATGTTGCTCAATCCAGGCGGTTGTTCGAGACAAGTTAGAGATGTCTCGAGAAGTCAGAACAACGATATCAAACTTTTCTGACAGTCTATGCAACGCCTGGGCCGAACCCTTAAGGGGTGCCACATCTGTTCCGATATTCCTCTTATAATCATTAAAGATCTGCTCCGCCTCCTTTGGTCCAGCGTGCCAAACTTGTCGAAGATCATATGCCTCAAAGTCTTTTGGAGTCAGCTTAACCTTGTGTTTGGTATCTAAATAGCCAATCAGACTTGGGACTAATGGATACAGAACGTCGTCGATGTCGACGGCGATTATCTTCTTAGCGGCGGGCTTTGGCATGGTCAGAGAGGATCTTGAGCAGGTCATCGACAGATGAGGCGGGCAGCTCCGGCAAGTCGGCGCGGTGGCGGGCGCTGAGCTGCCCGCCCTCGGCCTCTTTGGGGCCTATTACCACTGTATAGGGCACCTTCATGGTTTCGGCGTCGTGTATTTTCTTGCCGACTGATTCGTTGGAATCATCGAGTTCGGCCCGCAGCCCTTCTTCTTTGGCCTTATCAACAATCTCCCGGGCCAGCTTGGTAACTGCTTCATCCTCGTTAAGAGTGGCTACGCGTAGTTGTTCCGGCGCCATCCATAAGGGGAAACGGCCGCTGGTATGTTCGATGTAAACAGCTAAAAAGCGCTCGACAGAGCCAAGCAGCGCGCAGTGGATCATCACCGGCCGTTCTTCTTCACCCTTCTCATTGGTATAAGACAGGTCAAACCGCTCAGGCATTACAAAGTCCAGCTGGACGGTCGCTACCTGGTGCGTCCGTCCCAGTACATCAGAGGCCAAAAAGTCGATTTTCGGCCCATAAAAGGCCGCGTCCCCGGGCTGGACATCGTAGTCAAGCCTTTCTTCTTTGGCCATCTGTTCCAACATGGACTGGGCTTTATCCCAAAGCTCATCCGACCCCAGATAGCCCTCGCTGTCATCTCTGAAAGACAGCCGGAATTTCAGGCCCATACCGAGCGTCTTATATAACTCCTGAGCAGCCTCGATTAACTCCTTAACTGTGGCTTCTATCTGGTCCTGACGGACGAATGCGTGGCTGTCGTCCATATTGATAGAGCGGACTCTCAGCAGGCCCATCAGCTCCCCGCTTTTTTCGTCCCTGTAAACCGTAGCTGTCTCGAGGTATTTAATAGGCATCTCTCGATAACTTCTTGGCCGGCTAGCGTATATTTGGATGTGGTGCGGGCAGTTCATGGGTTTTAACACCAGCTGGTCAGAGGTCTCCTGGCTTTTGACCAAAAACAGCTCGGCGCCGAATTTATCCCAGTGGCCGGAACGTTTATAAAGCTCATCTTTGGTCAGATGCGGCGACCAAATCTTTTTAAAACCGCGCTGTTCGCGCAGTTCATTGACATATCTGGTCAGCTCCTCTTTTAAAACTGTGCCGCGCGGCGTCCACAGCGGTAAACCCGATCCGACCAAATCGCTCATAACAAACAGGTCTAACTCCTGCCCTAACCGACGGTGGTCGTTCTCGTCCAGTCTCTGACTATCTTCCATTACATTTAATATAACACCTTGGCTAACCAAAAAAGCCGGATGTTTGAGAAATCTCGCAATTTTTCTCAAGCTCCGGCTTTCGTCGAGCTATTAACAACTCGGCAAAACTCAACCTGAAACCCAGTATATATATGCTAGCCGGATTTGGCTAGTACTTTTTTGTTAGATTTTTAGGATGTTTCGTGGTCTAATTTTTATATCATATATGGTTAGGTGTTTAACATCACATCTGGTATAGGTATAATTAGTTCACCGCGGGCGGTTAGCTCATTTGGCTAGAGCGTCTGATTGACGTTCAGAAGGTGACAGGTTCGAATCCTGTACCGCCCACCATGATAAATAAGAGGTTTTATGAGTATTGAAGAAGAATCGGCTGAGCGGCAAGAAACCTGGGTAGAGGTACGCGGTTTTGAGATAACCGACTTTACTACTGATGAATTAGTATGGCTAGAGGAGGCCGCCAACCGTCTAGGAGTTACAGTTAACGATCTGCTTTCACAGGCGTATAAACAATTAAATCCCGCTAAGGTGGTAGAAAATTACTTGAAAAATGAGAAGTCTACAGATGACACCTATGGCTAAGTGTTCTATCTATAGCGTTCGCAAATCCGCTGGAGATATCTGAGGTTGTGGAGGCTGGCTAACTTGCCGCCTAAGGGATCATTAACCTTAAATAAGTGTCTTATATAAGCCCGCGTATAGCCCTGCTGACAGGCATAGCAGTCACAAGCTTTATCAATCGGATCTGTATCTGTTAAGTGACTGGTATTTTTGAGGTTCAGCTTCTTTTCGCCGCTGATCCAGACGCTGCCGTGGCGGCCGTTACGGGTCGGCAGTACGCAGTCGAATATATCGATGCCCTGCTCGATGGCGTATCTCATATTGTTAGGTTCGCCGACTCCCATCAGATAATGGATTTTACTGGGGTCGTACAAGGGTGCCAGAAACTTGAGCATAGCATGCATTTCTTTAGTGCCCTCGCCGACTGACAGGCCGCCGATGCCCAATCCGTCGACCTCTGTTGATTGGACGAATTCGACGGACTGGCGGCGCAGCTCTTTATTAAGGCCGCCCTGGGCGATACCGAATAACAGGGGCCGTTTGGCCTTAGGCGTCTTAGCAGTGAGCCGTTTGAACTCCTTGATGCATCTGAGCAGCCAGCGGTGGGTTCGCTCGACCGCCTCCTCCTCCCTGACCTTAGCCTTTTTAGGATCTAACCCTGTTAAATCGTCGAAGGCCATGATGATATCACTGCCTAAATCTAGCTGGATTCGCATCGATTTTTCAGGGGTGATGAGGGTTTGCAGGCCGCTGGCCGGGTCTTTGAAAATCACGCCTTCTTCGGTGATTTTGCGGACGTGGGACAGAGAGAAGACCTGGAAGCCACCGCTATCTGTTAAGATAGGGCCCGGCCAGCGGGCAAACTGGTGTAAACCACCCAGTTGCCTGACCTGTGTCTCGCCCGGCGCCAGGTGCAGATGATAGGTATTAGCCAGTAGCACCTCGGCGCCGGTGGCCTTTACCTCCCCTGGCTCGAGGCCCTTTACCGCGCCGCGGGTGGCCACCGGCATAAAAAACGGCGTATTAATAGTGGCGGCGCGGGTTTTTAATAACCCGGCCCGGGCGCCATTTGGATGGCTTTTTGCCTCTTGGAACATCTAACCTATTCTAGCAAAGGCGACCGGGCCTTAAGCTTATGCTTATCTGTTGGAGATTTTACTAACAGATAAGAGCGGCTGTTAAATAAGCTTAAGCGTTTGACCTGCTATAAGCGGTTTGTTAACTTGGGATACGTTAATCGTGAGGACATTTTGAGTAAGAAACGACTCAAGGGGCCCTTGGATGAATTCAATCTCTTTTACGAGGAAATCATCAAGACCGCTCCTATCACCTCTCGCTTACGGCGGATACGCCAACAGAGCGAGGCCAGTGCGAACTAACAGATAAAGCGCAACAAACAGAGCCCGGTAAAACCGGGCTTTTTTTATTCCCCAGTTTCTGACGGTTTTTCCACTGGAAAAAGCTCTAGCGTTATGACAATATATTGACATGGTTTGTATATATTGCGGCGGCGAAACGAGGGTTAGCAATAGCCGCCGCCAAAGTAGGAATAACCAGGTTTGGCGGCGGCGTCAGTGCCTGGTTTGCGGGGCAACTTTTACGACCCATGAGTCGGTTGAACTGGAATCTGCCCTATCTGTGCGGTCAGATGACAAGCTTAAGCCGTTTTTGCCTGATTTACTCCTGAAAGACCTTATGAACGCCCTAAAAGACCGCCAGGACACCCCTACGGCGGCCAGAGAGGTGTTAGCCACCGTCGTTAAGAAGCTATTGGCCCTGCCGCAAAAGCCGGTCTTTGCGACGACTGATATTTCGAAGGCCACCTCAGAGGTCCTAAAGCGGTTCGATAAGAGAGCCCACCTCCGTTATATAGCCGACCACCCTTCCCGGCAGATTTAGAACTTTATTGCTGGAGCATGCGGTGGACGCTGGCCCGCTCGGATTTGCTTGCCTTCTCTGTTATGACAAAGCCGAGGTATTTACCGAGCGCCAGGCGAGTCTGGGCGTAAATAGCCGCGCAGGCGCTGTAGATAATAGAGGTGACCGGCAGGTAGATCCACTGGACGACCATCCAGATGGTGCGGTGGCGTTTGTAGCGGAGCGGTTTGGGCGGCAAACTACGCAGGCTCAGATAGAGCGAGACGATGATACCGACCATGGCTATGCGCTGGAGGCCGGAGGCGTACTGAGGCAGTTCTTGAGGTAAAAAAGCGCCGAATGACACTTCTGAACTATGGAAGAAAAACACTGGGTAGGCCGCCAGCAGCAGGACGAGCGGTGCGGTGCTCCAGCTGATATGGCCCTCTAACAAGCGGGACAGCTTGGCGATTTTTTTACGCAATGGTATCTGATTTATCTTAAAGAAGGCCTGATTGACGAAATAAGCGATGTCGGAGGCGCCCCACGCCCAGCGGCGCACCTGGACGAACTGCATCTTGAGTGTGCGCCGATAACTTTCGGTCAGGACCGCGTCTTGATAAATCGGCACGTATATCGGAAAAACCTGGTAATTACCGTCGTAGCGGAACCAGGTCCGCCAAAACTGGTGGCCGTCCTCGACGATGGTGCGGACGCTCCAGAAATCTGTCTCTATCAGCGCGGCCATCGGCTGGGCGTGGGCTGAGAAGTTGCGCAACAGATGCGGCCGCAGGCTCAAAACCACATTCCAGATAGAATTGCCGGTAGCGATGACGCGCATCGGCGCCGGCGCGTCCCAAATGTTATTGGTGTACATAGTGACCGGCTGGTAACTGGCGTGCTTGGGTTCCTCCGTCGAGCAGTATGTATAAGTCAGCGACCCGAAATACTTTTTGTCGGGACGGTTGTCTGAATCCAAGGTGGTAACCAGTACATTGATTGGATCGATTTTTTCTTTCTCGAGATATTTCTGCAAACGGCGGCCGGCAAACGTTACGTTGCCGCCTTTGCCGATGACTTCTCCCTTGATGTCCTTTGGGTGTTTGACGGCCTCGGCGTAATAAAATTTGGCGCCGTAACGCTTAACCAGCTTGTTGGCCAGCCGCTCGGCTTCTTCGCCGCCGCGTTCTTCGTAGGCCAAAAACAGGATGATTTTTTTGTGGTCGAATTCAGTGTCTAAAACAGATTGGACGGTTGGCTCGACGATGTCCTCTGACTCGTTATAAAAAGCGATGATGACGGCGTGGTAGAGCTGGGACGGCAGAACCCGGGTGGTCGGTATATTGCGGCCGACGCGCGCCAGGTTGCGGGCATGCCAACCTGGCGCGCCCTTGGTCTTAGGGGTTAAATTTTCTAAATCGACCAGCATTTCCTGCCACGGCAGACCCATGTGTTCTTTCATGGTCCGCCAGCCCTGGAGCGACCTGACATATAGGCCGATTGCCCGCATGAACCACAGCAATAGATAAGCGACTAGCAGGTAGGCGGTAATTTTAGGCGTGAGCTTGCCCAGGATGACTGGTGACAGCAGGATGGTATACGTAATAACAGCCGGCAGGATTTCAAACAGCCGGTATTTAAAATCCCTGTCTTCAGGCTGGGGTATCTCAATCGATCGCATGGCTTATTGGATAGATATCAGTGAGTTGGCGACAACAGTTGAGAGGATTAGCAGAAAAACCGTCGAAGTCAGCACAAAAAGGGCGGCTGGTTTTTTGACGCTATATACCCGGGAGCTCACCCCGATGGCTGCCACCGAAGTAAAAATCATAAACAGTGCCAGGCTATAGATGTCGATTGGCTTGCCAGACAGGTATTGGGTGCCGCTAATGTTGGGCCGGTAGGCCACGATTGTGGTCGGGTTGCGCGATACATCAAAGCGCAGAAGGACTATGCTGACGCCGATGACAACCAAAACCGAAATGATTGTTATCAGCAGTAAAACAGCCCGATCATGCAAAAATCTCTTGGGGATGTCCATTAGGCTCTAGTTTATCAGTTTTTGTGGTGCGGGATACGAGAGTCGAACTCGTACCTCTTGCTTGGGAAGCAAACGTACTACCGCTATACTAATCCCGCCTGGAGCCGATGGTGGGACTCGAACCCGCGACCCCCGCTTTACGAAAGCGGTGCTCTAGCCAGCTGAGCTACATCGGCTTAACAGATACGAGTATAACAAATGCACCTTTAGTTATCTCTAGAGCTCAGCTGGATAGCCCGGGAAGAAGTCGGTCTTGAGCCGGTCTTCGGGTACTCCCATATCTTGCAGCTGTGTTTCAAAGTTTTCAATCATCGGCTCGGGGCCGGACAGATAGATAATCTTGCTTTGATCATCGGCATAGGGTTTAAGGTCATCTTCCTCTATGCGCCGGTCGCCAACGAATTTTTTAATGCTTAGATTCGGATATTTAGCGGTTAAGGCTTCGAACTTGTCCAAAAAAACGAAATTTTCGTCGCGGTTGGCATACAAAAGTTCGATATCAGGCATCTTGCCATCGTGGTCGAACTGCAGCAGCATCGAATGGTAAGGCGTTACGCCGATGCCGCCGGCCACCAGCACGTATTTTTTGCTAAAATCTTCGATTACGAACTTACCTTTAGGGCCGTCAGCCTCAATCGAATCGCCTGGCTTAAGGTTTTTGAGGGCTTTTTTGAAACTACTGCCCTTTTCATCTGTAAAACGGGTAGTGATAGTGATGTTCTTTTCGTACGGCGGCGCCGAAATAGTGAACCAGCGCTCTTCGCCGCGGTCGTCCTCGGAAGGGTGCGGAAAAACGTAATGCATGTACTGGCCCGGCTGCCAGTCCACCGGCTCGACTGATTCAAAAACAAATGTAATGACGTTTTCAACTTCCGGCCGGGTTTCTTTTAGCGTCAGCTTCACTGCAACTCCTCAAAAATTACCGATACATATTATATATCAGTACTACTGTCTGACAATGTCAAAAAGCCGGTTGAATTTAAGGCTTAAGCAGCTTTTTTCTGCTTATCTTTAGCCTGGTTAATATAAGATATGATTTGGAATTCAAGCTGCATTATTGTTTCCTGGTCATCGGGATCCGTGGACTGTAACTGTGATAATAGCTCAGTGGTTTTATCATTAATTGCTTCAGGCGGAACACCGTAAGAAGCAAGGGCTGTCGCATGTTCAAATTTGTGCCTGTGATCTAGTTCGTCCTTATCTTGCAGGCTCATTTCATCAAGAGTTTCTAACAAATTAGAAAATTCCCCGGTAGCGGGAAGCTCATCTGTTCTATAAAGTTTCTTAAGTTCAGACACTTGCATACTATAGCATAAGATTGTCAATAAATCAATATAAGGTTTTTATCGCCCTTTAAATTGACCCCTGTTTTTGCTAGAATACCTCTGTTCTGCCGCGAGGGCTCGTAGTGTAGCGGTTAACACGCCTCCCTGTCACGGAGGAGATCGCCGGTTCGATCCCGGTCGGGCCCGCCATTGTGCTTATGCTTGCTAATGAATTTTTCTAAGCTTATTGTTTAAGTATGGATTTAGAAAGAATAAAGAAAAACAAAGATTCAATCTTAAGTGTGCCACGAGCGGTTGGTGGATTGTGCTTAACAGAGCTCGGTTTATTTTTTATACAAGAAGGTCATTCCATTGGCGACGACATATTAGCTACCCCAGCCATAGCCGTGGGCTTTTATATGGCAGCTAAGGGTACAATAAATCTCCTCGAAACTGCGGGTATTGGAAAAGAAGAGTCCCCCGATAGCCATCAGCAATAAAATAGTTCAGACTTCTTCTGCTAAGGTCCGCCATTTTGCTATCCTTTGATAATGGAGTTGTTTAAAGGTTTGCCGGTTTTAATTTTTGCATCACAAAAAGATTGGCATAACTGGCTTGAAGATAACCATAATCAGCCGCAGGGCGTGTGGTTAAAACATGCTAAGAAGTCATCCGGCAAAGTATCTCTCAGCTACCAAGAAGCTCTCGAAGAAGCGCTGTGCTACGGCTGGATTGATAGTCAAAAGCAAACGTACGATAGAGATTATTATCTGCAAAAGTTCACCGCCAGGGGGCCAAAAAGCATCTGGTCAAAAAATAATGTCGCCAAAGTCGATTCACTTATAAAGATGGGTAGGATGCAGCCGTCTGGATTGGCGGCGGTCAAGGTGGCCAAGCAAGATGGCAGATGGGATGCCGCCTATGATTCCCTTGGCACTACTGTGGTGCCTGAAGATTTCCAGGCTGCGCTAAATAAAAATAC
>DASSFC010000020.1:0-55433 GCA_035694865.1 Saccharimonadales bacterium (SeqCode) | reverse complement strand
ACGGCACTTTTGATGCCGGTATATCGCAGGGCTGGACAACTGACGATCCGGTTAACATTGTGGCTGATGCGAATAATAACGGATCGCCGGCCAATCCTGTCAACTCAGTAAAGATGACTGCCACTACCGTTAACAAGCATTTGTTCTCGCCTAAAATAACTTTGACCTCTGGCAAGACTTATAACATAAGCACATATGTAAATATTAAGCAGTTGACCAGCGGTGAAGTCGGCTTCTATATCGATGAATATGACGCCAATGGCAACTGGATTTCCGGCCAATACATCACTGGCGCCAGAGCTATTGGCACAAGCACAGTCAGCTTTAACTACACACCGACCTCTACCAATGTAAGGTCTGCCAGCCTACAGGTAATCCTGGTAGGCAACTCCGGGATTGTCGCTTACGTTGACAACGTAGCCTGGGTACAAAACTAAAACACCTCTAATTTGATATAATTACCCCTGTTGCGGGATTCGTATAACGGTTAATATGCAAGTTTTCCAAACTTGAGACGGGGTTTCGACTACCCCATCCCGCACCATATGCCCCCGTAGCTCAGCTGGATAGAGCAGGAGACTTCTAAGCTCAAGGTCGCAAGTTCGAATCTTGCCGGGGGTACCATAACCGGAAGCATTTTATCTCTGTTATTTTAACTTTTCTACCCCTCGCACAGACCAGACAGGATTCGAACGGTATAGTATTGACTATTCTCTATATTTATGGTAATGTATTTTAGTCATCAAAAGGGGTGACAAGAATTGTGGTTGGGGAACTAACTGCTTGCCCTATACAAGGAGGTGTCATGCCCGACGTTAAGCTTTTCTATTCGGAAGAGCTCGTTGAGGTTCCGGAAGATGTAACGGAGATAACCGATTACATCAAGACGGTCGTTGCCCAGTGGATGAGCTGCTGAGTGCCGAGTCTTGGCGGGTATGAGCTGTACGAACTCGACGGCATGGAAGTCGACATCACCGTCTTTCAGCCGTTCGTCAACTGCGACAACGCATGCATGATCATCGAAGTCGCTGCCTACGACTTCCCGGACAGGATGCGCGACATCGGAGATCGAATCGAGAAGATCGCACTTTCCATCAAGAGCGGCTTCAACCTGCCCCCCAGCGCTCAGGTCGCTATCACTTTCATCCCGATCAAGGAAGGTCACTGGGCAGTTGTCGAATAACCGCGCCTCCAATGGACGGAAGCATGGATGACTTCCGTCCATAGCGCCCTGAAAAGGGCGCTTTTCTAATTCAGGAAATTCCAACGAGTGCGGTTCTAACCTTGTTCACCGTGTTGTACCAAGAATTCCATAGGCCCGAGTGATTTGGCACGGATTTTCTTTTCCTCGTTGAAGATTTTCTTTATACTTACGCTTAAGATGAAGTGTCAGAATGAACAGATGCCTGCTTCGGTAGCCGAGACAATGCCCGAAGCCGAAAAAACAACATCCAGCTCGTTGTGGTCAGGCAGCCAGGAAATGATTGAAGCAAAACAGAGACTCCAGGCACAACGATTGGGTGGCCATGTCGGCCAATTGGCAATCGAGCTTTATCAAGTCGAGGAACCAAATAGCCTAGTCTGAGAAGTCAATAACTGCTATAATCACCCCTGTTAAGGCGAATGTAGCTCAGTTGGTTAGAGCGCCAGTTTGTGGCACTGGAGGCCGTGGGTTCGAGACCCATCATTCGCCCCATTATAGTTATGTCAAGAAGTATCAATCCATTTTCCTGGACTCTAGGCAAAGAGCGCCATAGGAGTGTCGAGGCTCACAACCAGTTTGTGCTCCAAACTGTACAGCCGGCTTTAGCCGGACTCATGGATGGCTCGGTCAGTACCCTGGCGCCTATTTTCGCGGTGGCTTTCGCTACGCATAAACCCCATTTCGCCTTTGTAACCGGTATCGCCGCGGCCGTCGGCGCCGGTATAAGCATGGCTTTTGCCGAAGCCTTAAGTGATGACGGCAAATTAACAGGCCGCGGCGCCCCGTTTAGAAGGGGTTTAATTATCGGATTAATGACTTTTATCGGCGGCATTTTTCATACCCTGCCGTTTTTATTCAGCAACATTAACCACGCGCTGGTTATCGCCTATCTGGTTGTAGGTATTGAATTGATGGCCATTGCTTATATACGCTATACCTTCTTCAATATGAAATTTTGGTTGTCTGTCTTACAGGTGGTTGTCGGCGGCGGCCTTGTTTTTGCAGCCGGTATACTTATCGGTTCCAGCTAATAAAGCTGGAGTGATCTTAAAACGGCTATAGTCAAAAGAGCCAGAAACAAATTATCCAGGCCAAGCAATGATAGGTTCTCTACTATCGTCAGAGCAGGCGGTAATAATAGCAAGACCAAAAAGTAATCCCTAAAAGTTATTTGTCCGTGGGCCGGTAACAGACCGGCACCCAGTATACATACCGACGCCAGCCAAAAAACCATTGAGCCAATAACAGTCTTTTTATGCTTAAAAATCTTATAAGCCCAGTTCTTTTCATAAGCCCGGCCGGCCACAGCTGCTAACCCATCCGCCAAGGCTACTTCTAATATAGCCAGCATAAAGAAAATCTTATTGTGAGTAATCCGGGCGGCTAAAAATATCGCCAGGGCCAGAAAAATATCGCCATATGTCGCCCGGCCTATCCTGCCGCGGTAGTTTAAGAAGTCCACGTAACGATTGGCTAACATAATTACCAGCGCCACTATGCCGAAGATTTCAATCGACCGCCATGACACCAGCCAGGGCCAAAAAGCAATGAAGCTGCCGGCGGTTATGTGTAAGAACTTACGATGATATTCACCTTTTAGGATTCGATATCGACCAAGCAGTTCAGCGATTATCAGGAGGCCGAATATGCCAATGACGCAGGCGGCAAAGTTAAGCATTACCTAAATTGTACTCCACTTTTAGTCGCTGTGATGCTATTAATAACTCTGTTATAATTACCCCTGTTAATTTCGGGGTGTGGCGCAGTTGGCTAGCGCGCAGCGTTCGGGACGCTGAGGTCGGAGGTTCAAGTCCTCTCACCCCGACCAGTTTATATGTTACTGATATAATTCCTGCAAATGGGAGATTTATCATTTTAAATCGTCTAGTAAACAGTGCTGACCGATTTCAGCAATGCCATAAGTTTCTGGCTTTTCCGTACGCTGTTATTAAAAAGTACGGCGAAGACAATGGGGGTTACCAGGCAGCCTTACTGACTTATTATGGATTTTTATCACTTTTCCCTTTGCTGCTGGTTGCTACTTCAGTTTTACAAATAATCCTGCATTCTCATCCAAACATCAGAAGCGATGTGATCGGGCACGCTACTCAGTATTTCCCGGTGCTGGGCGAGCAGCTGCAAAGTAATGTCCATACTGCCCACGGTGCCGGCGTTGCTTTAGTCATCGGCCTGTTGCTGACACTTTGGGGCGCAAAGGGCGTCGCCGACGTTTTTCAATACAGCCTCAACCATATCTGGCATGTCCCCAGAATCAAACGGCCGGGTTTCCCAAGCGGCTTACTTAAAAGCCTGGCAGTAATTATATTGGGCGGAATCGGCCTTGTGGCAGCCTCACTCTTATCTGGTCTGGCGGCCGGCATCGACCACACCTGGGCTTTCAGGATAATCGCCAGTCTGGTCAGCATTTTGGTTTTGTATTTGGTTTTTTGGACTATCTTTAGGATAGGCCTTGCAGGTGCTGCCCAAGCCAGCCACGGCGCTTTATTCCGGACCGCTTTAACTGCCGCCATCGGCGTGCAAATCCTACAGATCTTTGGCGGCTATCTTGTAACCCACGAACTGGGCAAATTAAAGCATCTATATGGAACTTTCGCAGCTACTTTAGGATTGCTGTTTTGGATATATCTTGAAGCCCGGCTAGTTATGTACGCAGCTGTGGTTGGCGCAGTTTATGATGAGCGGCTTTGGCCGCGCAGTCTGGATAAAGCCAACCTAACCGCGGCCGACCGCCAGGCCTTAAAAGGCCAGGCCAAACGTGAACGTTCAGTTATACCCGAGAAAATCAGCGTCGGGTTTAAAGACCAAAAGTAATTATTACCTGTTTTTTGTTATAATTCGAGCGTTTAGCGAGAATTATATGATGAGCCCAAGAAAGTCCTTCAATAAAAGAATGAAGACTTTCCAGGTGCGAAGCTATATAATTACCTCTGTTGTAACGGGGTGTGGCGCAGTTGGCTAGCGCGCCGCGTTTGGGACGCGGAGGTCGAAGGTTCGAGTCCTTTCACCCCGACCACAATAAATACCCGGTCAGCCGAGTATTTTTACTTGGCGAATTCGACAGCCCGGGTTTCGCGGATGACGTTGACTTTGATAGTCCCCGGGTATTGCATGGTCGACTCGATTTTATTAGCAATATCGCGGGCCAAACGGATAGCCTGCAGGTCGTCGATAGATTTAGGCTGCACAAACACCCGGACCTCACGGCCGGCGCTGATGGCGTAAGCCTTTTCGATACCATCGAAACCAAGTGCTGTGTTTTCAAGGTCTTTCATGCGCTCGGCAAAGTTTTCCGCACTGATATTGCGGGCGCCCGGCCGGGCACTGCTTATGGCATCGACCACCCGGACGATTAGTGCCTCTAAGCTGGTAGCGTCCATGTCATCGTGGTGCTGTTCGGCCGCCTGGGCGACTTCCTCAGGAGCGCCATATTTACGCAGCATTTCACCTGTAATGTGATGGTGCTTACCCTCTACTTTGTGGCTGAGAGCCTTGCCCATGTCGTGAGTAAGTGCGGCATATTTTGTGGTCTTTACATTAGCACCGAGCTCTTCGGCCAGCACGCCGGCCAGCTGGGCCATCTCGATTGAGTGTTTAAGTACGTTCTGGCCATAGCTGGTGCGGTATTTTAGCTCACCCATAAGCTGGAGGATTTCTTTGGGGATTCCAACCAGCCCGACTTCGCGGGCGGCATCTTCGCCGGCCCGGATGACATCTTTCTGGACCTGTTTTTGAGCTTTTTCAACTACTTCCTCGATTCTTCCCGGGTGGACTCTGCCATCTTTTAGTAACATCTCCATGGTTTGGCGGGCGACTTCACGGCGGACCGGGTCGAAGCTCGACATAACTATCATGCCGGGCGTTTCGTCGACTAATATATCTACTCCTGTAGCCCGCTGCAGGGCCTGGATATTGCGGCCTTCTTTCCCAATTATCCGGCCTTTCATTTCTTCGTCTTCTAATTTCACCGCAGTGACAGTGCGTTCGGCTGTGACTTCGCTGGCCATCCGCTCCATTGTGGTTACCAAAATCGTGGCGGCCTGTTCTTCGGCGTTTTCTTTAGCGTCGTTTTGAATCTTACTTACCAAGCCAAGCAGGTCATTTTTAATGTCACGCTCGGTCATTTGCATCAGTTTTTCGGCGGCGGCGGTTTTGGTAAGCTTAGCGATTTTTTCAAGTTTGTCCTGTTGTTTGCTGCGGATGTCCCTGATTTCATTTTTTAGGTCCTCGACCTCACCTTCGGACTTACGCAGGCCTTCAGCCCGCTTGTCCAGCTCGTCTAGTTTTTTATCAAGACTTTCCTCTCGGTTAAGCAGACGCTGTTCGACTTCTTTAAGTTCGTTGCGGCGTTTTTGTTCGTCCTTGCGGACCTCTTCAATCCGCTTGGCGGCGTCTTCCTCAGCTTTACGAATTGTTTCAGCCGCGTCTTTTCTTGCTTTGGCTAATTCTTTTTTGGCGTCTTCGGCAGCTTTACCGCCGGTACGGCGGGTGTAGGCATACGTGCCGCCTCCGCCCACGCCAAGGCCGACTATTGCCAGTACAATAGGTAGTACTATTTCCATGTCTCCTCCTCCAAAAGAAGACCGCAGGGGCTGCCGGTTTTAACTGACGATCACTATCACTTCTTTAGTCCGTTAAATTGGCAGTTTTCGGTTTTCAGATATTAGTAAAATTAATGTGGATTTATCTTAAAAAAACGAACAGAAAATCCTATATAAAATATATCACACCGGCTTGTCAGCCAGTTATTTTTTTGGTCTGGTTACGTGCACAGGCGAACCATATTCTGGTGTGGTGATTTTGTCATTTTGGTGGGCCTCTAGTTTCTTGATTGCGTCATTAAGCCAATCGTCGCCGCTGGAGGCGACGATTGGCACGCCCAGGCCGAAGGCCAGGGCATTTGCCACGCTCAGACCAATCCTAAGACCGGTAAAACTGCCCGGCCCTTTAAAAATCGCTATACCGTCAAGATCTTTATAAGAAATACTTGACTTGTTAAGTATTTCATCCGTTTTTGAATTGAGGGTCTCCGCTAATTGGCGATGGGCCTCCCATTTTATTTCGGTTAGCTTCTTCTGATTGTCGAAAATATAGAGTTCAGCTTCTGGTTTATCCGTTCGTAATGCCAATATTTTCATGGCCGCTCGTCCCCGTAATTACTTTCGGCAAAAACTATCGCCGGCCGGTAGTTTGCGGAGTATGTAAACGCTACTTCACGCTCATCCGGGCTGTTGGCAGTTGGCTTGAATTCGATTGTGATTCGTTCTTTCGGCAAAACATCCTTAACAATCCCTGCCCATTCGACCACAACTACGCTTTTAGCCTGAACCGCTTCGGCCAGTTGATCCTTTAATATGCCCGGGTCATCGAGCCTATAAAAATCAAAGTGGTAAATTTCAAAATCTTTGGTTTTATAAACGCGGCTGAGCGTGAAGGTCGGGCTGGAGACCCTATCTTGGCTGCCGGCACCTTTGGCCAGACCGCGGACAAAGGTAGTCTTGCCGCCGCCCAAATCGGAGCGCAGTTCGATTATATCGCCACCCTTCAGCTGGCTACCCAGCAGCTCACCGAGCCTCTCGGTATCGGCGGAACTTGTAGAGCTGGTTTGCCAAATCATGCCGGTACTCATACAGGGCATATACTACGGCTAATCCGCCGATGCCGGCAAGTATGGCCGGATGCAAGTTAGCTGGAGCAGTTCCGCTAGGCGGATAATTAGACGAGGATAAACTGGCAACTGCACCATTCGATGACTTCTTTTTAGAAGTGGCTGTAGTTTTGGCTGATTTTTTAGCAAGCGGTGGCGTAGTAATGATGTTAGCCGCATTTGGAGTCGCTGTGGTGGTCCATTGCCACAGGCCATCAACTGGCACCCAGGCATAGCCATCTTTGGCATTGGTATATTCATCGGTCTTACCTAAGACGTTGCCGCCCGGTTCGAGAAGCTTGACCTGACCGTCGCTGTTGCTGAGACTAAGACCAGTGTCACCCGAGTAAAATGCCACGAATTGATGTGGCGCAATATAAGTTCCATCAGGAAAAGTGTATTTATGAAATGTAGTGGTTCCGGTTTGCAGACTAAAGCCGCTCAAATCAAATTGGCTGCTATTTGAATTGTATAGCTCGATAAATTCGCCATCAGCATCGGTAACTGGCGGCGCCGGGTTGGGCAGTACTTCTGAAATCTGCGGCGCCGCCAGTCCGGCATCGCTATCCGGAATTGCGAAAGTCGAGGCGGCTTCGACCACAGCGGTCGAATAGGGTACCGGTGCAGAGCTGGTAGCCAGCTTATTACCACCGGCTGCAACACCGGCCGATGTTGAACCGTCACATGGCGTGGAACCGTCCGGCTGGCTGACAGACGTCCAGGTCCCGGCGCCGGGAATAACTATCTTTGAGTAGTCCTGGCCACCGCCCGGAGCCTGCCTTTGTAAAAAGGCACTGGTACTGCCTGGTAGAGTCTGAGCGCCGCTGGCAGATGTTTTGCTCCAGCCGACATAATCATCTAAGGTGCTTATGAATTGCGGCGAAGTGGTGCCAAAGAAATGCGATACCTGGACAAAGCCGGCCGTAGAAGACAGCCCTAATGAAACCGAATTAACCGTCATCTGGTAACAGGCCTGGATTGGTCCATCATCTATCACGGCATAACCGTGCGGTGGTACTTTGCCGCTCAGGCTGATAAGTTTACCGGTGGTAGCTTTGAGCAGGTCGTAATTATTAAAGTATTGGAGCTGGATGGTGCTTAAGTCGATGATAGAATTTGAATTATTGTACAGGGTAATAAACTGACCATTACTGCTGGTGATTTTAATCTGGGCAATTATGATTTGCGGACTGGTAGTAGCAGATTCTGCTAATCGCAAGTCGCCAAACCCCCAAATAGCGAATCCAAAACTAAGCGTAAGGACTATAGCTATGAAATATTTTTTCATTTAATCCAATTATCAGCTAATCTTCAGTAAACGCAAGCAGTAGCGGATTATTTTGGCGAAGCTTATACTAAGAAAAGTATGTTGATGCTGAGCAGTTCGCTACGAAACCGGCCGGTTATGAGCCTGCGTACCGGTACACAGATTGCCATTGCGGCGCAGCCAGTGATTAACCCGCATAATTTGAAGATATTGGGCTGGTGGTGTACGGCAGCTGGTGGTAAGCGTGAGGTTCTGCTGGCCGAAGACGTCCGCGAAACTATGCCGACTGGCTTAGCGGTCAATAATGAGGAAGCCCTGAGTGACCCTGCGGATTTGGTCCGCCACAAAGAAATTCTGGATATAAAATTCGAACTGATGGACAAGCTGGTCCGCACAAAACGCCAGAAACTGGGTAAAGTCAGCGACTTCAGCTATAACGACGGGCTCTTTGTCCAAAAACTGTATGTCGCCAAACCGCTTCATAAAGTACTGACTGCTGAGGACACACTCATAATCGACCGTGAGCAAATCCTTGAAGTAACCGATAAGTATATCCTGGTTCGGGATACAGAAATTATGGCCGGGGCTGAGGAGCTAGCCAACGCGCCAATCGCTGCTGCCTAGATACTTAACTTGTTAAGTATCTTCGCGCCTGGCAAATAATTCCTGTTTGACCAGTTGCCAGGAAAATCCTTGACTTGTTAAGTATTTTGCCAGTTTTTCCGGGTCACCTTTATAGCGGCTGAGCTTTTGTTTCTTTTCAATCATCGCCTTTAACCGCTGAGCTTCGTCCCCTGCTTCCTCTTCTAAGACCTCGTCTGCTACTTCCCTGCTAATGCCCTTTTTGAACAGCTCAGACCTAATAGCCCGGTCGCTTTTGCCCCGCCGGGCCTGTAGCTCGGTGAACCAAGCCGCGAATTTGAGATTATCCAGGTAGCTATTTTTAGTGAATTCGCTTACCAGCGCATCTATCTGCTCCGGTTCAACTTTTTTACGGTAAAGATAGTCCCGGAATTCGCGCTCGGAGTGCGGCCGGTTCATCAGCCATTCCAGCGCCCTGGCCCGTAATTTGCCATCGGCAGAGATTTTCTTGAATTTCTTGATGTCCGCCTTATCCATCTCATCATGGTTCTTAAGCTTGTACTTAACCAGCTCATCCAGGCTAAGCGAAAATTCGTAGTTGCCGTCGACAAAAATGCTAGCTCTCTCAGGATTCTTGACCTGCTGTTTTATGGAGGTGATTTTCATACGGTTATTGATGGGTTTGATAAATCAGCAGCAGCATCAGCGGAAACCATAATGTTTCTATGAACAGTCCCCGGCTAGTTTCGCTCCACTGAATCCAGAAATGGAATTTGCGCAGCCGGTTTATAAACCGCTTGGGGCTGCCGTGGATTGCCGGCCGGCCGGTTATAAAAAATCTTAACCACATCGTATCCGGCAATATAGCCAACAATCCGCCACCAATTATTAGCCATGGCCTAGCATCGACGGTCAAAGCAAGTATCAGCAGCAGAGCCAAGCTTAAGACCAAGTCAGCAAGTATGACAACCTGGCGGCGGGCGATATGCGGCTTAAGTTCGTAGTTCCAATGTGGTATAGCATCGGCCGCAAAATGGCTTAGCAATGCCGCCGGCAAAGCTAAAATCGGCTTATCAATCACTGCTGCGACCAGCGCCCCCGTAACCGCGTGGTTTAGACCGGTCATAGGACTATTCTACTGCGCGGCTTGGGCAGATTCGATAGTGGTTTTGGCGATCTCGTCGTAAACTTTGGGGTGCTCGGCCAGGTATCGCTTGGCGGCTTCACGGCCCTGGGCAATATTTTCACCTTTATAGACGTACCAGGCGCCTGACTTCTCGACTATCCCGTGGTTAACGGACAGGTCTATAAGGTCGCCTTCTTTGCTGATGCCTTGGTTGTACATTATATCGAATTCGGCTTCGCGGAATGGCGGTGCCACCTTGTTTTTAACGACTTTGACGCGGACGTGGTTGCCGATGACTTGGTCGCCCTGTTTGATTTGGCTGATGCGGCGGATGTCCATACGGACGCTGGCGTAAAACTTGAGAGCGTTACCCCCGGTAGTGGTCTCGGGGTTGCCAAACATGACACCGATTTTCATACGCAGCTGGTTTACAAAGATAACTGTAGTCTTGGAGCGGTTAATTACACCTGTGAGCTTGCGCAGGGCCTGGCTCATCAGGCGGGCCTGCAGACCCATATGGGCATCGCCCATATCGCCTTCGATTTCGGCCTGGGGGACCAGCGCAGCAACGCTGTCGACGACGATGATGTCGACAGCGTTGCTGCGCACCAATGTTTCGACTACTTCCAAAGCCTGTTCGCCGCTATCCGGCTGGCTTATCAATAACTTATCAGTGTCTACTCCTAAGCGTTTAGCATAGGCCGGGTCAAGTGCGTGCTCGGCATCGACATAAGCGGCTGTGCCGCCGGACTTTTGGACTTCAGCGACAGCGTGCAAGCAAACAGTGGTCTTACCAGAACTTTCCGGTCCGTAAATCTCTATGATCCGGCCTTTGGGAATACCGCCCCCTAAGGCTAAATCAAGTCCGATCGAGCCACTGGGTATAGTTTCTACAGTAACAGTATGGGCCTCACCCAGGCGCATGATACTGCCCTTGCCAAACTGCTTTTCTATCTGGGCAACTGCTAAATCCAGGGCTTGTGACTTACCGCTGGATACCGGGGCGTCTTTAACTTTTCTCTCTGCCATTACTCCTCCAAACTCCACTAAATTGCTACTTATATTATACCAACCTCAACAGTTTAGAAATTGCTCAAGTTAATGTATGTAAACTTTTATGGATTCCTTCTATACTTAAGCATATGCGTATTAGCGACGCTCTAGTTATTGGATTGCTTAAAGAGAGCCGCAAGGTCACCGACGAACAGCTCCACAAGCTCCTCGAAGAACAAAAAACCGATAAGCAGCCGCTGCAGGATTTGGTCATTAAAGACAACCTACTGCCTGAAGCGGATTTGACGCGGCTGTTCGCCGCCCGGATCGAAGTCCCATTCGTCGAAATCATTCCTAAAAATATCCGCAAAGAAGTCTTGACCCTGATTCCAGAGCATATCGCCCGGCAATATAATTCGGTTTTGTTTGATATTTCCCAAGACGGCACCCGGCTGCTGGCCATGGAAGACCCTGACGATGTCCAGGCTTTTTCATTCTTACAAAAACAGCTCGGCAGCAACATAAAGGTTTACATAGCTACCCATACCAATATCCAACAGGCGATTGACCAGTACCGTTCGAATATCGGCAGCGAGTTGACCGATGTTATCGCCGAAAGTGACAGTACCGGGCCGACAGAAGAGGAAGTATCTGAGGCTGATGTGGCCGAGGATAGCCCGGTCGCCAAAACAGTCAATCTGATTATCGAATATGCCATCAAACAAGGCGCCAGCGATATACATATCGAACCACGCGAGGAATATGTTTCGGTGCGCTATCGTATCGATGGCCAGCTGCGCGAGACCAACCAGCTGCCAAAGAAGATAGTCGCGGCGCTCGTCAGCCGCATCAAGATTTTATCTAACTTGAAGATTGACGAGCGCCGCGCCCCGCAAGACGGCCGTTTTAAGGTCACCCTTGGCAGCGGCGAGTACGCCTTGCGTGTCAGCACACTGCCGATAGTTGATGGTGAAAAGGTCGTGATGCGTATCTTAAACGAATCAAGCAAGCCGAGCAGTCTGAAAGATTTGGGCTTTTGGGGCACTAACCTCGAGAGCCTGGAGCATGGCCTCACCAGCCCGCACGGTATGATTTTGTTTACTGGTCCGACCGGGTCGGGTAAGTCTACCAGTTTATTCAGCATCCTGAGCCGGCTGAACCAGCCATCGGTAAATATCAGTACTGTCGAGGATCCGGTCGAATATAAAATCCCGGGTGTCAACCAGGTCCAGGTCAACCCCCTAGCCGGTATGACCTTCGCTAACGGCCTGAGGGCCCTGCTGCGCCAGGACCCGAATATCATTATGGTTGGAGAAATCCGGGATTCAGAAACGGCTAATCTGGCGGTCCAGGCAGCCCTGACCGGCCATCTGGTTTTTTCTACTCTGCATACCAATAATGCAGCGACCAGCCTGCCGCGTTTACTGGATATGGGTATCGAGCCATTCTTAATCGCCAGTACAGTCCGGGCAGTTGTTGCCCAGCGGCTGGTCCGAAAATTAGTCCCGGAAAGTACTGAGATATTCCGGCCGGACGAAGCCACAGTCAAACGGATTCGCGCCGCTTTTAACATTAATTCCGATGAAGACATGGCCCGGATACATAAGTTTGAGGAGGATTATATAAAGTCCGAGATGGAGCAAGTCCTAAGCAGTACTTCGGCTGTGGCCCACGCCGAGCCGTCCAGTACCGGCACCAGCTTCAGCCGGCTATGGCGAATGAAGGGCGAAGCTGGTGCCGCCTCGTTTAAAGGTCGGCTCGGCGTATATGAAGTGTTACCTATAACCCCGGCTATCCAGAGACATATCATCAGCGGTTCAACCAGCGAAACCATCCAAGACGAAGCCGTCAAAGAAGGTATGGTGACGATGCAGACCGACGGACTTATAAAGGCTCTGCAGGGTCAGACGACCCTGGAAGAAATAATGAGGGTAACTGCCGAACATTAAAATGGCTGATTTTGCATACAACGCTATAAACAGCAAAGGTGAACACATATCGGGTGTGATTACGGCCGGCAGCCGCGATGCGGCTGTGACTGAGCTGCGCAGCCAGGGATCGCGGCCATTAAGTGTCAAAATATCAAAAGGCAAAGGCTTCAATTTCGCCCTTGGCAAGCCCAAAGTAAAGCTAAGGGATCTGGTGATTTTTACTCGTGAATTATCAACCATGATTAACGCCGGTGTCCCTTTGCCCAGGGCTCTTAGTACCATGCAAAGCCAGTTTGACAATAAGGTTTTTCAGGATACGATAGCCAGCATTAACCATGATGTTGAAGCTGGCCAGCCGCTGGGCGATGCCATGGCTAAATTCCCGACTATATTCAATGATGTTTACGTGAATATGGTACGCGCCGGCGAAGCCGGCGGCATTTTGGATGATATTTTAAAGCGTCTCGCCGGGCAGGTAGAAAAAGACTCCTCGATCCGTAAAAAAATAAAATCGGCTATGGCCTACCCGGTGGTGATTATGTGCGTGACGATTATCGCCTTTTTTGGAATCATGCTTTTCATCATTCCTAAAATCGGCAAGATATTTACTGACCTTGGCGGCCCTAACGCTAAACTGCCGGTCCAGACCAGGCTATTACTCGCTATCAGTAATTTTATGCTTCATAACATCATATTTATAGTTATAATTTCAGCCGCACTGATTTTTAGTTTTCGTCACTACATTAAGACCGAGAAAGGAAAATACCGCTGGCATGGTTTCCTGCTTAGACTGCCAATCGTCGGCAACATTGTCACCAAGGTAGCTGTTGCCCGTTTTTCCAGAACTTTCTCTTCCTTAATGGGCTCCGGCGTCAGTGTGCTGGACGCATTGGAGGTCACCGGCCGGGCTGTGGGTAACAAGGTAATCCAGAAAGAACTGAGTGAAGTAGCTGTGGCCGTAAAAAACGGCCAGCCGCTGGGTAAGCAATTACTAACCGCTAAATTCTTTCCCCCAATAGTAGGGCAGATGCTGTCAGTCGGTGAAGAAACGGGTAAAGTGGATGAAGTCCTGATCAAGGTCGCTGACTTTTATGAAGAAGAGGTCGACGCTGTAATCGACGGCCTGGCCAGCATTATCGAGCCGATAATGATTATAGTTTTGGGTAGTGTCGTCGGCCTGATTGCAGCCTCTGTTATGGGCCCCATAGCCTCACTATCCAAGAACATTGGCAGTTAGGGGCCGGCAACAGCTTGACAACCAAAGGGTTATGCTTATAATCAAGGTCATAGAACAAATGATGTTCCTAAAAATAAATTAAAAAGTAAATTAAGAAGGGTGGGTCATAAAATGACTTCATTTAAAAACTTAAGGCAGCGCCTGCAAGAAGACAGGGGCGGTTTCACGATTGTCGAACTTTTGATCGTCATCGTTGTCATCGGTATCCTGGCTGCTTTGGTAATTGTTACCTATAACGGTATCCAGCAAAAAGCACGCGATACAGAGCGCAAGACCGACATAAAGGCTTTGCAAGGCCACTTCGAAGCCTATTGGGCTGACAATGCCAAGTATCCGACGCTTACACAAGCCAACGATGCGACATTCCGAACCAACAACTTCAAGGGCTTAGACCTGGCAGCCTTTGCCGATCCGAAGAACGCAGGCTCACAACAGCTTTGCGCTTCTGCTGCGGCTAACTGCTACGGTTACTCCACCACACCGGCCAACTGCGACAATGGCGCCAACGGCGACTGCACAAACTATGTGCTGACAGCCGACCTGGAAACCGGCGGTACGTTCTCCGTCCAGTCCAACAACTAGAGCTTAAAGCTATCCAAACTGGGCACTTAACTTTAAAGTGCCCGGTTTTTGTTTATGGCTTAAATAACAGTCCAAAGCCTTATAATTAAGCTTAAGCATGAAGCTTTTTCTAAAAAACAAAAAGCCAGCCGGATTCACGGTTATCGAAATCGCGGTGGCGTGTGCGGTTTTCCCTTTAGTAGTTATCTCAACCTATGCTGTTTTTAGAGCCATCTCAACCGATTACACTCGAGCCCGGCAATATAATGATATTTACGCAATTTTAAGCGCTTGCCCTGAGATAGACCGGGCACTGGACTATGATATTGTCACGGGCGCCAACAATTGCTATCCGAATAATACTTTTTACGGCGAAAATAACGGCGTAGCAATCTATAATTACACCCCCAGCCTGACCGTTACTCAGTCTAGTTCACTGCCAAATACCGACCCGCTCCAGGCTGTGCCTGACAGTAAAGTTATCGATATCCAGGTTAGCCGAATCAACAGCTCGGCCCCGGCTATGGAGCTGAGAATGCTAATTACCAGAAACGGTATCGGCCAGCTATGAATCGGCCCGAGTCTGGCTTTACTATAACCGAGCTGTTGATAGCTATCATCCTAACCACCATCATGACTCTTATCATTATGGTGTTCGCCTTCGATATGTGGCGCGGCAGCGCCACACTGGAGTCCGAAAACGACACGCTGGTAACCCGGTTTAACGCCGGGGATGCCTTACGCGATGAAGTAGGTACGTCGGCCGGATTGATCATCCAGAACAGCATTTCCGACGCCCATACTTTGGTGCCTGATACATCCATCCCCGGCAATAATTACTGGCAGCCCATTCACGCGGTTCCCGGCACTACCCAAGTCGGCGCCAGCGGAACTTATAAACCTTTGATTTACTTCAGGCGCTACAGCTTCAATTCATCCAAACAATACATCATGAACGGCAGCCAGCCCTACGAAGATGAATACATACTGTACTTAGACGGCAGTCAAAAGGCTCTGATGTTAAGGACTCTGGTCAACCCCTCGGCTAATGGTGATGCGCTTAAGACTACCTGCCCGCCGGCCCAATCCAGCTCTACCTGTCCGGCGGACAAGACTGTAGCTTCTAATTTAGGGTCAGTCAGTATGCGCTACTTTTCACGGACAGGTAACTTGATCGACTGGACTTCTATTATCGACCCGAATACCGGCCAGTACGCCGGACCGGACTTCCCGGCCGTTGAGGTGGTTGAATTCACACTAAACCTTTCTAAGCAACCATATTACTCATCGACCAACTTAACCAAGAGCAGCACTATAATCAGGATTGCGCTGAGAAATTCATGAAAAAACCACAAACCAATCAACAGGGTTTAGTTATCATCAGCGTCCTGACTATCAGTATCGGCCTGTCCATAATCATGGCTGCCTTGGTGGTATACGCCACATCCAACGTAAGTCGGGCGCGCAGCCGGGTACTCAGCCTGGAATCACAATATGCGGCGGAGTCCGGCGCTGATGCCGCCATCGGATACTTAAATGCCGACCCAAATGCGGCCTATACCGGCACAGGCGGCAGCGAGGTTACACTTCTTAACAATAGTAAGTACAAAGCTACTTTCTCGACTACTGTCGTAGCCGGTTCGGCGGCCAACGAGAAGATAATCACTTCCACCGGCAAAGTCTACTCCCCTGCTACAGCTGCGACCGCCAGTTATATACGCAAAATTGAAGTGGTAACACAACATACTTCGGACTCCGTGGCCGTGACCGGAATATTAAGCCGAAACATCATCGAGGTTGGCAGCGGCGTTAAAAATGTTTTCGCCAAAGATCTCTACATAAACGGCTATTTGAACACCGAGAAAAACACCAATAACATCGTGGCTCAGAACATTACAATAGCCGGTAAAAATACCGGGGCCAGTAATTGTTCAATCGGAGGATCCGGCAATCTTGTTAAGCCCTCTTCATTTAACACCCCGGGCCAGACCAAAACTAATATTACGGTGGCCTATAACAACTGCATAAATCCTCCCGGTAACACCAGCAACAGCAATTTCAACGTACAAGCAAACCAAACCTCGATACCTAAAGTACAGTCAACTTTTATCCCATGGTCGCAATACATGGACAGTTCGTACATTGCCGCCGGCAACTGTAATGACTGGACGACTGGTACATCACCAAGGCAAATTCCATCTGTCCTAAACAGCAAAAAAACCCACTACCCCGACAACGGCAGCAACATTAGCACTTCTTGCGGAACCTCCGGGGATCTTAGCCTCGGCAGTAATCAATACAATATTACTGACAACGTTCATATAAGGGCCAACCTGTGTTCAGCTACTGCGTGTAACCCTATTTTTTACAATCCCAGTGGCAATGTCCATTACATTTTTGTCGAGGGTTACGTCAACTTTAACAGTATCAATACCGCAGCCGGCAGCGGCCCCCTGGTACTGATAAGTTACGGCGCGGACAACTCGCTTCATACCAATGCCTGTCCCTTGGGTGATGCGATTTACGTAGGTAACAGCGGGCAAACAGTGGCACCTGCGGTTTATCTGTTAGCAAATAATGGTATCTGTCTGGACCAAACAAAGTTTGGCGCTACCCCAGCCCTAGGCGGTTTGTCCGGCAAGAATATATTCATCGCCACCAACCCGGGTACGCCGTTCGACTTAAATCTAAATGCAACCTTCGATTCATCGGTCGTGCCGATTAACTTATCTTGGCACGCTGAACGTTATCGGCGACTGTAGGCTGTTGTAACAGATAAAGGCTTGCTATACTTAAATTTAGGATAAACCTAAACACAAACGGATGGGCAATCTAAAATTTTATCGTGACGAACCCCTCTTTGGGTTGGATATAGGCCACACCAGCCTAAAGGCTATGCAGATAGATGGCTCTGATGGCAAAACTCCTGTGGTTACCGGTTATGGGTTGTCATCTTTTGAGTCAGCCGCTGTCCAGAACGGGGTGATTGTTAAGCCGGATTCCATAGCCAAAGCTGTCCATGACCTGTTCGAGAAAAATCTGAAAGGCTCGATTACCAGCCGGCGGGTAGCCTGCAGCATACCAACGTCTAAAACCTTCAGCCGGCAGATGAAAGTGCCGCCGCTGGACCACGCTGCGATTATGGAGGCAATCCACCTGGAAGCCGAACAGTACATACCCATTCCCACTAACAGCCTTTATCTGGATTACGAAATAACCCATCAAGATGACAGCGGTATGGATATTCTGCTGGTAGCGGCTTCTAAAAATATAATCGACAGCTATTCCCAGCTCTTTGAGGCGCTGTCGCTCGAACCGGTGGCGTTTGAACCGAGTATCAATGCCGCGTCGCGCTTAGTCCAGCTCCAGGGTGAGGCTAATGAGCAGCCGGCAATAATAGTCGACCTCGGGTCGGTCACGACCGACATCGCCGTATTCGACAAAACACTTCTGGTAGCCAGTACAGTCAGCAGTGGCGGTGATAATATGGTCCAATCTATCTCGCAGCATCTTCATCTGACGATAGAACAGGCATCTAACCTGAGTAGTGAATTTGGCATAGCCTACAGCGATAAGCAGCAGCGGATTGTCGATGCTATCAAGCCGCAGCTAGAAGGGCTGGTTAGGGAAATTGAAAAGTCGGTCCGCTATTATGCCGAACACTCCCAATCGCACGGTAAAATTACGCGTATCATAACGGTCGGGGGCGGCTCGGTCATGCCTGGTTTAAACCAGTACCTGTCTAAAGAGCTAAGGCTGCCCACTTACAATCTCGATATCTGGCAAAAAATTAGTTTTGGTAAACTAACACCTCCATCAGAGGCTGATTTGGCGATGTTTTCCATTGTCGCCGGCGAAGCCTTAGTCAGCCCGACGGAGATCCTGACATGATAAATTTACTGCCGACAGTCCGGGCCGATTCTATCCGCTACGGCCGCCAAAATACAAAATTGCGCAACTGGTTGCTCGGGCTTTTCAGTGCAATCGCCGGACTGATGCTGATTGTCGGCGGCGGCTGGGTGTATCTGGACAGACAACAGCATAACTACAGCAAAGGTATCGATAATACTAAGCAGGAACTCAAAGCCCAGAACCTCAGCCAGGTGCAGAAAGACGCCAAAGAAATCACCGGCGATATTAAAGTTATAAACAAAGTGCTGGGTACTGAGGTTCGTTTTTCCGACCTTATCCAGGCCATCGGAAACGACATGCCATCCGGCGCGGTTCTCGGATCACTCAGCCTGAGCAACAACGTCAGCGGTGCTCTCGATCTCACTGCTAACACCGTTAGTTACGCCTCGGCAGCCCAGGTCGCCGTCAATTTAAGCCAGGCCAGCAACAGTTTATTCTCTAAGGTCGATATTATCGGTATTAACTGCGGCGGTACTACGGCCACCCTGACATATAAGTGCACCTCGACCTACCGAGCCTTATTCTCTAAAACCGCGCAAACCAAATTCTTAAGTGTGGCCAAAGGTAACTGAAGATGAAATTGACTAACAAGACGTTGCGCTGGATCCTGCTGTGCACACTTGGTATATCAATTATCGTCTTCTTCGTGGTCATGATCGAGGGGTTATCTTTGTTATCTTCAAAGAGCCGCAAACTAGTCGATTTAAAGATCCAAAGCCAGACCGCCGACGCCCAGTTAGCCAATTTAGAACAGACAAAAAAGGACGTAGAGAAGTATTCTTACTTTAAAAGCGTAGCCCAATCAGTTATCCCGAATGATAAAAACCAGGCCCAGACCGTTTTAGAGCTTAACCAGATGGCCTCGCAAGCCGGCTTTTCCCTGCAGAGCATTACATTCCCGACCAGTACTCTTGGAGGGGCGTCCGGCACTGCCAATGCGGTCTCTTCGTCTTCACTCAGCGCCATTAGTCAGGCCAAACCGGTCAGCGGTATCGCCGGCCTATATAGCCTGGAGCTGACCGTGACCGCTAATAGCAGTAAAACACCCCCGAACACACAGCAGATAACTTACGCTCAGATCCTCAATTTTTTGGACCAGATTGAAAAGAGCCGACGGACCGCCCAGATAGCCCAAGTTAGTATCGAACCGGACGCTAATGCCGGCGGCCTCGACCTGTCTTTGCAAATTAATATCTTTATGAAGCCATGAACTCCAATATAGATTTAAAATCAATAAAGCTCGGCCCGTTTATAAACAATTTCACAAAGCGGTTCGGCAAACATATGGTCTTCGCGGCTCTGTTGATTGTGCTGCTGTGTTACATTTTTGTCGTCTTTAAAATCAACCGTTTTGCCAACGCCGAGCCCGATGCTTCACAGCAGGTCACCATCACCAATTCCATACCGAAAATCGATAAGGGCGCCGTTGACCAGATTCAGTCACTTGAACAGAACAATACGAGCGTGCATACATTGTTTGAGCAAGCCCGCAATAATCCCTTCCAGGAATAAATACTTAACTAGTTAAGTATTTATTCCTGGCGCTTATTTTGTTTCTTCTTCGAGTGATTTAGCGTAGGCCTGGCGGGCCTCTATAATCCTGTCGGCCAGGCCAGCCGGGTTCGGGCACAGTGTGAAGATAAAATTATCTTCAGTACCAGCCGTCTGGACCGTCAAAGTGCCGTAGTTAAAGATGCTGGCCAAAATACCTCTCTGCTCTTCGTTGACGTCCTCCACATTAGACATGCTCAAGCGTGAGGCTTTACGTATAAATAATGTCTTTTGCATGACCTGGACAAGGCTTTTGTCGGTCACTAGCAGGCGGCTTTGCCGATAAACGTAAGTCGCCGTAAACAAAATTAGTACCAGCAGGATCGCGCCCAGCACCATAGCAGCGCTGAGAGCTGGTGAAATGTTAGTGCTTGATGTATCAAAGGTGCCAGGCGACATGCTAATAAACAGCCCGAAGATTGCAGCCAGAGCAACTATCGCTACGATATAGATACCAGCCAGGCCGACCAAAGAGCGGTGGACAACTGTCAGCACGCATTCGCCCGGCTCCAGCATGTCTTCATGAACATTTTTGGAAATGCCCCTCAGAGGAGGCGGCGCAGCCGGCGGCTGGCTGGGATTTTCAGTTGGTTCCATCAGGCTAAATTATATCCGATTTAAAGTAAAGACGGCTGAGTCTTGGTTACCGGTTTTTTTCCCAGATGCTGCCAGGCCCGGCTTGTAACCTTCCGGCCGCGCGGTGTCCTCTCCAGTAGGCCTATCTGCATCAGATAGGGTTCATAAAAATCTTCGATGGTTGTGCGCTCCTCTGCTGTCAGGGCTGCCAGGGTTTCGACACCGACCGGCCCGCCATTATGGTGTTCGATTATCACCGACAGCAGGTGCCGGTCGGCGGGGTCTAAACCTAAGTCATCGATTTCCAACAATGCCAGCGCTTCGCCGGCCAATTTCTCATCTATGATGCCGTCGCCGTTGATATCAGCGTAATCACGTACCCGCTTGAGCAGCCGGTTAGCGATGCGCGGCGTCAGCCGGGCCCGCTTTGCCAAAAGTTCTGAAGATTTTTTATTGATGGCTACATCCAATATCTTGGCTGAACGGTTAATAATCTGGGCGATTTCCTCTGGTGTATAGAACTCCAGGCGATGAATCATGCCAAACCGGTCGCGCAGCGGCGCCGCCAGCGCGCCCGTCCGGGTGGTGGCGCCAATGATGGTAAATTTGGGTAAATCAAGCCGCAAGCTGCGGGCACTGGGTCCTTTGCCCAGCATGATATCCAGCTTAAAATCTTCCATGGCAGCATAAAGGACTTCTTCCACCACGCGGTGCAGGCGATGGATTTCATCGATGAACAAGATATCGCCATCCTGTAGGTTGGTTAGCAGGCTGGCCAAATCACCGGCCCGCTCAATCGCCGGTCCGCTGGTCACCCTCACCTGGGCGCCCATCTCATTGGCAATTACTGTGGCCATGGTGGTTTTTCCTAGACCGGGTGGTCCATACAGCAAAATATGGTCAATCGGCTCACCACGTTTTTTTGCGGCGGCGATGGCCAGTTTAAGATTTTTCTTTAAACGCTCCTGGCCGACGTAATTTTTAAAGTCGCGCGGCCGGAGGGTCTGCTCAAGCTGTTCTTCAGCCGGATCTTCTTGGGCTGCGGTGTTAGTTATCCGCTCAATCGCCATAGGTTTATTCTACCATTGCGCTTGTTCTTGTTTTGTTGTGATTTAACGATTGGGTGACTTAGTAAAGGGCGGCGGCTCTGGGCATATGAGTACCCTCGAGAAGCTTAGAAACCTCTTTAGCTTCGACCGTTTCTTTATCCAGCAAAGCTTTCTTAAGATCTTCCAGTTTATGCAGGTTGGCTTTAACTACTACCCGGGCCCGGTTAGCAGCTTCGGTGATGAGATTCTCGACTTCATCATCTATAACCTTGGCAGTCTCATCGGAATACTGGCGCTCATGCACCATTTTATCGAACATCATACCGTCATCAGTGTGGAATACTTGGTCACGCAACTTCTTACCCATACCTTGATTAACTATCATGTCACGGGCCAGCTCGGCGGCTTTTTGTAAATCACTGCCCGCGCCAGTAGTAACGCGCTCCGGTCCGTAAATTAACTCTTCGGCTACCCGGCCGCCCAGCATCCGGGCCAGCACGTCCTTATATTCGATAATGCTGTGGTAGCTTTTATCTTCGGGCGGGATAAACCAGGTCACACCGCCGGTGCCACCGCGGGGGATTATAGTTACTTTGTGGACCATATCGCTATCAGGCAAAACGTGCCCAACGACGGCATGGCCGGCTTCGTGGTAAGCAGTCAGTTCTTTTTCCTTTTCGCTCATTATTTTGCTTTTACGCTCAGGACCGATAGCAACTTTTTCAAAAGCTGAAACGACGTCTTCGTTCTCTATGACTTTGCGGTTATGGCGGGCGGCCAAAATGGCGGCTTCATTGGCTATGTTAGCCAGGTCGGCACCCGATGACCCGGCCGTTTTGGCCGCCAGGCTATCCAGATCGACGTCTTTGCTGACCGGTTTTTCACTGAAGTGCACCTTGAGGATAGCTTCGCGGTCTTTGCGGTCCGGTAAATCAATATTTACCCGGCGGTCAAACCGGCCGGGGCGCAGCAGTGCCGGGTCAAGTACGTCCGCCCGGTTAGTAGCCGCTAAAACAATCACGTTCTGGCCCTGCTCAAAGCCGTCCATCTCAACCAATATCTGGTTGAGAGTCTGTTCCCGCTCGTCGTGGCCGCCCCCCATACCGCTGCCGCGGCGGCGGCCAACGGCGTCGATTTCATCTATGAAAATAATACAGGGGGCATTCTTTTTGGCTTTGTTGAATAAATCGCGCACCCGGCTGGCACCGACGCCGACGAACATTTCCACAAATTCAGAACCGCTGATAGAAAAGAATGGCGCGTTAGCCTCTCCGGCCACCGCCCGCGCCAGCATAGTCTTACCGGTGCCCGGAGGGCCTACTAGTAAAACTCCTTTAGGAATCCGGGCGCCGACCCCTTCAAATTTTTTCGGATACTTTAAAAATTCGACGACTTCCTCAAGGTCTTGTTTGGCTTCGTTATTACCGGCTACGTCTTTAAAAGCAATCCGGTCTTTTTCGTTGCCGTAAAGCCGGGCCCGGCTTTTGCCAAAACTAAGGGCCTGGTTGCCCTGACCCTGGGCACTTCGGAACATAAAAATCAACAGCCCGCCGATTATCAACACCGGTAAAACAGTTCCCAGCAACAGGCTCAGCCAGGCATTGTTATTGTCGTTGGTCGGCTGGTTATTCAGTACGACCTTGCCCTGCTGAAGCCCTTGCTGATAGATGCTCGAACCGTCTTCCTTATTCGAGCGCTCGGTCGGCTTGGATTGCCCTTTCGGCGTTATCTCCAGCTCATTACCCTTGACGGTAATCTGCTGGATTTTACCACCGTTAGCGTCAGAAATAACCTGGGAAAACGGCACGTCTTTAAGGGAGCTGGGCTGATGCAGCGAGGCGTAGATAATGAGTCCGAACAAAACAATAAGGGCAATAAACCCTGCATTCTTAAAATGATTGCCGCGATTGTCTTTACCGCCACTCAACCTGAAGGACTTCTTCTCCATTACTAAAATATTATACCAGTAGCCTGAGAGGTTTCTAAGAGGTTGCTTTAAAGCCGGCTGTACTGGCTTTTACGACCAGCTGGTTAGAGCCTTTAACAGTGTGCTGGGTATCAGGTTTGGCGGTTTTTAGCGCCAGCTTAAGCCGGCTTACCTCATTCCGGTCAATTTCGCCCATCTGCCCAGCCCGCAGCCAATAAACTAGTAGCTCATCAGCGATTTTGTCGGGCAGGCTGGCATAAAGTTGGCGATCAATATCTTTTTTGGGCCTAATAAGTAATCCCAGACTCCTGATTTGCTCATCGATTTCCGAATTCAGTTGTTTGATTTTAGCCAGGCTGCCAATTAAAGCTTTTTTTTGATGGCCGTTTAGCTTGGGGGTGATTTCGAGACGGATATAATTCCTAAGATAGTCGGGGCTTTGGTTTGTGCTGTCCTCTCGCCAAGCTAAACCATGCCGACGGGCGTACTTAACTATTTCTGTCTTTGAGACATTCAGCAGCGGCCGTAAGACCTTAGTGTTATCCGCGATGGCCGATAGTCCGCGGCGGTTGGTCCCCCTTAAGATGTTAATCAGCGCTGTTTCAATCAAGTCATCTTGATGATGGGCTGTAATAATTTTTGTAGCCTGGTGCTTTATGCGGATGACTTCAAGAAATTGATAGCGCGCCCGACGGGATGTTTCTTCACTGGACTTTGGGCCAAGCTTGCCATGTCCAATCTCCAGCGGCCAGCCGTACCGGCTGGCCGCCACAGCCATTAGCTTCTCATCTTCATCAGAATCAGCCCTAATGCCATGATTAAAATTCGCCATCACCAAATCAACTCCTCGTAAATTACTTAACAAGTCAAGTAATACCATGGAGTCAACCCCGCCCGACACAGCCAGCACATATTTGCCCTCTGGCAAACTAGCCTTCATAAACTCTATTTTAACAGAGGTATACTAGCTTAGGGCTTTAATCAGCACTTTATTAAATGCCGGAATATCATCCGGATTGCGGCTGGTTATTAGATTTCCGTCTATCACCACTTCTTCATCTACCCAATCAGCGCCGGCGTTGCGCATATCGTCCTGGATAGTAAAATAGCTGGTCAGCTTCTTACCGCGCGCCAAACCGGTGCTGGCCAGCATCCAGGGCGCGTGGCAAATCACCGCTGTGGGCTTGCCCCGTTCATCCATAATTTTGGTCACAAAATCGCGGGCTTTTTGCTCCATCCTCAGATGGTCGGCATTGACCGCACCACCCGGTAAAAGCAAAGCGTCATAGTCATTTGGGTCGGCCTCGTCCAAAGTTTTATCAACTTTGACGGATTTACCAGGTTCGACATGCTCTAAGCCCTTAATTTCGCCGCTCTTCGGCGCGATTATCTCAACCTCAGCCCCCGCGTCGCGCAGGGCTTTTACAGGTTCCACCAGTTCTGCTTCTTCAAAATAATCTGTTGCGACGACCGCCACTTTCCTGCCAGATAACCGGCTCCCATCCATATTGCTGCACTCCTCATTTTCATAGTCTTTTCAGACTATCCCCAACCCGGGACTTTAGCTGTGATTTATTTAACTTCTATAATTGCCAGCAGTGTTTTAATAAGAATGTAATGAATGGAGGGTATATGCCGCCACAGGGAATTACTAATGATGAAGACGAGCAGGAGAAACTGCCGGAGGATTATTCAACGCCTTTCTCAGCACCAAATGGCATCCAGGATACGACCGACGTTACGCATCCGGAGGCCGATACCAATGTCGACTCAATGGAACATTACGACGAAGGCATTTCCGGCGCTACCGAAACGGCTGATCCCGGCAACCGCGGAGTCACAGACTATACGCCGCCTAAAGCTGATGATAAGGCTAAGCCTTAGCGTCCAAGTGCCGCCGGTATTCTTTTTGGGTAAGGTAAATAATCAATAGGTCAAATAATGTCAGTAGTAATAAGCTCACGGAGAATTTGTCGACTATTAAACGGTATAGCTGGTAGATGACAAACAACCCGGTAACTCCGATTAAGGCCAGATATGCCCAGATTTTGTCGCGCAGTACCATAAAAACCAAAAACACTTTTACCAAACCGTGGCTTAACAGATAGGCCGCTCCAAACACCAGAGACGATCCCGTTAAGTGGTGGGCCGTTTTAAGGATGTGATGGGCGATGAAGTCATGAGGATCCTGGCTCAGTTCACCTTGTGTAAGCCATCTGGCCAGGTGATTGATTTGGTTGGGACTAACCAGGAGCAGTAAAATACCGCCAAGGGTTTCCAGCAGTCCGTCCAGGCCTTTACCATAAAGACTGATCCGGAAGGCTTTATCTGTAGCCGTCCGTGGCCGTTCAGCCGGATTGTAATCTGTAGATAGTTTCTTCGCCATAAAGTGGTACCAGGGGGCGGATTCGAACCGCCGACCGCAGGCTTATGAGTCCTGTGCTCTAACCAACTGAGCTACCCTGGCCTAAAAATAACAGATGTGATTATACCATAATCACATCTGTTACACCTCCTTAAACGAGCGCTTTCAGGCTTCGTCCAAAACCGGATCGAGCTTTAAGATTTGCTCGTCCGTGGTCGGCAATACAATATATGCTAACTGCGGCATTACTTTGTCCTTTTTGTTTTTGTTTTTTTAACCTGCTTAAGATTAAACCTTAGGCCAGCGGCCACTGTCAACTTGTTTTTGGTTGCTTTAACTCTAGTTTCGTGGTTTACTTACGCTATTAGGAGCTTATCTGTTCTTGGTGAGGAATGTTCGGCCCTCGGTGCAAGAGTTCAAATCCAGACAATAAGGGTCGTGCCTAGTAAGAATTAATAAGGAACTAATACATGTACAAGATGTTTGTAGGCGGCCTGCCATTCGCTACCACCGACGACGAACTGCGCGAGCTGTTCGCCGCCCACGGTAAAGTGGCTTCCGCTAACGTCGTCCGTGACCGCGAAAGTGGCCGCAGCAAAGGCTTTGGCTTCGTTGAATTCGAAGACGAAACCGAAGGCAAAGCCGCTGAAAAAGCCCTCAATGGCTCTGAAGTTGGCGGCCGTTCGATATCCGTCGCCGAGGCCCGTCCTAAAGAGGACCGACCCCGCAGTAACAACTGGTAGGACTTTAACGTCCGGTTGTCAAAAAAACTCTCCTCCTTGGAGAGTTTTTTGTTAGGTGTTTTTCACAAAAAACTTATGTATATTTGCTTGACATTAAAATTCAGCACGTTAAGATAGCGTTTGTGTCTTTTCACAATTGTGAGGTGGAGAGCGCAAAAATCCCTTTTCTGGAATATCCAAACACTACAACTAGAATTTAATCGCAAACAAATAGAATATTGGGGTCCCTTCTAGGGAGGGTTTAGGAGGTTTATATGAAATTAGCCGCTATTGCAGCGGGAGTTTTGACTGCCGCCGTATTATCTATATCCGGCAGTCACCACGCATACGCACAGTCACAGACTGAGCAGAATAATAATAAAAGTCAAACTAAGCCGCCAGTCATGGTAACGGTAGCGGAAGGGGATAATCTCTCCAGCATTGCCACCGCCCATAACTCGACTTACGTGAGGATTTTTGACGCTAATGATAAAATCAGTGACCCGAATTTAATTTATCCGGGTGACAGCTTGCGCGTGCCTGATCCAAGCGAGCAACTGCCTGATCGGCAGCTGCCTGCGGACGCCGCGCCGGCCGATACGGCACCAGCGCAGCCTTCCGCCCCAGCGGCGGCCAGCCAGCCGGCCATTAGCCATCCGGCGATTGTCCAATCAGCCCCGGTATCGGGCTGCGGTGACAATTCCTACGCCAACTTCATCTATATGCATGAATCAGGCTGCCGTACGACGGCAATGAGCCCCAATGGTTGCTACGGTATCGGCCAGGCTTGTCCGGCCAGTAAAATCGCCTACTGCGGCGCCGACTACGCCTGCCAAAACGCTTTCTTTACCGCCTACTCGGCTAAGTACGGCGGCTGGGCCGGCGCTTACGCATTCTGGGTCGCCCACGGCTGGTGGTAGATCGCTAAAAGAGTTTCCCGCACCTATTTAAAAGCTCCCAGTCTCCGTATGGAGACAGGGAGCTTTATGGCTTGGTTTAGTTTTAAATTACCAATGCTTGGTTAAAACATTAACTGCCGCAGATATGTCTTTATATTAAACTGCGATAGCAATTAATAAGGAGGTGACATGGTAGATATCAACGACGACGTCAAAAAATATGAGCAAGAAGGCGAACAAAAGATTGAGGGTGATATAAAAGAGCGGTTTGATAAGAAGGACAATAGCCAGGGCCAAAACCAGCAAAATCCGCAATAAAATTAGGCCTCTATCGCTAAACACCCATAAGCTTAAAGCCTGTGTGAATCAAAAAGGCCGGCCAGACACAGGCTTTTAGTAGAGCTAGTATAAAGCCCCAAAAGCCGACTGAATGCTGTACGAAATATACGGCTGCGCCTATCATGGCGCAAAAATAGGCGCCACCAAAGCCGCCTTGGTTAATTACCTTTACTTGGTCTTTCCCTCTTGCCATTACAATTCCTAACTAACCACTTGCTGAACCTTGCGCCGTTCTTCCTCATCAGTCGGCAGCCAGTAATAGCCGGCCATGTCGTTTAACTCATGGATTTCGCTAATCTTCGGTTTCCTGGCACTATTCGGCAGTATTTCTATGACTGATTCTGGCTCTTTATGCTCACGCTCCAAGCGGTGCTTTTCGATATGACGGGAGAATTTTTCAGCGCAATGTAAGTTGACACACTTAAATTCGTAATTTTTTACCGGTGTATGCAGTACGACCGTCGCAAATAGGGTGTGGACATCGAACTCAACGCCGGATATGACCTCATAGCTGACTTCGTCGGACATTACCACCATTGGCTTCTTGTCGACATAGATAATCCTTTCATCGGTTGCCACCAGCATGGCCGAACTGGAGTTGTGCTGACCATAAATAACAGCTTCTATATGCTCATTATCGTGAAGGATTTTAGGCAGATACCTGCTTTCAGCTTTGAGCAAACCATAAACCGTTACGCCGGCATCTAATAGCTCTCTTTTGACTCTTTTTGCCTTGGTTTGCGGCCTTTCAAAAGCTGGTGCTATCCGATAATAAAGCCTTGGCTTGATAACTTTCAGCTCACTTTTTGAATTCTTAAACAGCCGCGCCCGTGATACCGGATTCCTCAGCCTCGGGAATTTCGCCAAGGCAACTTTAACACCTTGCAAGATTATCGATACGTCGTTTTGTAAAAACGGAGTGTTGCTGGTGCCTTGCATGATTTTTCCCCTTCTAGGCGGCAGGTGCCGTTTTGACGGTCATCTGCCGCCGTTAAGTTTGATATTTATGTCGCCGGGAAGGTAATGTGCCTGACATGCGATTCATGCGAGAACATGTGCCGGGTGACTGATGTCAGCCAAAAGGCGAGTATATCGGCGGCCAGTAAGACAAACAAGACCTTGCTGACAACAATCAGGCCGGCAACGGCCAGTCCGATGGCACCGATAAACAGTGTCCATTCAACTACTCCCCACGCATTGATGTTCGCCAAGTCGGTGTTTTCAGCTAAAAGCATTAAAACGCCCAAAGCTCCAACTGTGCCTACGGCACCTCTCCAGCTGGCAAACAGTGACCAGTCATAGCCAAGTAAGGCCGCGACCAGCGAGGCCACTACGCCTCCCGCAAACAGGGTGATGTAGGCATCTTTCCAAGTGAGTTTCATAGCCTGCCCCTTTCTACCAGATGTAACTTCTGGATTGGTTTATAGGACCCAAACCTCGAGTGCGGCGGTCTGAAATGCCGCATATTCCGCCAGACCCGGTGCTTAAGGAACGCGCTGTTATCTAACAGCCTGTCTTCCTCGTACCGGGTCATACTATGATTCTGTTCCGGCGGTTCACTGCGGTAAAATTCGTATTCACTCCAGACGGCTTTATTGCTCATTCCTATAATCCTCCTTTCTTATTTTGGAGATCGACCAAATTAAAACATGCGGCCTCCCACTTATGGTTGTGTTGGTGGGTGTCCGCATGATAATTCCTCCACCCCCATCCTGGCACGTGTTTATGTGGGCCGTTGTGCGCCAAGTCACATTAAGGCGTAAAATTGTAATAGAGATACTAAGATGGCTATAACTGACCTAGGACTGACGGAATTTTTTGACTCAGGGAGGCAACGGAAGTTTTCGGCCGGAGAAATTGTTATGAGGGGCGAAGAGCCATCCGGCGTAGTTATTGTCCGGAAGGGCTTCGTAAGAGTTTATTCGATTAGCGATGACGGCAACCATTATGTCCATATAATTTATAAAACCGGTGAAATTTTTCCGTTGATATGGGCTTTTAATGACATCTTGCGGCGCGTCTTCTACGAAGCTTTGTCCGAACTAGAGGTGACTGAGGTCCCTAAACAAGATTTTTTGAGGTTTATAAAACATAATGCCGGCGCTGCCACCGATGTATTAAAGCAGCTGGCCGAACAATTTTACGTTTTTGCAGACAGGCTGGACAACTTAGAATATAAGACGGCGTCAGAAAAGGTAGCCTACCGGCTGATGTTCTTAGCCAGCCGGTTTGGTGAGCACCAAGGCAAAACCATAATTATAAAAGCGCCCTTAACCCATGAACTTATCAGCCAATCGATTAATCTGGCCCGGGAAACTGTCAGTCGCGAGATTGAAAATCTTGAAAAACTCGGCATCATTAGCCATTCCGGAAAATACATCTTAATCAATGACGTAGAAAAGTTAAGCCATGAGTTCAGCGAACCGATAACCCTTAACCTGTGGGGTCTTACGCAAGACTAACCAGAATTTTACCGCGGCAGCCCTTGTCCATTCGAAGTTACTCTGCCGAAATGTAATGGAAGTTTTTGCGTCAGTTTTACAAGATTTTATGATTTATGGTTACCGAACAGCGAGCTGCGTAGGTAGTCGAGGTTTGTCCCCATTTGACTGAAAAACTGATGACCATTTTAACGTCCGGCTTTGGCAGTTGCTTAGTAAAATAATATGACTCGGACCCACCCGGTGGTATTGCATTCATATTGAATTGTGTTGCAGTACCGCCCCCGTACCAGCTAGTGGGAGTGTAATAGATGATGTTATAACCTACAAAAGGGGTAAAATAGACACTTTTGCCGTTATGGATGGTTAACTTAACTTGAAAATTGTAATTCCAATCTACCGGGTTAGGGCTGGCACTAGCACTGCAGGTTACATTACTATTGCTTGTCGCTGCGTGGCTTTTCAGAAGCACAATGCTGCCAACAATAGCAAAGATTACGACAAAGGCTAGTGGAGCCAGGATTTGAGTGATGCCCTTTTTATTCAGTTTTAGATATTTAATTTTTATCATTTTCCTTATTTCGGCCTTTTCCACAATATACTGCCGCAAAAAAGCGGCGTCAATTACGATTAACTATACAAAGCTAGCGGCATTTATTTAACCATAAGCAAAATGATTGCCTGGTCATTCCAATTGGAAGCTTACCTTACTACTATTGTTCCGCGCATAGAAGGGTGGATACTGCAATGGTATTGATACGAGCCGGTCTTGTTGAATGTAAAGCTATAGGTCGCACCAGGCGCAATATCGCCGCTATTTGGTCCTCCAACGTTCGACAAATCATCTACTACAGTATGGGTTACGCTGTCATTATTGGTCCAGGTTACTTTAGCCCCCTTAGCAACTGTTACTTGAGACGGCGTAAACATCATGTTCTGGATGCTAACAGAACCCGTCCCCTGGCTTTGGCTAGCCGAATTATTAGATTGATTACTAACTGGGGCAGTATTTTTATTGGATGAACCATAAATTGAATTATTCGATTTATTTCCCCTGCCAAATATAGCCCACCCGCCTGCCGCTATGATTATAACGATTACTATTGCTATGATTGCTTTATTCATTTTCCCCTCCTAAGAATTTGTAATACTTACTTTACTATCATAGGTTCCTGAGCAGGAGCTGATTCCAGGATGAACTGGATACCATGTTGCATATTTAACTGAACACTTTTAGATGTACTGGTGGAACTTGAGGTAAAACTCAAAAAATGGTAAACTTATATTACTAGAAAAAGCTGCTTTAACTGTATGTAGATAGTTCTAGATTTATTTAAGGACGTTTGGAGAGCAGCTCACTGGAATTGCCAGATACTCCGAATTAACAAGGAGTAATAATGGCAACTAAATTATATGTAGGCGGACTTGCCTATAGTGTTAACGATAGTCAACTTAACGACTTTTTCTCAACTGCGGGTACAGTCGTGTCAGCATCTGTAATATTGGATAAGTTTTCAAATCAGTCCAAGGGTTTCGGGTTCGTAGAAATGTCTTCCGAAGACGAAGCTAAGGAAGCTATTAAGCAGCTGAATGAAAAAGAGCTGGACGGGCGTAAGATATCTGTTAACGAAGCCAGGCCCAGGGAAGACCGACCGAGCGGTTTGAGAGGGCACGGGAACAGTCAGGGCGGATATGGCGGCGGACGCCGAAGGTAATAATCATGCCAAAAGACAGAGGCCGTAAAGAAATCAAGAAGCCCAAGCAACTTAAAGTTAAGTAATATGAACCGCCGGGATTGGGAACTACCTGTCAAAGCCGCACAGCTAGGAGAGGATGCTATTAGGCAGGAGCTCATTCTGATGGAAAACGACTCTGAGCTCGATACTCGGGTGAGCCTGGTAAAGGAAGATGGCATATCTGTACGACTCATAACCTTTCAAGAAAAGCACCTTGAGTATCTGCGAGGACATCCTAAAGTAAACCCTATTTCCTACCTCACAAATTTACGGACCATGATTAAAATCCGTTCCGAAAAATGAGGTACATACCTAGAAGAACTGGTACCTAAATAACCGGATGAATTAAAAATACGAATTAGCGTTCTTGCCAATCCGTATCTGTTATTTAAACTTGGTAGCCCTAGTCCATTCGAATTGGAACGTTATCTTGGCAGAGTTAAGCAGATGGAAGAGCTTATCAGGAGAAACTAGCCCGTTAGTTTAATCTAGCCACAGGGACAGGCTAAGCAGCGTCAAGCGCCTTATACATTTTGTTCAATCCCTTCACTGTAAAAAAGTGGTCGTCCTGGCCCAATAAGTCTTCGTCGAAGAGTAACTCTAAAGCTCTACTGGCTGTCTCCCGGGTCATATTGATTGAATCTGCAATATCTTGATGCGTTATTGGGGCGTTAATAAGAATTTCCTTTTCTCCAGTTTTCCCAAACCTTTCAGCCAAGTGTATCAACTCCGAAATAACCCTGCCTCGGGCTGTCCTATATTCCAAAGTTTGTATTCTTTGAGTATATAAACCGAGCATGCTTACGGTCTGACTCATTACTTGTTGGGCTAGCCAAGGATTATCACCCAATGCACTGCGTAGCTTATCCTTAGACGTTCTCAGAACGTTAACGTCACTCATAGCTTCGTAGCGTAAGCCTGTAGTATGCTCCCCGTCCAAGGCCCAAGGTAGCGGTATAAAATCACCGGCCTGATGGATCAACAATAAATTTTCGCTACCATTTCTTGATATGGAATATGCTTTAACAAACCCAGATTTAATCAGGTACACCCCTTGAGGTTCCTCATAAGCATGTATTAGGCCTTCGTTTTTTGAGAATTTCATGCTGGACCCATCACTAAAGTGGGCCACAATACTTTCGTCATCAGTTTTTCGGATTGGCAAAACCGCCAGCATACTTGTAGTCATGTACTAACTATATAATCAGTAGGCTCTAAAAGATGTGATGGTTCACACATACTATATAAGTACGGATAGCTATACTTATGCTTATCTAGTCGACATGAATAGGGGCGTCATTTGGAGGAGGATGTTGCTAAATTGCCGGATATTGTTCGATAAAGTTTAAGTCAAGAAAGGCAACAAAAATGTCCCATACTTACACCAAAAACAACTACGACAACAGCTTTAGGCATCATGACCAAGCTTATTTATCACATAGAAATGAACCGAGGGAAAAGAGTCTATACAGTGGAACATTAGCTGAAATGGATGCCGAACTTCTGACAACCAGTTTCTTTGAGAAACGGAGGTTTAGGCGTACCGCTAGAAGGTTGAGACGATACGCAGTCTGATTGCAAACAAAGACCCGGATTTATTTCCGGGTCTTTTACAATAGCTCTTGGTAGCGGGGGCAGGACTCGAACCTGCGACCTCATGGTTATGAGCCATGCGAGCTGCCGCTGCTCCACCCCGCGTTACTACCGAATCAATATTCTAATCTGTTAAATGGTGTTTGTCAATCTGTTGCGGACTTGCGGCCAAGCAAAAAATCACGCCAGGCTTCCAGGTTCTTTACATAGCTTTTCCGCGTATCAGGCGGTGCCGACTGGCTTGAATTTTGACCGATAGAAGGATCGATATATTTTAGGGCCGTGCTTTGCGGAACTAATAAGACAGATTCGCCGGGCGCAGCTAAACCAAGGTTTTGCCGCGCTGAAAGTTCAAGATACTGCTGGGTCTGATAATACTGGTTCTGCAAAGAGTTATTCTGGTTCTCCAGCGATAAAACGACGTTTTGCTGCTGCAGGGTTGTGATTTTCTTTTGCAGCTCGTAATTACTCTGTACGGTCTTAGCGCCGCTCCAGGCAATCGCTAATACAACGATGCCAAATATATAGAGGCCGATATTGCGTATTTCGAGCAACTGCTTGGTCTTTTTACTATTGAGTAATGTTTGGATTTTGTCGAACATCTAAAGCTCATTATACGCTATAATTACCTCTGTTGGCGGGGGCGTAGCTCAGTGGTTAGAGCAGTCGGCTCATAACCGATTGGTCCCTGGTTCAAATCCAGGCGCCCCCACCATTAAAGTAGTGGCACGAAGACAAATCCCGGATGCTCAGTTGATTCGATTCCGCAGTCCGGGTTTTTATAAATCTCAAAAATCGAATTATGGACTGGTATAACCAGCTTGCCACCAGGTTTAAGCTGGTCGATGAGGGTCTGGGGCAGCTTATCGGCCGAGGCGCTGACTAAAATCCGATTAAATGGTGCCTCGGCCGGCAGACCGAATTCTTTACCCGCCTGATGAAAACTGACGTTTCTCATACCGAGTCGTTCAACGTTTTCGCGGCCGCACTCGACCAGCTCCGATATCCGTTCTACGGCGTAAACATGTCCCTTCGGCCCAACGATGATCGACAGCAGCGCCGTTGTCCAGCCCGAACCCGAACCGACGTCAAGCACTTTTTCATCGGGTTGGGCATCAAGCCATTCCAGCATCATCTCCACGGTGGTCGGCTGACTGATAGTCTGGCTGTAACCAATCGGCAGCGGCATATCAGCACCAGACATATATTTAAAATTTTCAGGGATAAAATTAGCCCGGTCAATCGTGGAAAAAGCTTCAGCTATACTACTCATAATTAAAGAATATGGCTAGCCTGCTAGGCTGTCAGTGATTTGAGTGCTTCTTCGACAGTATTTGTATGCATGAATGATTCCCGCATTTTGGATGCATCTTCGAAGCCATTAATATACAGCTTGCAGAATTTACGCAGTGGTTCGAATTTTCGTTCGGCCTCCTTATAGGTCTCAATGAACAGCTCGATGTGCTTCTTAAATAATCCCAGCCGCTGGTCTTTGCCCCACTCCGGCCACGGGCTGGCCGCGGCGAACGCGAATGGATCATGCAAAACGCCGCGGCCGATCATTACCCCGTCCAAATCGTATTTTTTAGCGATTATTTCGCCGTGGGCCCGGTTCATAATGTCGCCATTACCGACAATTAGAGTAGAGGGCGCCAGGGAATTACGAAGCTGGACGGCCTGACCAAGTAAATCATAATCGGGCGGGACTTTAGACATTTGCTTGGCCGTCCGGGCATGAATACTTAACATGTTAAGTATTTTTTTATTTAACAAGAATTCAATCCAGCTCATGTCTACCGTTGTAAATCCAACCCGCGTCTTAACAGAGACGGGCAGGGTATCCCCTGCCGCTTCGGCCGTCGCATCAATTATCTCGCCTGCCAGACCTCTGTTATTTATCAAAGCCGCACAGGCACCGTTTTTAATAACAGTCTTTACCGGACAGCCCATATTAAGGTCTACCCCCTCAAAGCCCATCCCAGCCAATTCCTTGGTGGTCTTATAAAAATTATCCGGCTTTAATCCCCACAGCTGGGCAATTACTGGCTTTTCTTTTTTTGACAGCTTGAGCTTATGCAGCAGATGTTCCCTGCCCGGGCTTTGCAGGCCGTCGACATTAACAAACTCGGTAAGCATTAAGTCAGGCTTGGCGCAATCGATGATGATTTGCCTGAAAACCGTATCTGTCACATCATCCATCGGTGCCAACACAAAAAACGGCCTTGGCAAGCTCTCTAAAAAACTCATCCCAATTATTATGGACTAGGCTCTTCGGGACCGGAAGCCTCATCCGAAGTCGGAGAGGACTTCTGCTCGCGAACCACGAAATCGGTTGTATCTTTGTATCGGGCCCTATAGCGTGGACGCCGGCCTGCCTGCTTTGATCCATCGGTGCGCGGTGGAGCTGAAGTAGCGTCTTCTTCGCTTTCCACCCCGACCACATGGCCGTTGTATCGCAAAGCACGGCCGCCCAACACAATCTCTTCGGCCCTGGCTTGAGTCATACCCTGGTCATTAACATATTTATCGATTTGAGTGTCCTTATCAGCGTATTTCACTATGGCCCGCTCCAAATCCTGCTTTGCTCCTTCCGGAATCATATTGCCCCAATCAACCGGTTCACCGGCAATAGTAGTCGCCTCTGCTTCGGTAACACTACCCCCCTCTTGTTTGAGGCCTTCTGCCACCAAATGCCCGATTTTGCGGTCCATCTTGCCAAACTCCTCAGACCAAAATTTCCGGCGATTCTGGGCTTTTTCATAGAAATGATTAAAAGCGTCGTTTAATACTTTATCTTTGCCGTACTGGGCCGCGAATAGCATGAAGCCTCGCCAGTATTTTTGGCGGTGAGTGTATTGTGCCCAGTTAGAATTAGCCCACTGTGTCTTATCGAGAAATTCGCGCGCCAGTAACATATCGGCTATCGTATACAGGGCCGGTCGGGTTACTCTTAGGCTCCCGATATTGGGAATCATCTGTTGGCCCTCTCGGCGCGTCCGGACGAGATTCAGAGTCTTAACATCGTGTAATGAATCCAAGTAGTAACGTTTTACAGCGTTGTGAGTACTTTTTTGGGCTTCGGTTTTATCACCCTGCGAGGTGTGGCTGGCTCGCCGTAAAGTCTCATCAACCCCTTTTATAGCGGCGATGTTGGCTTCCTGGAGTTGTTTAGGCAGCCAATCGTTGGCCTCGAAATAGGAAACTAATTTATCACGTTCTGAATGTGTGCCGAGACTAGTGCGCAGTGGCTCGAGCTGGACCATTAGCGGCACGCTCGCCATTACTTGGCAGTCATAGTCAGAGGTAATTTCGGGGTCAATCGCTCTTTGGTGGAGGAAATAAGATAGATTGTCGGCTGCAGCCTCATAAGAAAGAGGGTCATTTTCCTGAACTAGATTTTTTTCTGTCATTTTTTAGTTTTTTAGGGCGAGCTTGATGCGTTCTTCTATCGGTAGTTTAGCATCGATTGTCTTGAGTGCGCCAGCCGCATCCTGAACTGAATATCCCAAAGCAACAAGTGCCTGTAGTGCTTCGTCATTAGGGTTGGCGGTTGTGGTAAGAAAATCGGTAGCGTTTTCGTCGGCCATTAACCCTACTTTATCCTTGAGGTCGACGACGACCCTTTCGGCAACTCTTTTGCCTACTCCTGTAGCCTGGGCAATGAACTTTGTGTCCCCGGCGGCAATAGCTTTGCGCACTTGAGTCGAGTTAGCAATACTAAGGATCGATAAAGCCATACGCGGGCCGACGCCATTGACGGTTAAAAGCTGCTCGAAAAGAAATTTGGTTTCTAAACTACGGAAACCAAATAGATCGTGGGCGTTCTCTCTGATGTGCTCATAGATATAAAGTTTGGTCTTTTCGTCAGTGTTCAATGCACCAAAATCTTCGAATGTTACGTTTACGCCATAACCAATCCCGGCGCACTCAATCACTACCATGTCGCCCAATTTCTGCGTGACCTTCCCTTCCAGCGTGGCTATCATCGCTTTATTTTACCTTAAGAGAGGTCGCGTATGTCAGTGCCGCCGCTAGCGCGTCGGCACAATCATCCGGCTGAGGCACTTCTTTTAGGCTTAGTAAAACACGCACCATTTCCTGCACCTGCTTTTTTTCGGCCCGGCCATAGCCGGTCAGCGATTGTTTTATCTGCAAAGGGGTATATTCATGGATTTTAAGTCCGGCTTGCATACCAGCCAGCAGTACCACTCCCCTGGCCTGAGCCACCGTCATCGCCGTAGTTACGTTTTGGGCAAAAAATAACTTCTCTATCACCATTTCGGATGGTTTCGCTTCTGCGATAATGTCGCTGATTTCTTCGTAAATGGTTTGCAATCTTACGCCGTCGTCTTCTTTGACCGGAGTTCGAATAACCCCGGCGTCGACCAACTGGTGTTTAGAGCCGTCAGTTTCGATTACACCAAAACCCAAAATTCCTGTTCCGGGATCAATCCCGATGATTCTCATTCTAAAAACTCTTCCCTGTCACCGTTTAGCAGAATAACCTGGCCGTCCATCAAAGCCCTATAATCCATTTTATGTTTTTTGAAATAATCAAGCATGGCTTCGGCTTCTATGCCGAACCAATCGGATTTGTAATGAGGCACCAGATGAAAGTTAACAAAGCCTAACCCTTCCCAGATTACATTGTTACTATAACCTTTAGGGGTGACACTTGGTGAATCTCCCAGTTCGACACCTTTTAGGGATGGGGTGGCGATGATAGAACCGGCACTCGACCCGCCAAAGGCGATTTCATTTTTACGCACCATGTCGTAAAGTAATTTGTCGGCACCGCTGTATCTTAAAGCCCGGGCCAGTATGAAAGTATTTCCGCCGGCGATGAATATCCCTGCGCATTTTGGAAGCTCCTGTTTGAGTTTTTTTGGCTTGCCAAAATAATCCCTTAAATCGAGCTCGAAAACATCAAATCCCTGTCCCCTAAACTGTTCAAGATGTTCATCGACTTTGGCTTTTCTGTCTTTTGGATTCCAGTCATCTTTAGCGTTCTCGACGAAGGCGAGTTTTTTATTTGGGCCAAGCAAATGTAAGAATTCTTCTGGGTATCTACCAAGATTCTCTGATGATAAAAACAAGCGCATTATTCTTCTACATCCTTCTCTGCAGCCGCAACCAATCCAGCCAGTTTCTGAGTATCTGCTATTGCATTCTTCCATGGCTGCGGCAATTTTTCGCTTTGGCTTAATTGCTGCCACTGCTGTCTTTCAAGTCCGGCTTCAGATTCTATAAATTGATGCACCTCGCTTGTACCGCCAATCCAGGCTGGTATTGTTTTTAAAATGCCGGCTTGAACTGCCAGCATTTTGCGCAAATGCTCTTCCTCGATTGGCTCCCTTTCCTTCGCCACCAATAACCTGCCGGTAGCCAAGAGGGGGATATAGGTCTCTCGGAATGACCTGGGCATCAAACCATACCGCGGCCTGAGCCAACCGGCCTCTGTCGCTAACAGCCTAGAAAGTTTTTGACGGCCTTTATAATCGAGCCATTCGGGTTGTCTTGGTTGGGATTCCATTTATAAATTTAAGCTGTCGGCCAAATCGAAGTTGGTGTGGGTGGCAGCCACATCATCAAGCTCATCCAGAGCGTCCATCATCTTGATAATCTTGCGGGCGGTATCGGGGTCGCTGATTTCAACCGTATTATTGGGCTCGTAGGTCAGTTCGGCGTCGGTAACTTCATAACTGCCAGCCCTGAGCGCATCGCGGACTTTAGCCAGGTCGGTCGGCGCAGTGTGGATGACTGTTTCGCCGGTTTCGGGTTCCTCGAAGATGTCTTCGGCGCCGGCGTCGATGGCGGCCAGCTCCAGCTCATCGCCGGCGCCTTTTACCCTAATAACTCCCTTGCGGCTGAACTGAAAGGCCACACTGCCCTGGTCGGCCAAACTGCCGCCGTTTTTTGTAAAGGCCAGGCGCACTTCGGGCAATGTACGGTTTTTATTGTCGGTTGCTACTTCTACCAATACGGCAACTCCGCCCGGGCCGTAACCTTCGTACATGGCCTGCTCTACCTGGGCGGCCGATTTATCGGCTGAGCGCTGGATAGATCTCTCAATGTTAGATAAGGGCATGCCTGACTTTTTGGCTTTATCGATAACCATAGCCAGTGACGAGTTACTAGCCGGGTCTGTGCCAGCTCGGGCAGCCACCGCAATTTGATTTCCCAATTTAGTAAATAGGGCGCCCCGTTTGGCGTCGTTGGCCTCTTTTTGACGTTTAATCGTCGACCATTTGGAGTGACCGCTCATATCTGTTATTTTATCATTTTTAAGGTGTTATATAAACCTCGCGGGCTTCCTTGGGCTTGTTCTTCCGACGTGATAGTTTAGTTTGAACCATAAGAACCAAAACCAAGACTACTGCGTACAGAAACAGCATCGCGGCCAGGCTTATCGAACGGTGAAGCAGGACTGATGGAATCGATGATAATAAATGGACGATGTCCAGCATGTAGGTAAGCAATATTCGGGCCGGCAGAGCCACCCAGCCGGCCAGCTGGGGTATCAAAACACCTGATGCACCGGCTGCTGCCGACAACAGCATCGCCAGCGGTACGAGCGGAACGACCAGTAGGTTAGCAACCAAAGCGATGACAGACAGCTGGCTGAAGGTCATCAGAATCAAAGGCAAAGTCATCAGCTCAGCTGACAGGGTTTCTAACAGCACCATCGTTATCAGCTTAGGCTGCTTTTTAAAGAAACGGGCCGAGATTAAGGGAGCTATGACCAGAACGCCAAAGAATGCCAGGAAGGATAGGTACCAGCCTAAATCGCCCCAGATATAAAACGGGTTCCATAGTGCCGTTACGGCCGCCGCCAGGCTAATTAAAGCCACCGGCTTGATGCGGCGGCCGTAAAACCAGGCCCAAAGGCTTAGAACAGATACCAAAGCCGCCCGCACGATTGAGGCGCTAAAGCCGGTAATCATCACAAAAGCAGCAACCAAACCCAAAGAAATTACTAATTTTTGATACTTAGAGCCGAGTTTAAGCCGGCCGACGGCCCTGACAATAATTGTCAGGTTATAGCCACTGACTGCCACGATATGTATTAAGCCGACGGCAGTCAGCGCCGCCGTGATATCAACCGGCAAGTTGGTCCGCTGGCCAATCAATAGCCCCATAGCGAACGAGGCAATTGGTTCGGGCAATGCATTTTGCATACCTGCCGAGAACTTTCGGTTGGTATCGGCATACCAGCTGCTGCCAGTCGATAACCTGACCAGCCTGGCGTAGGCGATCGTTGCCTGGTTGGAACCGCGCGACGGAAACAGTTTACCAGTAACCTGGACTTGGTCACCACGGTAAATCATTTTCTCGCCGAAGCCGCTCAGCTTGAAGGTTCCAGCTAAATCCTGCCGATGGGGCTCAATCAGCTTAATATGGTTGCCAGTGAACTGAATTTGCGAGCGTTTGCCGTAAATCGAATCGCTGGAAGCTGTCGCAACAATAGTTACCTTTTGCTCTGATAAATTACGCAGTTGCCTGATGTGGGACATATATAGTTCACCCCGCCAGAGCCCAACGCTCAGGCCAAGCAGGATTAACAGATAAAGCGTTAATACGGTACGCCTCCTAAAGAGTAGCAACAGGGGTGCTAAAGTTATAAGCCATAAATGGGGTGTAAGATTGATAAGCCTAGCTAGCCCCAAGCCCCCTAAAACAGATAGGCAAAATGCAGTTATAAGGGTTGTACGCCGGAAAGTCCTCATCTGTACAAAATATTCCCACAGATAGGCTAAGAAGTTAATTGCTATTGCTTTTTTATTAAAGTTATGTTAATATATAGACAGGCTGAGGTGGGAAACTACTGAAGCATGCAGTTTAATAAGGTTCATCTATCCCTACGGGGAGGAAGTGAGGCAAAGATGTTTCGCAAAGCATTTTGCACTTTCGCTCTCATTGCCATGGTGTTCGCGGCCTTCGCCGCCGCGGCATCGGCAACTGTCTATCCGCAGAGCCCGTTCACTTACACCGGGTTCGGTGGCACTTACCAAGGCACTTGCACGACGAACATCACGGACAACCATTTCATCAACACCTGTCATGCCACACTCACGGCGGGTGCGCCTGTTTCACAGACGACGAAGCTGGACGGTGCAAACCTCCATGGGGTTATCTCGCCTTCGGGCCAGATGACCGAGGTGGTCACGCTCTCGCTCGCCCAGTAGGAACTTGGACCTTAGGCCCGCGGCTCACTCGCAAGAGTTAGAGCCGCGGGCCAACCGCAACACCCGAGCCGGGTGTTTTTTTATATAAAAAGCTTCACCTTAGGTTGGTTGCGATTTTCTGGAGGGCCCAGTGGGACTCGAACCCACGACACGCGGCTTAAAAGGCCGCTGCTCTAACCAACTGAGCTATGGGCCCGCAAGCCCAAAAAATCACCTTTCATTATCTGTTATTTGCTATAAGAATTCAAATTGGCCTATTTATGTTTTTTAGAGTGATGTCCACGTGTACCCGCCCAAAAAAGCAGCAAGCTTGAAGTCAGTCCTACGGCAACAATATAGGTTTGGGCTGTCTGCAGGTCCTGCCAAGCCTGTGAATGTGAAAAATTAGTAGACAAAGCACTGTTGAGCATAGGGCCGCCCACTATAGCCAGAAAGCCGCCGGCGCACAGCGCCGGCACCAACTCGAGATAGCGGCGGCGTTTAGCTGTGACGCCTCTATAAGTCAAAAACAAAGTCAGTAACAGCGGCAAAACCAATAAAGCTAGGTCGACATCATTTGAGGTTAAAGAAGTTATCCGGGTTTTGCCGACCAAATGCTGGATATCGCTGCCTGATAATGTGAATAAACTAAAGCCGCCGCAGAGAGCCAAAAAAGCGGCCGATGCGTTGCTTTTGAGCAGATAAGTCAGAGCGGCTGGCAAAAATATCAGTATAGCCAGGTAAACATCGGTCATTATGCGCTCATTTTAGCATGAGCTTTTCAGAACTGGGCTATAGCGCCCGGCGCGATTTTTAGTTCCTTAGTTCGATTAGCTTTAATCTCAAGTACATATTGAGCTGGCAGGTTGGTTGGATTAGCGTATTTTTTAGGATAGCTGGATGGCTGCAGGTTAACCTGTTCGGCAATGATGATGTGGTTAGAGCTAATCCACAGTATATCTATTGGAAACTTCATCCCCTTCATCCAAAACGCATACTGTCCTGGTGATTTAAAGGGGAAAATCATCGCCTCGTCAGGTAAAATACACGACCGCCCGCCCAGCCCTTTATCAAAAGCAGCCTGGTTATTGGGCGCTTCGGCTTTGAAAGTAAAGCCATTTATCTTGACTAATCGGTCATTACGATATGGGCCGCAGTTTTGAACGGTTTGTTTCTTGCTGGAGCCAGAACCGCCGAAAACTAAAGCCAAAACGACGGCGATTATCAAAACCACAAAGATAGTGATAAGTGGCAGGTGTTTGGCGTTAAGCTTAGGCACCGACTTTGTCTTTCCGCGGCTTTTGCTTGGCATTACGCTCTACGTATTCGATAATTTTCGAAGCTACATCGCGGCCGGTGACTTGTTCTATCCCGAAACCGGGGCTGGAGTTAACCTCGAGCACCAACGGACCGCGCTTACTGCGCATCATATCGACTCCGCTGATAGAAAGGCCCATCGAGCGAGCGGCTTTAACAGCTGTTTTGCGCTCTTCATCTGTCAGTTTGATAGTAACACCCTCGCCCCCCTGATGAAGGTTAGAGCGGAAATCATCTGTCAGGCTTTGGCGCTTCATGCTGGCGACGACCTGCCCGCCAACAACCAGTGCCCTGATATCCGTACCGGCCGACTCTTCTACGTACTCTTGCAGCAGGATATTCGTGCCGTCATCGTCCATTAGGTAAAACCCTTGTAGTACTGAGCGGGCAGCTTTGCGGCTTTCGGCCAGGACCACACCGCGGCCATGCGTGCCCCGTGCCAGCTTGATGATTATGGGTGGGCCGCCGAGCTCCTGCATAACGTCATCAATATCAGCGAAACCGCGCGAGAATATTGTCTTTGGGATTCCGATGCCAGCCCGGGACAGAAGCTGGATTGAGCGAAGTTTGTCACGCGAACGGACCAGCGATAGCGAGCTTGTAGTGGTAAATACCCCTTGCATCTCAAACTGGCGGACAATCGCGCTGCCGTACCTGGTGTAAGACGAAGCGATCCTGGGGATGATCGCGTCAAAGCCCTTTAGCTCCTCGCCTTTGTACAGAATGATTGGCTTGCTCTGCTCAATTCTGGCCTCGCAGTGGATATAATTAATAACCTCCACTTCGTGGCCGCGCTTAAGGGCTTCTTCCTTTAAACGTTTGGTGGAATAGTTAGCTGGTCCTTTGGATAAGATAGCGATTTTCATGGGCTTTACTTTACGTGGTAACGATACTTTGTTCCCTTGTTGGGGTCAACAACAAAACCGTGGCTGCGTAAAAAGTGGCGGCCGACCAAGACGGCTTTTTTCATTAAAGTACGGTCGGCCAGGCTGACTTCGATAGGATATTGTACGCCTTTGATTATTATTGTCGTCGGTACGAAATAGCGCAGCGAGCTTGAGCCGTTACTGCTGCGGACTTCGCGCAGCTCAAAAGAGTTGACTATCATTTTTTTGCGTTTGCCGTAAGGTGTGAAGGTTAGGGCTTTTTCACCTGTGGGAAGCATGATTTCCTTAATGTGGGTAGCGTGCAGTGAACCGGAAGTCGCACCGGTATCAATCTTAGCGACTACATCCAGTAAACCGAAGTCAGGAAAGCTGACCTTTTCAAAAGCGCCGATTATCCGTTTTGTCCGCATGGCTTACCTCTTAGATAAAAGTTAACAGTATTTTAACACAATTTAATAATTTTATCAATCAGATAAAGTTCCGTTTTTGGCGGTTCTGACAGGAGTCAGGCGGCTACAACGATGTCTAATAAATCCTGTAATTTAAGAGTTCCACCCTTTTCAGGGTGGAACTGGGTAGCTATCAGATTGTTATATTTAATAATTTCGACGCCGATGTCAGATTTAGCTAATTTTTGGAACTGCTCGGGTACATCCTCTTCTTTGACACGCCAGCTGTGCGATTCGAACTGCTCTAAGTTTTTTTCGCCCACTAGCGGATAGGCAAAATCTGATACTTCAACTTTATTAAAGCCCTGGATCAGCTGGCCGATTCCGGTGACTTTACCGCCAAATGCCCTGACCATCACTTCGAATCCCATGCAAATGCCCACTACTGGTTTGGTAGCTGTTCTGACCAGATTCATTTCGTCCTGATACCAGGGGTGGCCGGGCTTATAGTTATCGTTAACTTCGAGGCCTTCGCCGCCGCCGCCTGATAGAACGATTACGTCTTTGCCGTCGGTATGAAAGTTAATTCCCGGCAGATAATTCTGGATTTCTACCTCATGGCCCTCTAAAGCGCCAAGCAGGTTTTTCATATGCGCGGTATTGTTGTTGACTACTAAGACTTTCATTTCTGATGGTGGAGGACCGTTACGAACGCGAAATAAACAACTGCGCCTATCAACAGCAGGAAGATAATCAACATGGGAATAAAGCCGGATTGAAGCTGTTTTTGTTTCACGTTTTTAATGTTGCCTGGTCTGCCTACCATTATAATCACCGCCGTCAAGTTTTTAAAGGTAAAACCGGCGTAAAATAGATTAATGAGCTTTTTTATGCCCCGGATGCAGGAAGATTACGACGACGCTTTCGATGATTACGGCCCCGGGCCCAAGGCCCTGCTGTGGTGGGATTACCGGTCGATGGCTATCCGTTTCCGCGAGCTTACCAAAGAGGTTCCGATTGAAGGTAGGTCTGTTCTAGATGCCGGCTGTGGCATGGGGGATTTGCTGCCATATCTATACGCCAAGTCACCAACCTTCCGCTATCTGGGTATTGACCGGTCTGAAAAATTTATAGAAGTCGCTAAAAAAAGATACGAGGGTCACCGGTTTAAAGTTGGCGACCCCTTTATGCGGGCCGAGGGGATGTTTGATGTGGTCTTATCCTCAGGTGTTATGAACGGCAACATCGATAATTGGCTGGCAAAGCGAAAAAAGATGATAAAAGCCCTTTGGGATCAAACCGGCGAAGTGCTGGCTTTTAATATGGCCGGGGGGTTAAGACCAGCCAAACATGATTCGCTTATAGCTTATGCTGATGCTCAGGTGATTTTTGATTATTGCAAAACGATGAGCCGGCGAGTCGTTTTAAAGACTGACTATCTAGAAAAGGACTTTACGATTGTGTTATTCAAGACTGGCTACCCCGATTAATTGCCGCGGAGGGATTCGAGGGCATCGCGCTGGCCGCGGCTGAGTTTGGTGGGCGTATGGACAGCTAAGGTCACGATGTGGGCACCCCGGGATTTTTTATTTAGATGTGGCACGCCGTGACCGGATAATTTGAAGTCGGTGCCGCTTTGGGTACCGGCTGGTACTTTCATGCGGACCGGTCCGTCGACGGTGTCGACATCGATCTCGGTGCCCAAAGCGGCATCAGCCATACCGATGTGTTCGGTCGATAAAATCAGGTCGCCCTCACGGGTGAATTTTTTGTGCGGTCTGACGCGGACGTTAACGTATAAATCACCTTTTGGCCCCCGGGCGATAGCCTCGCCGTGCTCGCGCAGCCGGATGGTCGCCCCGTCATCGATACCGGCCGGTATTTTAAGGCTAATATTCTGGGTACGCCGTTCTGTGCCTTTACCGCTACAAACTGTGCAGATTTTTTCGGGCACGCGGCCGCTGCCGTGGCAGGTCGGGCACGGAGCCGCCTGCTGGATGTTACCAAACACTGTCCGCATTACATTGGTAACTTGTCCTTTACCCTTACAGGTATCGCAGGTTTTTAGATTATAACCGGGCTCGACAGTCGTGCCCGAACAGTGGTGGCAGGTATCCTGCATAGTCAGCCTCAAGCTGATTTCGGTACCAAAAACGGCATCCTCAAAGCTGATTTCGACACTAGTTTCGACGTCCTGGCCGCGGCTTTTTTGGCCACGGCGGCCACTGCTGAAATCACCGCCAAAAAAGCTGCCGAAAATATCGCCCAGGCCTAAATCACCGAAGTCGAAATTGAATTCCTGACCCTGGCCAAAACCGCCAAAGCCGGCGAACGGATTACCATCGCTGGCGGCGCTTGAGCCAACGCCAGCATGGCCGAACTGGTCATAGCGCTTGCGCTTAGAGTCATCTTTGAGGACTTCGTAAGCTTCATTGACTTCTTTAAATTTAGTCTCATCGCCGCCGCGGTCAGGGTGGTATTCGATAGCCTTACGGCGGAAGGCTTTTTTAATCTCATCGGCGCTGGCACTTTTACCAACGCCCAGGACTTCATAGTAGTCCCGCTTAGCCATTTTTCTGTTTCTCTCGCTTTAGGATTTCGGCTTCGATGAAGCGGCGGTCCTTAGATACATAGTTATCTTTGGCGTATTTGACACCTAGCTTGACGCCGGCGGCCAGCATGGCCGCCGGCAAAACTACGTAGCGCAGGAAATTACCTGGCTTCATCTAACCTTCTTTCTTGTCGTCGACGACTTCGCCTTCAGCCAAGTCCGGTCGAAAAGCGGGTAACAAATATTCTTTTACTAGATCGAGGGATTCAGGTTCTGAAAGCGACCCGCTTGCATTTGATGACCCAGAGGCAAAATCCCGATTTTTTCTTTCCTCAAACCTGGAAACACGAGGATCATCAGTCGGATTGCTGACCAAATAAGTGTGCTTTATGCTGAAGCTTTCTGTCCCAGGGATTGTGACATACTCATCTCCATGCAGGTGAGCTTTGGCGGTATTTCTGACAATTAGAAATTCTCTACCGTAACCCTCAGGATGCTCTCTTGAGCTAGCCCAATCCATTTGAAGTTGACGCGAAACCTCCACTGGTAAGTCTGCTTCAGTCTCAATTCCGGAAAATGGATAATTTGCAAAACATAGTCTAAGCAACTCTTCAAGAGATTTGCCTACCATTTCATGACTGTGTAATTTCTCCAACCCTTTACTTGGCATCACCTTCTTCTTTCTTATCTTTGTCGTCGACGACTTCGCCTTCAATCGGCTCGTCTTTGTCGGATTTCTTGTCGTCCGGTTTGTCGCCGCTCTCAGCTTCGGGCTTAGATTCTGCCTGGGCAGCTTCGTACATCTTGGAGCCAATCGGCATGAGCTTGTCACTCAGCTCTTTAGCGGCCTTTTCCAGCTCTTCTTTATCGGTTGCCTCAAGATGTGTTTTGGCCTCGCTGACGGCCTCATCCAAAGTTTTGACATCTTCCTCAGACAATTTGTCCTTGTAGTCGGTCTTCATCTTCTCGGCCTGGTAAACCGCGTTCTCGAGCATGTTCTTGGCCTCGATGGCTTCGCGTTTTTTCTTGTCTTCTTCGGCGTGGGCTTCGGCATCCTTGGCAGCTTTCTCTACCTCGGCCTTATCTAAATTGCCGCTGCCCTGGATGGTAATACTCTGCTCCTTGCCGGTGCCTTTGTCTTTAGCGGTGACATTTAAAATACCGTTGGCATCGATGTTAAAAGCAACCTCAATCTGCGGCACACCGCGCGGCGCCGGCGGAATACCGTCTAGGATAAATCGGCCGAGCGATTTATTGTCGGCGCTCATCTCGCGCTCACCCTGTAAAACGTGGATTTCGACGCTGTTCTGATTGTCAGCTGCGGTACTGAAAACCTCGCTCTTGCTGGTCGGGATTGTAGTGTTACGCTCGATCAGTTTGGTAGTAACTCCTCCAAGCGTCTCGATTCCTAAAGACAGTGGCGTGACATCCAGAAGCAGCACGTCTTTGACATCGCCCTGCAGCACTCCACCCTGGATGGCCGCGCCGATGGCGACGACTTCATCAGGGTTAACTCCTTGCAAGGGGTCTTTGCCGAAGATTTGCTTGACCTTATCGACAACTGCCGGCATGCGGGTCATGCCACCGACCAGGACGATTTCATTGATGTCCTTTGCTGTCAGCTTGGCGTCTTTGATAGCCTTTTCGCATGGCACAGCCGTTTGGTCAATCAGGTCCTGGACCAGCTCAATCAGTTTGGCGCGGGTCAGTTTGTACTCAAAGTGCTTTGGCCCCTCGGCGTCAGCAGTTAGGAATGGCAGGTTGATATCAGCTACCTCCGTTGTTGACAGCTCTTTCTTGGCTTTTTCGGCCTCTTCTTTGAGCCGCTGCATGGCCGCTTTGTCGTCTTTAACATCTATACCGGACTCTTTTTTGAATTGCTCGACGAAGTGGTTGACGATACGCATATCGAAGTCCTCACCGCCCAAGTGGGTATCACCGTTGGTGCTTAAGACCTCAAAGACACCTTCGCCCAATTGCAGGATTGAAACATCGAAAGTGCCGCCGCCCAGGTCAAAGACGGCAATTTTCTCTTCTTTGCCTTTATCTAAGCCGTAGGCCAGGGCGGCGGCCGTCGGCTCGTTGATGATGCGCTTGACCTCCAGGCCGGCGATTTTGCCGGCGTCCTTGGTAGCTTGCCGCTGGCTGTCATCAAAGTACGCCGGCACGGTAATCACGGCCTCTGTAACCGGCTCGCCCAAAAAGGCCTCTGCATCAGCCTTAAGTTTGCTCAAAATCATGCCGCTGACTTCTTCGGGGCTATATTCTTTGCCGGCCATCTCTACTTTTACGCCGGTACCGGCTTTGACGATTTTATACGGCATCAGCTCGATGTCACGCTGGACCTCTTTATCTTCAAACTTGCGGCCAATCAGGCGCTTAACTCCAAAAATGGTGTTGGTCGGGTTGGTGACGCGCTGGCGGTTAGCCACCTGGCCGACCAGCCGCTCGCCGTTTTTATTAATCGCTACCACGCTCGGCGTAGTGCGGTTGCCTTCGCTATTGGCGATGATTTCCGGCTTACCGGATTGCATCACCGCCATCGCGGAGTTGGTTGTTCCTAAATCGATTCCTATAATCTTAGCCATCTGAATTCTCCTCTCTTCTCTTTACCGGTATTCTTGCGCCCTGAGCCTCGGTACGGCTTAACCTTTGATTGCCGAGTAGCCTTTTAATTGATAGGGCTGCTTCCGTCACTGCCGGTTTAGGATCTTCGCTAGTTTCACCTGTGGCTGGGATTTTTGGTTTTGGCCAATAATCCTCACCCGGCCTGAAAGTGTCGCCGTTTGGTGTGTTTATTCGTTCCTGTCTGCTCATTACTTTTTCTCCATCTTAACTTTGACCATGGCATGGCGGATAACTTCGTCACCCAGGAGGTAACCCGGTTGAAGTTCCTCGCAAACAACTTCAACCGTGCCGTTGCCTTCCTCCATGTGGACTGCTTCGTGCAGTCTGGGGTCAAACACCTCTCCCACGGTTTTAATCCGTTTGACCCCAAGCTGGGCAAAGCATTGTTCGAATTGCTTCATGACACTTCTTAAACCTTTGACATACTCATTGTCCTTGAGCTCTTTGGGCGTGTGTTTAAAGGCGCGCTCAAGATTATCTAGAGCCGGGAGGAGTTCCTGGATAACCATAGCTTTATAGAACTCACCTAACCTAGATTTTTCTTCTTGAGTTCGGCGGCGCAAGTTCTCGGCGTCGGCCCGTTCGCGCTGCAGCGCCTCGGTCAGCTCACCGATTTTATGTTCCAATTCTTTGATTGTCGGCTTCTTAGTCATGGTGTGCTCCCATCTTAAGTACTTCTTCAGCTTCTTTTTCAAGGTATTCTCTAATTTCCTGAGGTAATTGACTGGGGTCACCTATACCAAGGTTAATAAGACATTGATTGAACATATCATTTACGGCCTTTGCAGATGCCAAAGCCTCCGGATCATGTTCGTGCGAGGCATAGAAAACATTAGTAAAGTGATCATAGGTTCCACTAGATTTAACTGTTTCAGACATATAGCGTTTCCTCCAGGGCTTGGCCGGCGCGGCCGACCAGGCTCATGACATCTTTATAGCTCTGCCTGGTCGGCCCCAGAACACCGATATAACTGCGGTCGCTGAATGGGCTGCGGAAGCGGCTGATTATCAGGCTGGCGCCGGCACTGCGGCCTATCGGGTTCTCGCGGCCGATGTATACGCTAAGCGGTTCGTTCGGCGCGGCCTCGTTCAGCCAGGGCTGCAGGTTGTCTAAGAGCCTCGCAACCTCCTGGACCTGACCCGGATGCATGAAATCCGGCTGGCCGAACAAATTGGATAAGCCGCTCATGTAAAGCTGATTCCCGATGGTCGCCATACCCAGGTTGTGGGTCAGCTCTACCAGCGTATCAACTGCGTTGCGGATGGTCTGCTCTGGTAAACCACCATGCTGGACGCGAGCCGTCAGAGCCCGCTGGGCCCGTTTTTCTCCCGGTAATTCAGTGTTTTCGGCCAGCTGGTTGACGTAAAATCGATAGCCTTTATCTGTAGGCACCCGGCCGGCGCTGGTGTGCGGCTGTTTAATGTAACCCTCTCGCTCCAAGGCAGCCATTTCGGCCCGCACGGTGGCACTGGAAACATCAAAAACCTTGGCCAGCAAACTGCTGCCAACCGGGCTGGCGACTTCGGCGTATTGCTCGACTATCGCCTGTAAAATCTTGGCTTGTCTATCCGTCATTTAGCACTCGCAAAACTATATTGCTAAGTACCTACTATTGTAGATACGTTGGCACTCGCCTGTCAAGAGTGCTAATTAATAGTGTCGAGTTTGTCTTCAAGCGATGATTTTAAGTGCTGCAGTAAATCCCGCCCCCTTCCCTGGTGTGGGTTGGCTTTGCCCTCAACCACAGCGTCTATCAGGGCGGCTGACTGCTCAATGTTTTCCGAAATGACAAAGTGATAATAATCCTGGTCGAGCCCGTCCTGGAAAAGCTTTTGGGCTGTTTGCAGCCGGCGTTTTTGCTCATCGGGGTTCATCTTGCCTCGGCTGGCGAATCGGCGCATCCATTCTTCGAAACTGGGCGGAATCAGCATAATCGCTAGGGTGTCGGGCTTAATCCGCATAATATTGTGAATACCTTTGAGATCGACATCAGTAATAGCTATCTTACCTTCGTTCTGGGCTTTTTCCAGTTCGCGGATACTGATACCTGAAACTTGTTGCTTATGGATAATCTCAGCTTCCAGCAGCTCTCCGGCGTGTAAGTCCCTCAGCATCTCCTCTTCGGTCCTGAACCAATATTCCTTACCGTTTTGTTCCAGCACACCATCGTTTTGGCGTGGCGGGCGGGTTGTATCAGATACCAGATTATAGTAACGCCCGGTACCTGATTGATGCCGAATAATCGTATTCTTGCCGGCCGACGTCGGCGCAACTAAAATGACAAGGCGCAAATCCTTAGTGGCCTGCAGAGCACGCGGAGACACCTTATATTTATCTAATATATCCTTGAATTCATTGAAGTGCTTAAGCTGCATGAGCTTCCTTAAGCAAAGGTTAGCTCTTTATAGATCTGCTCGGCATTCTCCCGGGCTTTGGCTTCGCGGGCCGGGTCGGTTTTACCGTTAAGTAGCATTTCGGTCTGGTGGACCGCCATATCTAAATCGTCATTAAGTATAAAGTGCGTGTCTTTATCGTTCAGGGCGAAATTAAACGAGCGTTTGGCTTCCTCCAGCCGCTGGGCCAGCTGGTCGCTTTCGGCGTTATGGCGATCAATCCGGCTCATCCATTCTAAGAAATTCGGCGGTGTTATGTAGGCGGTAATCGTTTCATTAAAGCCCATCTTTCTAAATTCCGGCACCCTATCTGCCACAATGGCGTAGTCAGCGAAACCTAGTTCTGGATAAGCGCTGGCCTTGGTGCCATAAAAGTCGCCAGTTGGAAAAATATTGACCTGGACGAATTTGCGCCCCTTTATTTCGGCGACAATCTGGTCGTAATCCGAACGGAAATTGTAATCTGAGCCATCGATTTCGTCTGGCCGGGAGGGACGGGTTGTGTCCGTAATGACAAAGGGTATGTTTAGCCGCTTAATGATGCTGGTTTTGCCCACCCCCGTCGCACCTACCACCATCAAAAGATCGACGTTGGCGATCCTGGCCCCAACCTCCGGTAAGGGCTGGTAATCCTTAACCAGCTCGGGCAACTGCTTTAAAAAGTCATCTCTTGTCATTTAATCTCTCCTTAGCATAACAGCGAATGCCTCGGCTGGTATATCGACTTTGCCGAAACGCTTCATCCGCTCCTTGCCTTTTTTTTGCTTGGCCAAAACTTTTTTCTTGCGCGTAACGTCGCCGCCATAAAGACCCGTTGTCACATCTTTGCGGTAAGCGCTTATATCTTCACGGGCGATGAATTTGCCGCCAACCGCCGCCTGCAGGGCTACTTTGAACTGCTGGCGCGGAATTACCTCTTTTAGCTTGGACACGGCATTCCGCGCCAGCCGCTCCGCCTCTGTTTTATGCACCATGACCGACAAGGCATCGATTTTATCCCCGGCCACATAAAAATCCAGCCGGACCAGCTCCTCGGCCCGGTACTCGGCTAATTCATAGTTGAACGAGCCGTAGCCGCTGGTAATGCTCTTAAGCTGGTCGTAAAAGTCGGTCAGCAAATTCGCCAGCGGCGCCTCAAAGTCTATGACTGCCAGGTTATCCATATAGCCGATGTGTTTCTGCAGGCCGCGGGCCGCCACGATTAATTGCAAGACCCTGCCGACATACTGGGACGGGCAGACTACTTCACCTTTGACCCATGGCTCTTTAATTTCCGCGACCTGGCTGATATCGGGCAGCTCAGAGGCGGACTTGATGTCGATTTCGGTACCGTCCGTTAGCCCAACTTTGTAATCGGTCGAGGGGTTAGTAACGATCAAATCAAGGTTATACTCACGCTCTAACCGTTCACGGACGATATCCATATGCAGAAGTCCGAGAAAGCCGATTCGGAAGCCAAAACCCAGAACGGGCGAATTCTCAGGCGATGATTGCAGGGCCGAGTCGCTGAGGCTGAGCCGTTCGACGGCATCTTTTAGTGCTTGGTAATTCTCATGGCTTTCCGGGAAGAAGCCGGCGTAAACGAAAGGCTGGACATTTTTGTAGCCAGCCAGCGGCTTAGCCTTAGAACCGACCACAGTCACCGTGTCACCGACCCTTCCGGAGCGGGTAGTTTTGAGGTTGGTAACTATGTAGCCGATTTCACCACTGTTTAATTTGTCAGCTGTTTTCATTTCAGGGCTGAGAGAGCCAACCTCAAGCGCCAGGCCTTCGGCTTGAGTTCCTAACATCTTTATCTGCGAATTTTTCGCGATTTGGCCGTCGAATTGGCGGATATAGAGAATAACCCCACGATAATCGTCATAATAGGAATCAAAAATGAGGGCACGTGGGGCGCCGGCCGGGGCGCCGGCCGGCGCCGGCACATCCTCGATAATTCTATCCAACAGCTGGCTTACCCCTTCTCCGGTTTTAGCGCTGACCAACAAAATATCTTCCTTTTTACATCCCAGCAGGTTGATAAGCTCAGCGCTGACCCGCTCAATATCAGCCGCCGGCAAATCGATTTTATTCAGCACCGGAATTATCTTGAGCTCGGCCGCCAGTGCCAAATAAACGTTGGCTAAGGTCTGGGCCTGGACGCCCTGGCTGGCGTCGACTACCAAGATGGCCCCCTCTACCGCCGCCAGTGATCGGCTGACTTCGTAGCTGAAATCAACGTGGCCGGGCGTATCAATCAGGTTGAGTTCGTAATCTTTGTACTTCATGCGTACCGGTGCCAGCTTGATGGTAATCCCCCGCTCGCGCTCCAGGTCCATTTTGTCGAGCAGCTGGGCTTTCATCTCACGCTTTTGAACCGTGCCGGTCAATTCCAGTAATCTGTCGGCCAGTGTGCTTTTGCCATGGTCGATATGGGCGATAATACAAAAATTACGGATATGTCCCTGATCCATCCAACTGATTATAACAGAGGTAGTTACTGGATGCGGACAGGCTTGAGTACGAGTGCTTTAAGCTTATTGATGACCGGCCGGACTTCTTCCAGGCCAAACAAGGCCGACAGCCAGATGTGCAAGAACAGTGTCGGTATAACGATAGCCAGCAGTTTTGTGGCCAGTTTAATGAAACCGCGGTCGGATACGCTGAGCGGTATGAGCTCGACCATGATATAGGTCACCAGCACCGTGAAGCCGGTGACCGATAAAATGCGGGTTATACCGCTCCAAAATTCGGCATCGAACAGCTTATGGTCACGATAAAGCATAATGCTTACCAGTATAAACACCTCAACGGCCGCAACAATCGATTGGGCCAGCGCCAGACTGACAACATCGTGGGTTTCGCGAACCAGAGTGAAAGCAAGGTAAACGTTAAGTGCAATTGTAAAAAGCGAAACAAACAGTGGCGTACGGGTATCTTTTTGGGCGTAAAACCAGCGGCTGATCAGCGCATAGATTGTCCGGAAGAAAATAGCGCCGGTTAAGAAGCCTAAAGCGCCGGCAATTTCCGGCTGGGGGTTCTTAAAAATCAGTCGGGCCAGATATGCCCGCGTAAAGAACGCGATAACTACCACCGGCACCACGATCCAGATGATGGCCCGCAGGACCATTAAGAAATCGCGCCTGAACAAATCGGGGCGCCCCTGGGCCAGCCGTTCGTTCAGGCGCGGGAAGGCCGCCGTTGAAATCGCCGTGCCAACCAGCAAAATCGGTGCCAAGTGCAATGTGTAGGCGTTTTCATAAATCGTTATTGACCCCGGTGACAAAGTGCTGGCCCGGTTGGTTTCAACTATCGAGTTAATGGAGTCAAGCCCCTGGTCGATTGAGCGTGGAGGCAGGTTGCGCAGAATATGCTTGAAGTCCTGGCTGGCAAAGTTAACGCCGCGGGTATAACGAAAGCGTAAACCGATGAGTCCGCAGCAAACGA
>DASSFC010000019.1:0-9771 GCA_035694865.1 Saccharimonadales bacterium (SeqCode) | reverse complement strand
TGGTCACGCAGGATATGAACCAAGCATTTTTGCAGATAATTTTCGTCGAAGTGGCCCAAAGCAAAGCCACGTTCGGCCCGCCCGGCGTTGCTCAGCCAAATATCGGAGAGCTTACGCATTTCCTTCAGCAGACCGGCAGGGTGCGACGGGCGGGCCAGTTCGTACTGATAGCCATTCTTCCCGGCCCTGTTTATCCGCCAGCGCCACCACTTATCTTTTATCGTTTCAGCCAGGAATTGTTTGATGTCGATAATAGCACTGGAGCCTATCTGGAGCGGCTCTAAACCAGCTTTTTCATAAGAGCTTAAGCTAGCCGGATAAACCGGCAGATAACAGATCTTAAGCCGCCGTTGACGGCACCAGGTGTTAAATTCTTCGACTAATTTAGCCCTGTTTGGTCCGATGGGATTGGCCAAACCAAAAGCTACAGTGCCGACGATTTTATATGCGATGAAACCTTGGCTTTCATCACCCCAGAAATAATGTTTATCGGCCGGCCAAAGCTTGAAAAAGTCCTCGGATGAATCCGAAAAACGCTTTAGGACTGTTTCGGCATTAGTGAAGTCCTGACGATTTCGGCGCATCGAAAATTTATAGGGGCGGAAGAGGACCCATAGGATAGCTAATATGCCTACAGCTATAAAAACCGATAGGCTGTGGGCGAGTAAAACGCTATTGATATGCCGATGAGGAACCGGCCTGCCGCGAAAAACATAATCGTTAAAGTGATTAATGGCGCTGACAGTTATGATTGAAGCCCGGCTGTCCCTATCAAGCGCCAGCAAAGATATAACGGCTGACAGCAGTAGTCCTGATACCAAAAAGTACAGATCGCGCAAACGTATGTGCCATGTCAACGGCAAGCTGCCGCGGTCAAAATCATCACGCAGTAAAAACAGGCCGGCAAAAGTCAGGCTGTAAAAAGCCAGCAGGCCGGCATGCGGCGAAACAAGTGAGTATTTTAGGACCTCGACACCAGTTAAGAGTAAAAATATCTGCCTGGCGCGGGCTTCACCCCGCGCCAGGTGACGGGCGAGATAAATCATGATAACACCGACAATAACGCCGTGCTGGGCCAGCCAGGCGGTATCGCCAGAAAAATAAATACCTTTGATGCGGCCCAGTAGATTAAGGTGTGCCAAGCTGAGCACAATCGCCAATATGCCGTTTATGAACGCCCAGGCGGCCACCAGTCGGCGCACGAACTGTTCTTCCCACTGGCTGACGGCGTAAATCTTTCCAGCCAGGAGATCCCGGCAGAACCACGCCAGCCAGACGATTAAGGAGGTCTGATAGACATATTGTGAAATGGTATTAAAGTGGTCCTGGTCAGCTAACTGGCTAACGAACAGCAGGCCGTAGCCGACCTGAAAAATGGCGAAACAAATAGATACAAGCCTTTTGCGCTTCCAGGCATCATACACCGCTATTACAAAGAAAAGTGAAGAGGTATAGACAGTTTCGATGGCGTGGAGAAGGTAGGCTGTCGAAAAGTACTCCTGACAGCTGTCACCTATCATCCGACAGGTGGTAGAAAGCAGCGGATCACCCATCATTCCAATACTTAAGGCCAGCAGCAGCCAGCCGTAAATTTTGGTACCCCGCTTAATCAGATAGGCAGCTATCACCAGGACCAGCAGGCCGGCAATAAAATCACCAAGGCGGAACAGCCAGTCATAAGGCTGGCCGGGCGTTTCATATTGGCTGATCAATGTTGTCCGGTAGGTCAGAATTGTATTAAGATGGGATGCCCAAAGCCAACTAGTGCCGACAATCAGGAAAATAAATTGCCAAGCCAGCAAATCTGCCCGGCGCCAAACTTTGCTCAACATACTTAAATTCTACGTGAACTCCTGGGTAAGGAGAATCAAATAACATTTTTATAGTCGAATACTTAACAGAATGAATCAAAAGTGTCCAATATATTTGAAGTGTAAGAAGAGGAGGGCATATGGCTAACCCATTCGAACGATTTATGGAATACCGCGAGGAACGCAAGCATATCCGAGAGGTGCTCGATCTAAACAGCGACCAGTTCTGCTAAATAACAATTAAAACTATCAAAAAGCCGCTCCCAAGGTTAAGAGCGGCTTAAGGTATTTGGCCTACTAAGGCGAAGTGAGTTGGGTACCAGCCGGGCTCGTACCTCGCGAACTCTAGCTAGTCATCCTCCGCCAGTTAGATTTAGGACTTTGTTTCAAGATTACCCCCTTTCTGTTTTTAACTTATGGCTTAATTATACATCACATAAAAATGTGATTATGTTCACAGCTAACAGAGGCTGTCAGGAGCATAATATTTCAGTGTAGGAGGTGAGTTTTATGGATACACTAGTTTCCCGACCGGCCTTAGGTGAAATTTATGACTTTATAAATAAAGTTGATGTATACCCTGTATCCGTAAACCAGCTCATAAATTTAGCCCGGCGGGTGCGGGCGCCTAAGCCGGTTATCGATTTTTATGGTTCGTTTGGCCGCCATCAGGTGTTTAAAGATGAAGATGAGCTGCTCAGCCGCAGCGAACAAGTAGAGATTATGCGCCAGGAAGAGCGTGATATGCCGCGGGACGGTTTGAGCGTACCAGAGGAAGATTAAAGCCCAGCTGTTGCATTTTTGCCGATATAGATATTAGATAAAACTATCTAATATAGGAGGCAATAAATGCCGAGTGTCGATATCAACTGGTGGGCGGTGATAGTCGCTGCCTTAATTAACATGGCCGTCGGCGCTGTCTGGTACTCACCTGGTGTCTTTGGTAAGCATTGGGCCAGGCTGACCGGTCATAAGACAGAGGGCAATATGTCCATGGCTAACACAGGCTATGTGGTCTCTGCCCTAGGCGCTCTAGTTCAAGCCTGGGTATTAGTCCATTTTGTACGCTTCGCCGGCTCAACCACCTTTTCCAAAGGATTGGTCACAGGGTTTTTCATATGGCTGGGTTTCGTAGCCGTGGTCATGGCTGCAATGAATGCCTTTGAGGACCGCAAGTGGGATTTAGTTAGGCTTAACGCCGGTTATTGGCTGGTGGTCCTGCTAATTAACGGCGGTTTGCTGGCAGCTTGGCGGTAATTTTCGCCTTTCCAGGGTAAGTTATCTAACAGCTAATAGCTTGGCAGTATTGTTAAATACCTCTGTAAATTAAAGGAGGATTAAATGATACTGACAATCATCGCAATTCTGTTCGTTCTTTGGTTACTGGGTTGGCTGGTATTCAACCTGGGCGCCTTCATCCATATAGTGCTGATAATTGCACTGATAATGCTGGTCTGGCACCTGATAGCCGGCGGCCGGCGGCGCGTCTAGCGCCTCTTCGTTAAGTAAGTATCAGTTAACCACTTACCGGCATAACCGGCCGCTAGGCCCATAGCGATGCTGCCGATGATATCGATTGGCGAATGGACGTGGGCAGCCACCCGGCTGATGCCGACAAGCAGGCTGAGGCCCAGTGCCAGCCAGCCTAAGCGGTGCCTATATAGGTAAATCACTGCCGCGAAAGTAAAACAGAACAAAGTGTGTTCTGATGGAAAGCCGTTGTCGGCCGCGTGTGTCACCAGCGGTTTGACGTGGTGCGTGACAAATGGGCGTGGATCATAATAAAGCTTTGAGCTGATTTTATCGAGGATAGCGGCCATAACCACCGCTACGACAATCGCTATAATGAGCCTTTTGCGGTCCGGCCGACTGGCCTGGTATAGTGCCAGGACAAAAAGTAGCGGCAAAGCTACGAACAAATATTTGGCGCCAAAAATAATCAGTGAATCCATTTAGTTTATATTACCATCAGCCCTATTAACTTGTTATGTTAAAGTGGTAGAATTAAATTATTAATTGAGGTAACCTTATGAACCCAACGGAAACACCAACCCAAACGCCGCCCCAGCCGCCTACCACAACCGAGCCGCCGCAGCCGGCCCCTGAGCCGCCGGCCGCCTCACCGGCGCCAGCTGGCGGTCCGGCAGCACCGGCTGGGCCGGCCAACCAGCCAGCCACCGGTGGTGGCAAGAACAAGATGAACCTCTACATCGGCATTGCGGTACTGGTAGTTATAGTCTTAATATACTTCCTGTTCATCAAATCCTAGACTTGACATAAATAGTTTAGTAACTTAACATTTAAGTAACTAAACTATTTTTTATGTCCAGAGATAATCACGTACAAGCCATCGTCGAGATATTGGTCAAGCTGCAAAAGCCATCGGTGAAAGGAGGCTGGAAAAAACTTGGCCTGTCGCATGCCCAAATGGGTATGCTCTACCTTTTATCTTTTCATGAGCAGACAAGTGTCAACCAGACGGCCGATTTCCTCGGCGTCAGCAAAAGCGCCGTCACCCAGCTGGCTGACTCGCTCGAGGACAAAGGATTGATTAGCCGCACCAATGATAATAAAGACCGGCGCATCGTCCGCCTGAGCCTGACTGCCGAAGGCCGCCAGATTATGAAAAAACTGGCGCGTCATAAGTATGATGGCGTCAGGGCCGGCCTAGAAAAACTAACTGATAAAGAGGTCGAGCAATTTTATGGTTTGACTTTAAAAATGACAAACAAATAAAGGGCTTTAGCAGAATTGATTAAGAAACTGACACAAAAATTAGCTACGCCGGCGCCTGAAGATATGCAGGCTGAGCGCAGCCATTCCGAGATAATGGTTGTCATCGGCGCCTTGATGTTGGTTATGCTGCTGGCAGCGCTTGACCAAACTATTGTGGCCACTGCTCTGCCTCGCATAGCCGTCGATCTGCACGGCCTCAACAAATATTCGTGGGTTGCAACATCCTATCTATTGGCGACCGCCATCGCCACGCCGATTTACGGCAAAATCGGCGACATGCTCGGCCGCAAGCGGATTTTACAGATAGCTATCATCATATTCCTGGTTGGCTCTGCCCTTTGCGGCCTTAGCCGCAACATGGACCAGTTGGTGGCTTTCAGGGCCCTGCAGGGTTTGGGAGCCGGCGGTTTGATGAGTCTGGTGCTGGCTATCATCGGCGAAGTAGTGCCGCCGCGCCAGCGCGGTAAATACCAGGGCTATTTCGGAGGCGTCTGGGGACTGGCCAGCGTAGCCGGGCCTTTGATTGGCGGCTTCTTTGCCGATGCCCCTAGCCTGCTCGGAGCGGCTGGCTGGCGCTGGATATTCTACGTTAACTTACCAATCGGTTTGGTGGCACTGGCGGCTATTGCGGCCCGCCTGCACCTGCCAGCTATCAAACGGCCGCATAAGCTTGATTATCTGGGTATTGGTCTGATGACTGTGTCGGTTGTCAGCATCATTTTGGTTTCGGTCTGGGCCGGTCTGACCTATGCCTGGGGCAGCCCGCAGATAATCGGTCTGTTAGTTTCTACGGTGGTGTTCGGCGCGACGTTCGCGTGGTGGGAACGCCGTGCCGCTGAGCCGCTCATCCCGATGAGTCTCTTCCGCAATGATATTTTCAGAGTATCGGTTATATTATCGGCCCTTACAGGCATTGGCATGTTCGCCAGCATCCTTTATATCCCCCAGTACCAGCAGATTGTTCGTGGCTACACTCCGACTAAATCAGGTCTGTTTACCGTGCCGCTCATGGTGGGTGTATTAGTCGCCTCAATAACTTCCGGCCGCCTGATTACCAGGTTTGGCCGCTATCGCTTCTTCCCGATTTTCGGAACGCTGATGCTGGCTTTTGGGATGTGGCTGTTCAGCCACGTCAGCCTGACTACCAGCACTTTAAGTTTGTCGGTCTGGATGATAATTATTGGCGCCGGCCTGGGTTCGTTCATGCAGGTGACTATCTTAGCCGTCCAAAATGCTCTGGACCGCAGTATGATTGGAACGGCCACTGCCAGCGTTACTTTTTTCCGGACAATCGGCAGCAGTCTTGGCGGCGCCATTTTCGGTACAGTTTTGTTGTCACGTTTGGGGCACCATCTGGCCCAGGCCTTGCCGGCCGGCGCTGGCCAGGCCGTCTCGGCCAAAGCCATCACGACTAATGGTACGGCTGCCATTACACACTTGCCGGCTGGACTTCAGAACGATATATTTCAGGCTTTTGTCAGGTCATTCCACGATATGTTCCTAATCGGTATCCCGTTTGCGCTGGCAGCTTTTGTAGCGGCTTTATTCTTACGCGAGAAACCGCTCCGGGAAAGCTCAGATCTGCCCAGTAAAAAGAGCGATGATGTTAAATCACACTCTCCGGTTGAAATTTAAGATCAAGTTGAGTATTGGTTTTGGTCGCGGCTGTGCTTTAGCTGGCTCAAGCGAGGTGTAAAAGATTGGGCGGCGCCGTCTAGCCCTAATACTTTAAGCGCGCCGGTCAATACGTAAAGCCGGTCGATTTCGGCTTCGGCCGGGCTGGCCGATGCCTCAGCCTCCTTAAAAAACAGCTCGACTTTCTGGACCAGCCACTTTTCTTCGCTGGCATTTAGCTGCTTTGGTGTTACTGATTTGGCCGTATCTGTGCCAGTCGATTTAATAACTTCTAACGATCGAGCTGAGCGGTCGCGTTTGGCCAAGTGCCCTCTTTGAATCAAATTATTTACATGCAGGCTGACGGTCGCGACCGATGTATGCCCGGTGCCGGCCATGATTTCGCGGTAGCTTGGGCTGTAGCCGTGCTGGGCAATGAAGTCCTCGATAAAGCTCAGCAGTTCTTTCTGCTTTTTAGTCGGACGGATAGAATTATCAGCGGTTTTTTTCGATTCGCTCATCTTGCAATTCTATGATACGCCAAGTGGCCATGGGCCCGGTGTGCAACCACCCTTGCCGGCGTGATGACAGTCTTGTGTTTTTTCATGTGATCTGGGAATACCCACAGCTTGTACCAAAACCAGTTCCAAACCGTAAAGAAACCGGAGCTGATGAACTGGCCGATGGCCGGTGTTATACCAATGCTCTTCAGCGCGTAAAGGATAAAGTAGTTTAATACAAAGTCGACTAGCGTAATGATGGCGTAGCGGCTGGTGACCTGGGTTTGGTGGCCTTTGAGTGATTTATTATTGAATACCCAGAACCGCTGTAAAATAAAATTGACCGCCCAGCCGATGATGTTGCTGACGATGGTCGACCACCACAGGTTCCAGTGCGCCGCGTAATAAAGGTAGTTTAGGATGGCATAGCCGACCCAAAAATAAACGCCGCCACTAACCATGTATTCGATGAACTGGACTACAAGTTTACGATTTGGTTTTTTGGCCATCTTTTTGCTTACGCTTATCCACCAGTATAGGTCCAAGCGCTATACCTGCCAATCCCCACCAGATGTAGGCCAGTGTGTCGTCCGCCCAGGCATGGCTTAGCAGATTGACCAGGCTGAGCCCAATCAGGCTGGCGAAAAGCGCCAATACCAGCGGTTCGCGGCGCATCGTATAGAGCAGCTTGCCAAGTGCCGCACAGATAGCAATAAACAGCGCCAGTCCGATAATTCCGGTTTCCTGCCCTATCTGTAAGAAGTAATTCTCAGCCAGCTTTTCTTTTTGATGGTTGTAATAAGATTGGGGGCCAGCCGTACCGACACCGCTGCCCAAAGGATGGTGCCAGATATCTTTAACGGCCGACTTAAAGGCCGAGCTATGACCTTCATTTGAGCTGATGGATATGGTTGACTTCTTATCGGTATGAAAAACTGTATCCTGGAAGCCCAGATTATTACGTAAACCAACTATCGCAACCACGGCAAGTATCAGGAGTCCGGCCAATGCGCGCCAAAAAATAGCTTTGGTTTTGGCAGATTTGAGAGCCAGGCCGGCGGTTATTAAAAGACTAAGCGCAGCGCCTAGCCAGGCGCTGCGCGAAAAACTAAAAGCCAATGCCAGCAGCAAACCGGTACCAAACATCAGTTTGTCGCGGCGCTGGCGTTTTTTACTGAAGGTCATAACCGCCAGCGCACTGATAGGGACTATCAAATAAGCTCCCAGCGGATTGGCGCCCCGCAAGGTCGAAGCTACCCGAAGCCGGTTGATATTATGGTTAATCGTTTCGTACGGGAAAATCGTCGATTGGCTGTAGCCAAAATGCTTCAAAAAATCATATGGCAAGACCAGGTATTGCAAGATGGCAAAAGCGGCTACCAAAATTGACGGTGCCAGCAGCAGCTTTTGCCAATTTGCCGCAAGCCAGCCATCCCGGCTGGCCAAAATCCAGACCGCCAAAAAGAAAATCAAAAAACGGCTATCTACCAGCAGGCCATAGAACATAGCCTTATGAGTAGCAGCTGACGTTACGCTGCAGATTAATAAAACCACGAAGTAGGCCGCAATCAGCCAAACCAATCTGTTAGACAAAAAATTCTTTGCTAAAGACCTGACTGTAGTCAGTAAATATAGGCAGCCCAAAATAATCGGTATTAACAGAAACTCTTTCCAAAGCCGCAAAGCCGTATAGTGCCCGGCCGCGCTTGCCAGCCAGACCGTCAAAAAAGCGTGGAACGGCACTAAAATAATTATCAGCGCCGCCAGCCAGCATAGTACTCGAGCTAAATTAACAGGGGCGAATCGGTTCATAAATGCTAAACTATAGTATAGATGAAAAGTAACGCCTCGCTAGTTTACGGCCTAGTCTTGGTTGTGGGCGATTTCCTGGCACTGGTAGCGGCCTTTGCGGCCGCTTATATTTTGCGCGGCCATTTTACCCACAAAGCAGTCGCCCACCCGATAGCCGGCACCACTTATTTGCATATTTTCCTGCTGCTGCTTCCGTTCTGGATACTACTTTTTGCGCTGATTGGCCTCTATAACAATTCCATACAAGAAAAGCGCTTTGTTGAGCTGGGACGACTGCTGGTCGGTTCCTTCATCGGTCTGCTGTTCGTAACTAGCTACGCCTATTTTTCAAACCATACTCTCTTCCCGGCAAAGCGGGTTCCAATCTACGGATTTGCCCTTGCCTTTATCTTTTTAGCGGCTTTTCGCAACATCGCCCGGGCAGTCCGGGCCTGGCTTTATAGGTTTGGCATCGGTGTCACTAACGTATTATTGATTGGTAACACCCGTATCACCGTGGAGCTGATTGAATTTTTAAAGGATTATCGGGTATCGGGTTACAGGATTGTAGGAGTTGTAGCTAACAAAGCAGAGGCACTCAAACGGTTCCCGCATATCAAGGCTTTCGATACATTCGAGGAAGCATCCGAGCATCTGCGGCCTTCCCAAATCCACAGCATCGTCCAAACCGTATTATTCGCATCCGGCGCCCGTAACAATGAAATCCTTGATTACGCCCAGACCAACCATATATCTTATCGGTTCGTACCTGGTAACAGCGAGCTGTTTGTCGGCAATATCGCTGTCGAGTTGTTCCGCTCGCAAATACCCGTCATTGCCGTGCACCAAACCGCCTTAATCGGCTGGGGCCGTGTGGTTAAACGATTTTTGGACCTTTTAGTAAGCCTGGTATTGCTCGTTCCCGGTATACCAATCATGCTAATCATCGCTTTTGTTATCAAATTATCAGATTGGCGGGCGCCGGTTATATTCAAAGACCCGCGGCTGACCCGTTTTGGCAGTATCGCCCGTATTTATAAATTCCGTTCACATAAGCGCGCCTTCAGCGGCTTGACGCCGGAGGAAGCTTTTGCCAAACTTGGCCAGCCCGGCCTGATTAAGCAGTACCGTGAGGCAGGCGACCAGATTCCCAACGACCCGCGTATCAGCCAAATCGGCGGTTTTTTGCGGCGCACCAGCTTGGACGAACTGCCTCAGCTTTTCAATATCCTCAAAGGGGACATAAGTTTTGTCGGTCCGCGTGCCCTCCAGCCGCATGAGCTTGAGCAACATGCCAAAAAAGATATGATCCTGGCCGT
>DASSFC010000018.1:0-22654 GCA_035694865.1 Saccharimonadales bacterium (SeqCode) | reverse complement strand
GCCAGCCAGCGCCGCTATCATAACAACCCATTGCATAAATGAAGTGTGAGCGGTTATATCGCCCAGTCCACCGACCTGGGCCGCTTCCTGGCGAATAAGATAAATTGTCCCGATAGACTGAATGATGGCCAGCGGAAAGGTCAGCATGCGGGTATATTGGTTAATCTTTTTGCGGCCGTACTCTCCCTCTTTATTCATTGCCTCGAGCTTAGGTATAGCTTTGGTCAGCAGCTGCATGATAATGCTGGCGTTAATGTAGGGCCCTAGGCCGACCAGCATGATTGAAAAATTGGCCAGTGCTCCGCCAGATAAAACATTCAGGAAACCGAGCAGCTGGCTGGAATTGGTTTGGTTAAACAGATTATTAAGGACCTGTTTGAGCGTGTGCGGGTCGCCTAAAGGCACTGGGATGTGGGCCATTATGCGGAATACCAAAAGCATGCCCAAAACCGCCAAAATGCGGTTTCGCATCTCTTTATGCCCCAAAGATTTGAGTATTATTCCCCAGTTCACTTGCTAATTAGTATAACAGCCACCGCTGTTTAAGCCTCACTTTAAAATATTATTCTGCCTTCTTGGCTGGCCGGGCGACCCGGTCGACTTTAGTAAAACTGCCGCCGGGTTTTTCAATAGCCTTGACGGCCTGCTGGCTGGCAGCTTGCAGCTGGACGATTTTTTTAGTCTTTAGTTCACCCTCATGCAACAGCTTAACCCTTACGTGCGGGTTACTGATAAGGCCGGCTTCGTGCAAAACCTTAGTATCAACAGCCGGCTTTTTCAGGTCTTCCAGCTGGCTGGTATAAATGGTTTCTGCTGCCGGCCGGTGGCTCTTGAAACCGCGTAGTTTAGGCAGCCGGGCATAAAGCGGATTTTGACCGCCTTCAAAACCATAGCGGACCGGGCTTTTACGTGAGCCCTGGCCCTTAGTACCGCGGCCGGCCGTCTTGCCGCGGCCAGCGCTAATGCCGCGGCCGGCCCGCCTGGCCTTTTTCTGTTTTCCGACAATCAGTTCGTTGTATTTCACTACTTAACCTCCGCTTTTTGGCGTGTGGGCGGTTTAATTACCCATTGGCTGGCGGGCAGCATTTTCTGCAGCGCCTGTAAGGTTGCATAGGCGGTATTTATCCGGTTGCTAGAACCATACGACTTACTGAGGGCATTTTCAATTCCGGCGACTTCCAAAACTGTCCGCACAACGCCCCCGGCAATCAGACCTGTTCCAGGCGCGGCTGGCAAAATTATTATTTTAGCACCACCGACTTGGCCTTTTACTTCATGAGTCAGGGTAAAGTTGTGCATCGATATACTCACTAAATGTTTTTTTGCTACATCGGTCGCTTTAGTGACCGCGGCGGAGACATCTGCGCCTTTGCTGATACCAATACCAACCTTGCCCTTGTGGTCACCCAGAACTACCAGGGCCTGGAAACGGAAACGCCGGCCGCCCTTGACCACGCGGGCGACACGGTTTACAAAAACTACCCGCTCATCGAATTGTTTTTCTTCTTGCATAGCTGGATCTCTGGTTCTGCGCTGCTGTGCCATATTTAAAACTCCAATCCTTCCTGTCGGGCCGCTTCAGCTAAAGCTTTAACGCGTCCGTGATATTGTTTTGCGCCGCGGTCTAAAATTACCTGCTTAACGCCGGTTTTTTTGGCCTTGGCGGCGATTTCTTTACCAATAAGCGCAGCTTTTTCTGTCATTGTGCCGGTTGCTTTTTTGCCGACAGTCGATGCCGCGGCCAATGTTTTTTGGCTTGAATCGTCTATTAGCTGAGCGCTGATGTGCGAAAGACTGATGTTGACCGCCAAACGCGGCCGGGCGGCTGTGCCGTGCATTTTGGCGCGCGTCCTGAAGGCGCGGCGACTCTGGCTGTGTTTTTTATGAGCTAATCGTTCCATGTCTACTCCTTACCGCTCTTTCCGCTCTTTCTGATAATACGCTCGTCGAGGTACTTGATACCTTTACCTTTGTATGGCTCTGGTTTTCGGAGCGCCCTTATCTCGGCGGACACCTGGCCGACCTGCTGTTTATCGATACCTGAAACCGTCAGGACGTTTTGCTCAACCGCCACATTAATGCCCGGCGGAACCTTATAAATGACATCGTGCGAATAGCCAAGATTGAACTTCAAATCCGATCCTTGCTGAGCGACCCTATAGCCCACACCGTTTATCTCCAGTTTCTTTTCGAATCCCTGACTGACTCCCAAAACCATATTATTAAGCAGCGTTCTCATCAGACCGTGGCGAGACCGGTTAACAGCTTCATCGTTTATGCGCTCAACCAGTAAATGGTCATCACGAAGAGTTACCTTAACACCACTCAGCGCCTTTTGCTCGAGATTACCCTTAGAGCCGCTGACTGTTATCTTGCTATCGTCAATCGCCACATTTACGCCTGCTGGGATCATGATCGGTTGTTTACCTACCCGGCTCATCTAATAAACCTCACAGATCAGTTCACCGCCAAGGTTTTTAGCTTTAGCTTCAGCACCGGTCATTATGCCTGAGCTGGTTGATACGACAACCATTCCGCGCCCACGCCGGACTGTTGGGACGGCGCCGGCTTTTACATAAAGTCGGCGGCCTGGGCGGCTCAGGCGCGAAATCTCAGTTATCCTCGATATCTCATCCCCCCTATTTATAGTTATGACCAACTCTTTTTTAATACCTTCGCCTTGTGGTTCTACGGCAGAGATAAAACCATTGTCTACCAGTACTTGAGCGACGGTTTCTTTAATTTTTGAGTGCGGCAGCCGGACAACATTAGCGTTAACCGCGATAGCATTGCGAATGCGGGTCAGCATGTCGGCGATTGGATCGGTTGATGTTAGTGTGCTTCTATTCATAGTATTTACCAGCTGCTCTTTGTTACGCCAGGGATTTCACCTTTTGAGGCATGTTCACGGAATGAAATACGGCTTAAACCGAACTGGCGCATATAGCCGCGCGGCCGGCCAGTTTTGATATCGCGGTTGGTATGGCGCGTCGGACTGGAGTTGCGTGGTAACTTTGCCAAACCTTCGTAGTCGCCGGCGGCTTTAAGTTCTGCCCTCTTGGCGGCATATTTGGCGATCATTTTATCTCGTTTAGCGTCCCTCGCTAAAATCGATTTCTTTGCCATTAGACACTCCTTTCGAAAGGCATGCCGAACTTCTCCAAAAGGGCTCGTGATTGTTCGGGGCTCTTATTTTTAATTACAAAAGTTATCTGGAGACCATGGGCAGTGGCTGTATCTTCATATGCCAGCTCCGGGAATACGGATTGGTCGCTTAGCCCGATGCTGTAATTTCCCTGCTTATCAAAAGCACCGGCAGCTACACCATGGAAGTCGCGCAGCCGAGGCAGAATTACGTTAATGAAACGGTCAGCGAATTCATACATCCTTTGGTCGCGCAGGGTGACCTTAAGGCCCACTTTGTTACCTTCGCGCAATTTAAAGCTGGCAATTGACATACGGGCAGTGGTTTCTACTGGCTGCTGACCGGTAATTTTACGCAGCGTATTAGCGGCTACCTCAAGCAGCCGCTTATCGTCTTTGGCCCGGCCTAGACCCACACCCACAACTATCTTTTCCAGCTTCGGAGCTTCATATATATTACTAAGCTTAAATTCATCTTTAATCTGCTTAGCGATTTGGTCGCCGTACTGACTCTTAAGGCGGGCAGTGTACTTAGGCTTCGTTTTTGCTGTTTGGGCCATTATTTAACCTCCTTACCCGATGTTTTTAAGAATCTGGATTTATTACCTTTAGCGTCCGTCTTATAGCCGACTCTTGATGGTTTCTTTGCGGAATTATCTAACAGGCCGACCTTGCTGACCCAGATAGGTTTAGTCAGCTCCAGAACTCCGCCTTGTGGCCGCGACTGGGTCGGCTTCATGTGTCGCTTGACCACATTAACACCTTCTACCCGTAGCTTATTTTCTTTAGGATGCACACTTATTACTTTTCCGGTTTTACCCTTATGCTTGCCGGACCGGACCATGACCATATCGCCGGTTTTGATACGAATTTTAAACTTTTTTTGCATTATAGAACCTCCGGTGCAAGCGAAATAATGCGAGAATAGCCCCTGTCACGCAATTCGCGGGGCACTGGCCCAAAAATACGGGTGCCGCGCGGCGTTTTATTGTCTTCAGCTAATACGACAGCGGCATTATCATCAAATTTTATGCTTGAGCCGTCTGGCCGCAGGATCGGTGACTGAGTCCGGACGATTACCGCCCTGACGACAGACTTGCGCTTAACACCCCCTTGCGGGTTGGCGGTTTTGACGCTGGCAACGATGATATCGCCGACCCGCGCGTAACGGCGGCGCGAGCCGCCAAGCACGCGGATGCAGAGCAGCTGGCGAGCGCCGCTGTTATCCGTAGCGATGAGTTTTGATTCTTGCTGGATCATTACTTTTCCCCGTCTCCGGATTTAGCCTTAATAGTTGCGCGTTTAGCAGGTTTTTTCTCGGTCTTGTCTGCTTTGGCAGGCTCTTCTGGTTTGTCAGCCTTTGGTACCATTACTTCATCTGCAACATCTGCCACAGCGTCAGCCTCCGCAAAAGCTGCGCCGGCCCGTTCAACAATTCGGTTTAATTTAAACCGCTTTCGTGCACTTTTTGGCCGGGTTTCTTCGATAATCACCAAATCACCAACTTTAGACTCATTCTTTTCGTCATGGGCAATGAACTTGGTATTTAGGGTGTACTGCTTCTTGTAGAGCGGATGTGTCCGGCGCTCCCGGACGGTTATGACAATAGTCTTATCGGCCTTATCGCTGGTTACGGTGCCGGTTAATTGTTTAGCCATAGTTAAGCATTCTCCTTTTGCAGTTTTTCACCCAATACGGTATATAAGCGGGCGAGGTCCTTACGCTTACTACGCAGGATGCGGACATTTTGGACTTCACCCGAATAAAGTCTGCGGCGCAGTTCAACGATTTCTGATTGCAATGCCGTACTTTGCTTGGTTAGCTCATCGGTACTCAGTTTACGTATCTCGACCACCTTCATTATTGCTCCTCCTTGACGGCAAAGCGGGTCTTAACAGGCAGTTTGTGGCCGGCTAAACGCATTGCCTCGCGGGCAGTATCTTCAGGCACACCGTCCATTTCGAACATAACTGTACCGGGTTTGACTTTGGCGACGAAAAATTCCGGATTGCCTTTGCCGCTGCCCATTTTGACGTCTTGCGGCTTACGCGTAACCGGAGTGTGCGGAAAAATCCTGATCCAGATCTGACCTCCACGCTTAACATAACGAGTCATGGCTTGCCGGGCGGCTTCGATCTGGCGGGCACTGATACGCTGGCTCTCGAGGCTTACCAGGCCGAAACGGCCGTACTCGATACTAGAGAGCGCACTGGCCGTGCCGCCGTGGATACGTCCTTTGCGGACCTTTCGGTATTTAGTGCGTGACGGCATCAGCATCTTACTGCTCTCCCCGGTATATCCAGACTTTTACGCCGATGATTCCTGCACCTGGATAAAGAGCACGGGCAGCACCGTAGTCAATGTCTGCTCTTAGGGTATGCAGAGGTACGCTTCCTTCGACAACTTTCTCGCGGCGGCTCATCTCCATGCCGCCAAGTCGTCCAGCTACCTCTATACGAATACCTTTTGCACCGGCCCGCATGCTAGCGGCTGCGGACTGTTTAACAGCCCGGCGGAAGGCGATCCGTCGTTCCAGCTGATGGGCGATGTTTTCGGCAACCAGTTTGGCCTGCAGTTCTGGCCGCTTGATTTCTTCGATGTTAACCCTTACCGGCACTCCGTAAAGCTTTTCGATTTCAGCTTTAAGCTCGGCCGCGCCGGAACCGCCTCGGCCAATAACCACACCGGCTTTAGCGGTTTGGATGGTAACAGTCACTAGATTAGGTGAGCGTTCAATGTCGACTTTGCTAATGGCCGCGCGAGTACCGAGTTTTTTACTTATTAAATCACGCGCCGCGAGATCCATTTTTAAATATTCGGCATACTCTTTCTTGCCCGCGAACCACTTGGAACGCCAGTCTTTATTGACCTGCAAGCGCATGCTGATCGGGTTAACTTTTTGACCCATTACTCAGTCTCCTGTTTAGCTGATACGGCTTTACGGGCCGCTGTTTTCTTGATCTCACGCAGTTGGCCATCCACTACTACTTTGATGTGGCTAGTCTTCCGCTGGAAGCGGCGCGCCCGCCCGCGGGCGGCTGGTATCCAGCGCTTAAGCCGCCGGCCGGCCGTAACCTGGACCTCGATTATTTCAAGTGTGCCGGGTTTGTAATTGTGATTGTGTTCGGCGTTGGCCGCGGCGCTCTTAATGGCTTCGCGGACCGGCAGCGCCGCCCGCCGCGGTGTATATTCCAGGATTGTCAGGGCGTCCTCAACCGTCCGGCCGCGCACCAATGAGGCTACTACGGCGACTTTGCGCGGGCTGATTCTTACACCTTTTTGATGGGCTATGGCCGGCATAATCTAACTTCCTGAACTTCCCTGGGCTTTAGCTAATTTGCCACCGTGGCCGCGGAATTTGCGTGTTGGTGCGAATTCGCCTAGTTTATGCCCGACCATGTTTTCTGTAATAAAGACCGGGACATGGACTTTACCGTTATGCACAGCGATGGTTTTACCAACAAAATCAGGCGAAATTGTCGAGGCCCGGGCCCAGGTGCGGATTACCGAACGGTCTTCAGGACCCAACGCGGCTACTTTCTTAGCTAATTTCGGGTCTATAAACGGTCCTTTCTTAAGTGAACGGCTCATACTATCTCCTCTTCGCCTGGTGGCGCGTCCTTACGATAAATTTGCTGCTGGTTTTGCGGCGACGCGTTTTATAGCCAAGCGTTTTTTGTCCCCAAGGCGTTACTGGTGGGCGGGCCATACGGTGTCGGCCGCCGTCGCCACCGCCATGCGGGTGGTCAGCCGCGTTCATAACAACACCGCGGACTGTTGGCCTAATACCTTTATTGCGGGTGCGGCCGGCTTTTCCAACTTTAATATTCTGGTGCTGTTCATTGCCGACTACGCCTATCGTCGCCATACATTCGGCATTTATCATCCTGACTTCGCCGCTGGGTAGCCGAACCTGGGCATATTCATCCTCTTTAGCTACCAGCTGGGCGCTGGCACCAGCCGTCCTGACCAGCTGGGCGCCTTTGCCCGGCTGCATCTCAATTGCGTGGATTTGGGTGCCTGTCGGGATATTCTTAAGCGGCAGACGGTTACCGCGGTCAATCGAAGCTTCTTCTTCGACAGTGAACTTACGGCCCGGCTTCATGCCGCGGACTGCCAAAACGTAATGATAAGCACCTTTTTGGTCCTTAACTCGCGCGATACGGGCGCTGCGATTAGGATCGTATTCGATTTGCTCAACAGTGGCGATTGTGCCAACGGGTAGTTTAAAATTTACCAGTCGATAGTAGCGCCGGGCACCGCCACCGCGGTGGCGGGTGGTAATTCTGCCCTGGTTATTACGGCCTGAGCCCTGCTTTTTAATGACTGTCAGGCTCTTAAGCGGCTTCTTGGCGGTTATTGTCTCAAAATCCTGACTACTCATGCCGCGACGGGCAGGTGTAGTGGGCTTATATTCACGGACCGGCATTATTTAACCTCCTTCGGTGCTTCAGGTTCTTCTACGGCCGCGAAAATAGGTAAACTATCGCCCTCTTTAAGTGTTACATAAGCTTTACGAATATCTGAACGCCGAGAATTTATTGAACGGCGGCCGCGATCACGGTAAGAACGCACAGCTTTGCCGGGAACACCCGCTAAACGAACTTTAGTAACGCCAACTTCGTACTGGGCTGCAACGGCAGCAGCGATATCGAACTTATTAAATCCGGCTGGCACTTCAAAAATATAAGTATTGATTTGTTCGCTGAGAGCATAGCCCTTTTCACTGACTCGCGGTTTTAAGATTAGCTGTTTCATTATTTGCTGTCTCCCAGCCACGCGCTAATTGTCTCAAGCGCAGCTTTATCAAAAACTATCACATCGGCATTAGTTATGTCATAGACGTTTAAGTACGGAGCGCGCAGGATTTTTAAATCTGTAAGGTTCCTCAGGGCGCGAACAACTGTTAGCTCTTTTTCGCCGACAACTACCAGTACAGTTCCGCTGGCCTCTATTTTGGTTAGCAGCTTTACAGCCGACTTTGTCTTTGCGTCGGCAAAAACCAGGTCTTCGATAATCTTTATACGGTTTTCCTTCGCTGCCAGGCTAAGTGCTTGGCGTAAGGCTGTTCGTTTGGCGGAAGTCGACAGTTTACGGGAATAATTTTCGTTTCCGGTTGGGCCAAAAGCTACCCCGCCACCCCGCCAAATCGGGTTACGGCTTGAGCCAAAGCGGGCATTACCGGTGCCTTTTTGGCGCCAGGGTTTGCGGCCGCCGCCGCTGACTTCACCCCTTTTTTTAGCAACAGCGCTATTGCTGCGGCCATTAGCCAGATACGCCAAATAAGCGTCTTTGAGCAGCTGGTGGTTCTTTACTTCAACTCCAAATACAGTCTTGTCCAGTTTGGCTGGCGTGGCGGCTTTGGTGCCAGCTTTGGTATAAGTCTCCACCGCCATTATTTAGCCTCCTTTAATAAAACAACGCCCTTTTTAGGGCCTGGCACGGATCCCACAACGCCGATAACGTTTAGTTCATTATCAACAAAGGCTACTTTAAGCTTTTTAGTCGTTACGCGCTCGTGGCCCATGTGGCCAGCCATTTTCTTACCCTTGAAAATCTTCTGCGGGTACATCGACCCAATTGAGCCGGGCCGGCGATAGCTGCGGCCGCCATGAGTTTTACGGCCGCGTTTGAAATTATGCCGTTTAATTGTGCCTGCAAAGCCCTTGCCTTTAGTTGTGCCGGTGACATCTACGACTTCGCCGGCTTCAAAAAGGTCGGCGCTCAATTTTTCGCCGACCTTTATATTCTCATCCAGTTCACCTTCATAAATAAATTCGCGGATAATCTTTGGTGTGGCGTTAGCCGCTTTGAGGTGGCCGGCCATCGCCTTACCGAGCCTGTCTTTTTTGACTTCTTCGAAACCCTGCTGGACAGCTTGGTAGCCATCAGCCTCGGTATTTTTAATATGTGTAATAACGTTCGGGGTAGCTGAAAGTAAAGTAACGGCGTTCAGCTCGCCATTGTCGCCAATCACGCTGGTCATACCTAATTTCCGAGTAATTAATGCCTTCAAAACTATCCTTGCTTAGCATATTTTTAGTGACAGCACTTTAAAAATGCTTGATTCTGCCGGTTTCCGCCTCTGTTACCAGACTGCAGACCTGTTCAAAACCAAGCGAACTACCAATACTGTCCTTAACAGCTTAACACAAAAAACCGACCCCTGTCAATCCGCTGTAAATTCTACAAAGCGCCGTCCGGACTCACTTTTCTGGACATCGCAATAAGATATTTACCGTGTTTACAAACTTTCTTGGGGATACTACAGCTATCAGCGAAGCAGCTCAACTCTGTTTCGGCCTCTTCACGAAATACTTTACCCTCACAATCAGCGCGTATCGTATCACTAAAGCCAGCTACCGCCTGATCATGGGTCATATGTCCGGCCTGGACCGAATCGTCGTAGGCTGTTGCTAATACCCTGATCTCAGTACAGTCACAAGATTCCGGTATAAGTTCATTGATAGCTTGGCGAGTAACTGATGTCGCCTCCATATGCTACATTTTGATTTCGGCGTCGCAGCCGGCCGGCAAGCTTAGGTTCATAAGTGAATCGATTGTCTTGGGCGTAGGGTCGCTGATGTCTATCAATCGCTTATGGACGCGCATTTCGAATTGCTCGCGGCCTTTTTTGTAGACATGCGGGCTTTTGACTACTGTAAAAGTGCTTTTGCGGGTAGGCAGAGGTATCGGCCCGGAAATCTTTGCACCGGTCCGCAGAGCTGTATCGACAATCTGCTTGGCGCTTTGGTCTATGACTTTATGATCGTAGGCCTTCAGCCGGATGCGTATCCTCTGCTTAACTTCCGGTTCCTTAGTCTCAGCCATTTGTCGTTATTTTTCGATTTTGGTGACGACACCGGCACCGACAGTCCGGCCGCCTTCGCGGATAGCAAAACGCAGGCCCTGGTCCATGGCGATTGGCTGTAGTAATTTGACCTTAAACGTGATAGTGTCTCCCGGCATTACCATTTCTTTGTCGGCCGGGAGTTCAACTTCGCCGGTTACATCGGTTGTGCGGAAGTAAAACTGCGGTTTGTAGCCCTTAAAGAATGGGGTATGGCGGCCGCCTTCTTCTTTGGTCAGGATGTAAACTTCGGCCTCGAACTCTGTGTGAGGTGTGATAGAACCCGGCTTGGCCAAAACCTGGCCCCGCTCGATGTCATCACGTTCAACGCCGCGCAGCAGTACACCGACGTTATCGCCGGCCTGTCCCTGGTCGAGATTCTTTTTAAACATTTCAACACCGGTAACAACGCTCTTGGTGGTGGCTTTGATGCCGACGATTTCGACTTCTTCGTTAACCTTAACAACACCTTGCTCAACCCGGCCGGTAGCGACTGTGCCGCGGCCCTTGATTGAGAAAACGTCTTCGATAGGCATCAGGAACGGCTTGTCCAGGTCGCGGACCGGCTCGGGAATGTAATCATCCATCGCCTTAACCAATTCCATGATGGCGTCCTCGTTAGCAGCATCGCCTTCCAAAGCTTTAGTTGCAGAGCCCTTGATAATCGGGGCTTCGCGATCAAACTCGTACTTGGCCAGCAAGTCGCGGACGTCTTCCTCGACCAGCTCAACCAGTTCCGGATCGGCCAGGTCCATCTTGTTTAAGAAGACCAAAATCTTAGGTACGCCCACCTGGCGGGCCAGCAGGACGTGCTCGCGGGTCTGGGGCATCGGGCCGTCGGCAGCCGAAACAACCAAAATAGCCCCATCAATCTGGGCGGCACCGGTAATCATGTTCTTTACATAATCAGCGTGGCCGGGCATATCTACGTGGGCGTAGTGCCGTTTTTCGCTCTCATACTCCTGGTGAGAAGTAGCGATGGTAATACCGCGGGCTTTTTCCTCCGGAGCGTTATCTATCTGATCATAAGATACCGGCTTGTTGATAGAGCTCGGCAATTTCTTAGCCAGTACAGCTGTAATAGCGGCGGTTAAAGTTGTTTTGCCGTGGTCGACGTGGCCCATGGTGCCAACATTGACGTGCGGTTTGCTGCGGTCAAAATTTTCTGCCATTTAGGGTTCTCCTGCTTAATTTAGTTGACATTTTTGCATAGGAAAACAACAGCCACCTATGCGATCTGCCTTAATTATAAGGGTAAATTAACCGTTTTGTAAAGATGTTATTCAGTTTCTGATTCAGGTTCAAATGCCTCATATATTTCATCGGCCGACACGTTTTCGGGATTTTCAATCTCTGACAATTCGGATTGCTCGCTGTCTGATAAATTTTCAATATCATTATCTGGCGGAGACACTTGACCAAACAGCGCTCGTACTCTTTCTAGTTTGCCGCTTTTAAAATCTGTCAACCCGATCTCAAAATCGAACTTACCACCTTCTGATGGTCTCAAATAAGCATAGCCTTTGCCGTTTTTACTGAAATGATGATATATGCCTGCCAGTGCGGTGACGGCGAGTGCAAGCTTGACAGCTTTCTCAAGCCCAGGATTATCAGATAACATTTCAGCACCCGGAACGCGTATTTCTTGCCCCCGGGGTATTCTCATCGTCTATTTTCCGGATTTGGCAATGATGGTTTGGGCGACATTTGGCGGGACATCGGCATAATGGTCAAGCTCCATGCTCGATGCGGCCCGGCCTTGGGTCATACTGCGCAAATTGGTCGTGTAGCCGAACATTTCACCCAACGGTACAAAAGCGGTTATTTCCTTAATGCCGGGATTTAAGTCTTCCATGCTCTCTACCCGGCCGCGCTTGGAGTTTAGGTCGCCGATAACATCGCCCATAAACTCTTCGGGCGTAACTACGACAACTTTCATAATTGGCTCCAGCAGTACTGGTGCGGCTTTTTTGACGCCCTCTTGCAAAGCCATCGAGCCGGCGATCTTAAAGGCCATTTCTGATGAGTCGACTTCGTGGAAGGAGCCGTCATAAAGCTCAGCTTTCACATCCACTACCGGGTAGCCAGCAATGACGCCGTTTGCCATGGCCTCTTCTATTCCCGAACGAACGGCTGGTATATATTCCTGGGGAACGACGCCGCCTTTAATGCTGTTTATGAATTCATAGCCTTCACCCGGCTCATTCTGGCTCAGGCGTATCCATACATGGCCATATTGTCCACGGCCCCCGGATTGGCGGATAAATTTACCCTCTTGTTCGACGCCGTCTTTACGGATAGTTTCGCGGTAGGCGACCTGCGGCTGGCCGACGTTGGCCTCGACTGTAAATTCGCGCTTCATGCGGTCGACGATTATCTCCAGGTGCAGCTCGCCCATGCCAGAAATAATCGTCTGGCCGGTCTCGTGGTCGACTTTTATACGGAATGTCGGATCTTCTTCGGCCAGCCGCTGCAGCGCCATGCTCATTTTCTCCTGGTCAGCCTTGGTTTTTGGCTCAATGGCAATACTGACAGGCGGCTCTGGGAATGAGATGCTCTCTAGAATAATCGGGTCTGTGGAATCACAAAGTGTATTGCCAGTTGTGGTGCCCTTTAGGCCGACAATAGCGGCGATATCGCCGGCTTCGACTTCAGCCACATCCTCACGCTTATCGGCGTGTAGCCTAACAATTCGACCAACCCTTTCTTTTTCTCCTGTCGAGCTGTTAAGGATATAACTGCCAGCCGTAACCTTGCCGGAATACACCCTAAAGAAGGCCAGTTTACCGACAAAGGCGTCGGTTGAAATCTTAAATGCCAGCGCCGCGAATGGCTGGGCGGCTTCCGGCTTCCGCTCGACCTCTTCGCCATTCTTAGGATTAGTGCCCCATGTACTCCCGCGGTCCAGCGGACTTGGCAGGAATTCAGTAATAGCATCCAGCAACTTTTCAACAATAACCCCGCGGCCGTCACCGCCAGTGACAGCGTAAAACTTACCAGTTAATACCGCCGACCGGATGGCTTGCTTGATTTCCGCTTCATTTAAGCCCTCTTCGCCGGTCTCGAAGTACTTTTCCAGCATCTGCTCGTCCTCGGCCACTGCATTTTCGACCAGTAGGCTCCTGTATTTTTTGACCTGGTCTGCCATATCGGCCGGAATTTCAGTCTCTATAAGTTCATGGTCAGCGAAATTCTTATACATGTAGGCTTTCATGTCGATAAGATCGACGACACCGGAAACTGATTGCTCGAAACCAATCGGCAAATGGATTGGAAAGGCCCGTTTACTCAGGCGATTATGGATTGAATCGAGTGATTTATAAAAATCACCGCCGGTTTGGTTGATTTTATTTATAAAACAAATGCGCGGAACATTATACTTATCGGCCTGGCGCCAAACGGTTTCGGACTGGCTTTCTACACCCATTTTACCGTCAAAGACGACAACCGCCCCATCAAGAACGCGCAGAGACCGCTCGACTTCTACTGTGAAGTCGATGTGGCCAGGTGTATCGATGATGTTGATTTTGTGGTCTTTCCAGAAAGAAGTAACAGCAGCGGCAGTAATTGTAATGCCGCGCTCTTTCTCCTGGGCCATCCAGTCAGTTGTCGTCTCGCCTTCGTGGACTGCGCCAATCTTATGCTTTAGGCCGGTGCGGTAAAGAATGCCCTCGGTCGTGGTCGTTTTACCGGCGTCGATATGGGCGATGATGCCGATATTTCGGATTTTGTCTAAGCTATACTTCTTTTCTGCCATTTGATTCTCTCCGGCCTTGCAGTTTGCTCAGGGCGCCGCAACTAAGGCTCCTTGGTTCTATCGATCCATAATTTACTGCCCGCTCACAGCTATTAAAGGCAGTAATGACATTATCTCTTCGGACTGTGCCCTTTGCTATAAACCAAACCTGATTTTCATTATCGTTAATGTTAAAATCTGCAATCGAAACCGGTGCGTTGGTCTTATCGAGGCTGACAAAGACCTCTCCTTCTGAGAATTCTTCCCTAAGAGGACAATCTGGACATAGCTCTTCGGTTACTAGCTTAACAAATAGGCTCGGCCCTGCTTCTACGGCTCTCTCCATTATTAGCTCCTGGCGAAGTGGGCGAAGGCCCGGTTGGCCTCGGCCATGCGGTGGGTGTCTTCTTTTTTCTTAACGGCGGCGCCATTGTTGTTGTAAGCATCGACCAGCTCGGCGGCAATCCGCTCGTCCATGCCCATGCCTTTGTGCCCACGGGCAGCCTCAACGAACCACATAACTGTTAAGTGCTGCTGACGCTGGCCTTTGACTTCAAATGGTATCTGATAATTAGCACCACCGACCCTTCTGGACCGGGTCTCCAGGTGTGGCCTAATATTGCCCATAGCCTGCTCGAAGACTTCGAGTGGGTTTTGAACCTTTAGTTTGTCGGCCGCTTTTTGCATACCATCATATACCAACCTCTCGGCCAACTGCTTTTTACCGTTGAGCATCACACGGTTGATTAGTTTAGTAACGGCTGTGCTGTTGTATAAGCGGTCTGGCTGGACAGGCCGCACTAAAGACTTTGTGACTTTACGCGGCATTATTTGGGCCTCTTGGCACCGTACTTAGAACGGCCCTGCTTGCGGTTTTGGACACCTTGCAGGTCTAGGCTGCCGCGGACAATGTGATAGCGGACACCAGGCAAATCCTTAACGCGCCCGCCGCGAACTAGCACCACGGCGTGCTCCTGCAAATTATGGCCTTCGCCGCCGATGTAAGCCCATACTTCGTGGCCATTTGTCAGCCGGACGCGGGCGACTTTGCGCAGGGCTGAGTTAGGCTTCTTAGGGGTTTTAGTAGTAACCCGAACACAAACACCACGCTTAAAAGGCGATTCTTTTTCGTAGCTCTTGGTCTTTAAGTTATTGACCACACGCTGCAGAGCTGGCGACTTACTTTTGTCTCGGCTTACCTTACGAGGTTTGCGGACCAGTTGGTTTATGGTTGGCATTTACTACAAAACTCCAAATTCAACACTTAACTTTAGCAAAATTACTCCTTTGAGGCAACTGCCCGGACGGCTTCATGGGCTTCGGCTGCCGCATCTTCGCTGTCGGTATCATCATCTTCGTCTTGTACCCCTGTGCCAACAGGTATACGGCGACCCAGGATAACGTTTTCTTTCAAGCCGTACAGGTGGTCGACCTTACCGCTGGTAGCAGCGGCGATCAGTACACGGGTAGTGTCCTGGAACGACGCAGCCGACAAGAACGAATCGGTCGACAAAGAAGCCTTGGTGATACCCAGCAGAAGTTGGGTGTATTTAACCAGGTTCTTGCTCTTTTCGGACAGTACGGCGTTGGCGTCCTCTACTGCCAGCTTGCTGACGATATCACCGGTGATGAATTCGCTATCGCCCGAATCTTCTATCTGGACACGGCTGAACATCTGCCGGACAATGACTTCAAGGTGCTTGTCGGCGATAGTTTGTCCCTGGCTGGCGAAGATGTACAGGATTTCTGTCATTATGTAACGCTGAGTGGCGTCAATACCCTGAAGCCGCATCAAGTCGTGCAGGTTGATGGATCCGTTGGTCAGGCGCTGGCCGGCTTCGACCTCGTCGCCGTCTTTGATGGTCAGCTGACGGAAACCGGGGATTTCATAGCGCATCATCGTCTTGGCGGTAGGCGTAATGGTTATGACACCTTCCGATACTTTGGCCTTACCGGTCATCGGTGCGCTCAATGGCTCGCTTTGGTCTTCTTGGGCGGCAACAACATCACCCAAATTGACTTCGTCACCGTCTTTGATTTGGGCAACACGTCCATTTAGCTGGAGTTCGATAGCTTTCTGTTTTTTGGCCGTAACCTGGACTATATAATGGTCACCCTCTTCCCAGACGTTTACCTTACCGGATATATCAGTTAGATATGCCTGTCCTTTAGGTGTACGGACTTCAAGCAGCTCTTCAACGCGTGTCAAACCCTGCGTAACATCGTCGCCGGCCGTAACGGCACCAGCCCGGTGCTTACTGTCGAGCGAAAGCTGTGTGCCCGGCTCACCGATAGATTGGGCGGCGATTACCCCGATCGGGTAGGCCGGAGCGACTAGCTCACCTGTCGCGAGGTCTATGCCATACGACTTTTGGCTGACGCCGCGAACACTAGTACAGGACAGCACGCTCATGACGCTCACCAAATCAATCGTGTCGTCGGCTTCGAGCGCTTTAGCCTTGTCTGGAGTAATTAGCTCACCCTGCTTGACATATCTCTTAACCGACTTGGCGGCGTAACGGCCCTCCAGGCGTTTTGATATAGGGGTGCCGATAAGTTCGGAGTCGCTGCGGTAAATCGGAAAGCCTGGGTCTTCGGCTTCAAAATCAGTGGTAAATACATCTTGGGCAACATCGACTAAGCGCCTGGTAAGATAACCTGAGTCAGCCGTTCGCAGGGCAATATCGATAAGCGACTTACGAGTTCCCCGTGTAGCCGTAAAGTACTCAAGCGGCGATAAGCCATATTTGTAGTTCGAACGGACGGGCAGCTCAATCGCCCGGCCGGTAGCATCGGCAAAAGTACCAAGCATACCGACAGACATCTTCATTTGGTTGATGTTACCGCGGGCGCCGGATGCAACGGCAATGGACATCGTGTTATCTTCTTTAGTAAACTGGTCGGCCAAAGCCTGGGCGACCCGGTCGTCCACCTCTGTCCAGGCTTCTACAGTAAGGCGATACCTCTCATCGTCGGTAATCAGCCCCTGGGCGTACTGTTCCGAAACCTCAGTTGCGGCCGTCTCACCTTCTTCAACGATATTTGGCAGGACTTTAAGGTCTGAAAAGTCGTCCATACCGATAGAAATACCCGAAGCCGTGGCGAAGCGGAAACCAAGGTCCTTAAGGTCGTCGGCAATTTCAGCTGTCCTCTCCTGACCATATTTCTGATAGGTGTAGCTCATAACTGAATCCAGTTTTTTGGATGTCATACTTTCGTTGCGGTAAGGAAAATCTTCGGGGAAAATCTCATTGAACAAGAGGCGCCCGGCTGTGGTAACTCTCAGCTCGCCGCGGAACGGCACTTCAACCTTAGTCTGAAGGCTGATTATGCGGTCGTCTAAAGCCAAAACAACTTCATCGATACTGCTGAATGAGCGCGGTTTGGCGCTTTCGGTGCCGGGCCGTTCGTAGGTCAGGTAGTAACAGCCCAGGACTATATCCTGTTCGACATGAAGAATTGGTGAGCCGTCGGCCGGTTTGAGGAGGTTCTTGTTGGCGGCCATGATTTCACTGGCTTCGTTCTGGGCCTGTTGGCTCAGCGGCAGATGAACAGCCATCTGGTCTCCATCAAAGTCGGCGTTAAAGCCCTTACAGACCAGTGGATGCAGCTGGATAGCTTTACCTTCGATTAAAACCGGCTGGAAAGCCTGGATGCTGAGCCGGTGAAGGCTCGGCGCCCGGTTCAAAAGTACGTACTTACCCTTGATGACTTCGTCCAGTGCGTCCCAGACGGCAGATTCGTTGGCCTCGATCATTCGGGTTGCGCTGCGGATATTATGGGCCAGCTCCTGATCGATTAGACGGCCGATTACGAACGGCTTAAACAGCTCGAGAGCCATTGTCTTAGGCAGGCCGCATTGGTACATCTTTAGCTCTGGCCCGGCCACAATGACTGAACGGCCGGAGTAATCAACACGTTTGCCCAGCAGATTCTGACGGAAACGGCCCTGCTTGCCTTTGAGCATATCGGACAGGCTCTTAAGCCGGCGGCGCTGGCCGGTGGCGGCCACAGCCCGGCCTGAGCGGGTTGAGTTATTATCTATCAAAGCATCGACGGCTTCTTGCAGCATACGCTGTTCGTTACGGCGGATAACTTCTGGCGCATTGAGCTCCATCAGTTTCTTTAGGCGGTTATTACGGTTGATAACACGCCGGTAAAGGTCATTGAGGTCAGATGTAGCAAACCGTCCACCAGTCAGCTGAACCATCGGCCGCAGATCTGGAGGAATCACTGGCAAAACCGAAACACATAAACTGCTCGGCTTGATACCAGCCCTCTGCATGCTCTCGAGCAGGCGCAGCCGTTTCATGATTTTCTTTTTACGCTGGCCTTTGGCTTCCTCGGCTTCTTTATTCAGATCATCGATTAGCTTTTCGAGGTCGACTTCTTCGAGTAGCTCCTTCAAAGCCGCGCCCCCCATGCCGACCGAGATCAGAGCCCGTAGTTCTTCCGGCAAATTTCGATAGTCGGTTTCGCTCAGCAGACGGAATTTATCAAGGCCGTCGATCTGATTATTAAAGGCTTCGAACTCACGCCCGAGCTCTTCGAGCTCCTTTGTGCGGGCTTCTGCCAAGGCGTGCACGTCGGCGCCATCCTTTTCGGCTTCGTCTTCATAACGGGCGTTAACAGCGGCCTCAGCAGCGGTGTATTCTGCCTGCCGGTCAGCCTTGATTTGATCGCGCTTGGCTATATCGACGGATTTAATGATATAGCTTGCAAAGTAGGCTACCCGCTCTAAGTTCTTGACTGTCATCCCCAGCAGGAGCCCCATGGCACTGGGCGTGCCGCGCAAAAACCATATATGTGCTACCGGCGCGGCCAAGCTGATATGGCCCATCCGCTCGCGGCGGACGATGCTGCGGGTTACCAGCTCGCCGTTTTTATCGACGGCCGCTTCGCGGCTACGGACGCCTTTATATTTGGCATCGTGCGGATTTATATCCTTAACCGGCCCAAAAATGCGCTCACAAAAAAGGCCATCTCGCTCGGGTTTTTGGGTCCGATAGTTAATAGTTTCAGGCTTTGTAACTTCGCCGTAGCTCCACTCTAAGATGTCATCCGGGCTGGCGATGGCCAGGCGGACAGCGTCAAAGTCGGCTATGTTAGTTCCGGCGGGTGTGAATTGTCGCATGGCTTTAGGCCTCCTCCTCAATCGTTCGGTTTTCTAGTTGTTCGGTTTCGGTTTCCGGGTCAGTAACTGACACGCCGGCATCGTCAGTAATGTTAAGCATATCTTCGGCCAGAGCCTCATCTACGACGCTTGCATCCGGCACAGCCGGTTCGTTGGTTGTTTCAGGTATATTCTTGGCCTCTTCCTTAATGTTTTGGGCCAGGATGTGCTCGGCATCAACAACTTCATTATCAGCCAGCAGGTCAACTTTCAGCCCCAGGCCCTGCAGTTCCTTAACCAGCACGTTGAAGCTTTCCGGTACTTTCGGCCCCTGAATTGGTGTGCCTTTGATGATTGACTCATAGGCCTTGGCCCGCCCGTAAACATCGTCGGATTTAATAGTCAGCATTTCTTGAAGAGTACTGGCTGCGCCGTACGCTTCCAGCGCCCAGACCTCCATTTCGCCAAAGCGCTGGCCACCATTTTGGGCCTTACCGCCAAGTGGCTGCTGGGTGACCATTGTATAAGGTCCGGTCGAACGGGCGTGGATTTTATCGGAGACCATGTGGTTGAGCTTGATGATGTACATTGAACCAACAGTGGTCCTTTCGCTGAAGGCTTCGCCGGTGCGGCCATCGTACAACTGCTGCTTACCATCTCTTGGCAAGCCAGCTTCTTTAAGTAGATCCTGAATTTTAGTGATCGGCACGCCGTTAAACGCCGGGCTGGTTACCCTGATGCCTAGTGCGCGGGCAGCCATGCCTAAGTGAGTTTCAAACAGCTGGCCGATGTTCATACGGCTCGGTACGCCGAGCGGATTTAATACGATGTCAATCGGCGTGCCATCTTCTGTAAAGGGCATGTCTTCAACTGGCAGAATCCGGGCGATAACACCTTTATTGCCGTGACGACCTCCTAACTTATCGCCGACCGAAATCTTGCGCATCTGGGCCACAAAAACCTGGATCTGCATGATAACGCCGGCTTTAAGCTCGTGGCCATGGGCCCGGCTGAACACCTTGACGCCGACGACTTTGCCGTGACGGCCCGTGCTCATGCGCTGTGAGGTATCACGGACTTCTTTAGCTTTTTCACCAAAAATAGCCCGCAGCAAGCGCTCTTCGGAGCTGAGCTCCTGCTCACCCTTGGGTGTAATCTTACCAACTAAGATATCCCCCGGATGGACTTCAGCACCGATACGGACAATGCCGTCCTCGTCCAGGTGACGGAGGGCTTCTTCTGAGACATTCGGTATATCCCGCGTGACAATCTCTGGTCCCAGTTTGGTTTCACGTACCTCTGTCATATAGTCGACTATATGTATAGAGGTAAGTGTGTCGTCCTCTACCAGCCGACGGCTAAGAATGATAGCGTCTTCAAAGTTATAGCCGGCCCAGGGCATAAATGCTGTAAGCAAATCTTTACCAAGTGCCAGCTCGCCATCGGCTATGCTCATGCCCTCGATAATCGGCTGGCCGGCTTTAATTTTATCTCCGTTGCCAACCACGACTATCTGATTTATAGAGCTGCCCTCGTTGCTGCGGGCAAAGTGGACCGGATGGTAAGTTGCCTTACCGGCTTTTTTGTAATTAATGACGACTTCATCGGCGGTAGCTTTTTCAACTACACCGTCTTCTTCGGCCACTATAAGCTGGCCGGTATTATGGGCGACAGTTGATTCTAAGCCGGTGCCGACAATCGGCGCTTCGGGTTTAATCAATGGCACCGCCTGGCGCTGCTGGTTGGAACCCATCAGCGAGCGAAGTACGTAATTCTTTTCTACAAATGGAATCAGCCCGGCGCTGGAACCAATGGTCTGACTTTGGGCGGCGTCCATATAAGTAATATCGTTAGCGTCAACCTCACCGGCCTCCAAATTGGTCCGGGCGCTGATACGCGGGTCTTTAAAATAGCCCTTATCGTCGATTTCATTACCGGCACCGGCGATTACTGCGCTTTCTTCCTCGGCAGCATCCAGATAGACGATTTTTTCAGTTACCTTGGCTTTGACAGGCCAGGTGGCCATGTCTTTGACAGTAGCCAGGCGCTTGGCGGCAGCAGATGTTATTACTGCTCCAGCCTTAACTATAACTTTGCCTTTTGCATCCGTCAGGTCGCCCCGGGCGATATGCCCCGCGGACTCCTTGGCGGTAACGGCGTTAATGACTTTTCGGTACGGCGTTTCTATAAAGCCGTATTCGTTAATACGGGCGAAGCTGGCCAGGTTTAGCACCAGGCCGATGTTGGCGCCTTCGGGGGTTTCGACAGGGCAGATCCGGCCATAGTGGGTTGCATGGGCATCACGCACCTCAAAACCGGCCCGCTCCCGGCTTAAGCCCCCGGGGCCCATTGAACTTAGCCGGCGTTTGTGCGCCAACTCTGACAAGGGGTTAATCTGGTCCATGAACTGCGACAGCTGTGAACTGGCGAAGAACTCACGCACTGCCGCGACCACCGGCCGGGCATTTATCAGCTGGGCCGGTGTGACCGTCTCGATTTCGCTCATACTCATCCGGTCTTTGGCGTTGCGCTCCATCCGCAATAACCCGATGCGGAACTGCCGCTGGACCAGCTCGCCAACCAGTTTGACGCGGCGGTTGGCTAAAGAATCGATTTCGTCCGCCGGGTCTTGAGTAGTGTTCAGGCGGATAATCTCGGCAATCACCGCCAGCAGGTCATCGATACGCATAACACGGTTATCGATTGTGTTGGGCACTTTAAGGTCCAGGCGCTTATTGATTTTGTAACGGCCAACGCGGCCGAAATCAAAGCGCTTGAAATTGTAAAACATGTTCTCCAGCAGGCTGCGGGCGTTGTCTACTGTTGCCAAGTCGCCTGGCCGTAGCCGGCGGTATACCTCGATTAAGGCCTCATTATTAGTGCTTGAGGGGTCTTTGTCTAAAGTGGCATCAACATAGCTTATCTCACCAGTGTCGACGTGTTCGAAGGCTTTTTTAATCTGGTCCGGGCTCATACCGAGGGCTTTGAGCAAAGTAGTTACGGCAATCTTTCGTTTGCGGTCGATTTTGACGTAAAGCGCACCGTTGGCGGCCGTCTCGAACTCCAGCCAAGCTCCGCGCACCGGGATTATTTTAGCGCCATACAAATTAGCAGCACCGTGGGGCTCAGCGGTGAAGAAAACGCCGGATGAGCGGATCAACTGACTTACAACCACCCGCTCGGCCCCATTAATTACAAACGTACCTCGCGATGTCATCCACGGGTAATCACCCAAATATATTTCTTGTTCCTTTACCTCACCGGTGACTTTGTTAGTCAGTTCGACGGTCGCCTTTAACGGCGCTTCGTAAGATACATTGTTCTCACGGGCCTCAGCCTCGGCCATCTTTGGCTCTTCAAAGTGGTAGTCTTTAAACGCAATACTCAGCTTAGTGCCGGTATAATCGTCGATCGGACTGATCTCAGCCAGCAGTTCGCCCAGACCTTCGTCGACAAACCACTGGAAAGAACTGTTTTGATGACTGACCAGGTTGGGCGGGTTAATAACGTCGTCTTGTTTGGTAAAGTGCGTGCGATTAGCAATAGTTGCGGTATTTTTTGCCGTCAAGAGCAATACTCCTTCAATTAATAAATTAGTTAGACGCTTTTAGCGAAGCCCACTACATTCGGCGATGCTAAAGTTCCCCACAGCGCAAGCACCAAAGTACACTACTTCTTGATTCTATTCTAAATAGTCTTAGTTAGTCCGTCAACAGTATTTTTTAGTGAGATTAATCACCAAAGAGCTTATGCTGTCTTTTGGATTTTGTCAGCCAGCTTTCGGCTGTCAATTACCTGGTCGACAACACCG
>DASSFC010000017.1:0-4875 GCA_035694865.1 Saccharimonadales bacterium (SeqCode) | reverse complement strand
TACGTGCACTACCGCGCGGCAGTCTGTTACCCCTGTTATGTCTGTTGATTTAATCTGTTCTAGGCCTTAGAATAGGTGAGTAGTCCGGTTCTGACTTCTGCCAGAACGGTGCACCAGTTAACTAGCTGATGGCTGCTGTCCGTATCCGTAAAGCTGCAGTGCCGACCTGCCTACTAAGTAGGCTCGGACGGCCAATTTTTTTAAGCTCCTAAGCCCCGTGATTAGCTGGTTGATAATTTCGTGCGTACCCATGCCTTGGGCTGCAAGTTTTTCTTCATCTTCATTGTCAGTCATTAACTTAGATATATCGCCCTTTAAGGCTAAGACGACAAAACTGTCTATTAGCTCGGGAGTGTAATCGACAGTAAGCCGGTCAAATAATTTAATAAATAACACTTTAAGCTCTTCCTTGGTCTCCTCAATCTCATGAGCTTCTTCAGGGATCTCCACTTTACCAATAGCAGAATGGGCATTCTCTACCTCTGTTAAGATTTGCTCGAGTAACTGCTGGACCTCCCGGCCTTCTTCGCTCGCAGCTTCTTCAATACGCTCAGCTACGATAAAAATAGCCTCTTCAACCTCTTCGATTGGTAGGCTGAGCTCGGGCGCAACAACTTCAACCTGTGCGCTGTCAGCTGAATACTCGCGTAAAGTTATAAGCGGGGTTTCTGCTGAGGCTGTCAGATAAATTTCATCATCTTCTAGTTCATAGTTTTTATTTTTATCAGATTCAAAATCATCTCTAAGCGCCACAATAACTTCCTCACTATCCCCAGGCCACATAGCGTTCTGCGCGTCTTCTGCCGATTCAATAATATTTTCCCCTATACTCTCTGGCGCGCTTTCAATAAAGGTTGGGAGTTGTTCATCTTCGCCAGGCTCTATAATTTCAGCTGTAAGCCGATGGTGGGCTTCATGCACAGCACCTTCAACTAGCCCGGCTTGTTCAGCCTCAGGCACGCTGTTTTCAGGCGAAACCTGCGGCTCAATAATGGCTGGCCGGGCTACTTCTGTGCCCCCAGCTTGGGCAGTTTCCGTGTCGCGGTAACCGTTTTCGGCGAGCGTCTCTTTTGGCTGAGCGGGACCGTCATTATCAATTGTGTGCTCGTTAGGCTGCGCCTTATCACCTATAACTTGCGGTTGGGGTGCTTCTTTAACATCTTTATTTTCTGGGCTAGACGGCTTGAGGGCAGGTGTTTTTGTCTCAGGCTCTGGCGTGGCTTGGCCAGGCTCCTCTTGCTCTAAAGCCTCGCTGTCTGTCTCCTTAGTTTCTTCCTCGTTCTTTTCTTCTTGTTCATCAGAATTTTGTTGTCCCAGCTCACGCGCTTCGGCCAGCAAAGATATCTGCCTTAGCGATAGCTCTCCTAGTGCTGAGCACGTTTTTTGAATATCAAGTACTGTGCCGGACTTTGCTTCACCGTTTTGGTGTTTGTATGTATAGAGCCTTGCAGTATCGACATCTTCATCGAAGGCATCTGTTTGGGGCGCGTCGATTGCGTCAGCATCAACAGTTTCCATAGCCTAAGTACTTTTTTAATTACTTTCCGGCGGCTTATTAAGGTAATAGCGAAGAACTTGTCGGGATGCGTCTATTAGCTCTTTACGCTTGGGGTCATCAGGAGCGAGGCTTTCTATATGGTCGAATATTGGTTTGACTTGTTCGCGGTCCAGTTTTGGGAATTCCTCTGCGCGCAGTTGCCGGCCATCCTCATCATAATATGGTATTAAGCTACCGATTAAATGTTCTTCTCCCAATAGCTCAAGCCAACGCTCACCTTCGCTTGTTTCATTGGCTTTATCGGCCTCTTTGGAGCTCATTTTAATTTCCCTAATGTTTTTATTATTACCTATATAGGTGGATTAGACTAGCTATATGAAGTTAAGTACTCCTGTTAGAATCCAGGTGTTATTAATAATCGTTACTGCCCGCTTTAAATATAGGTGATATATTTAGGGCACCTATGCGTATTGGCATTCTTTCAGCCCAGCTGGGAGAGGAGGATGTGGACGAAAACCGGCGTTTGATGCGGGAGACTCTTTTACTAGGTCACCGCGCCATTTTAATAAATTATCGTAAAGCCGTAGTCGTAACAGCCGGCCGCAAACAAATTCTTTACCAGCCCAATAGAAAAGGTGTGCTTAAACCGGTTAGAGTTGACGCCGTTATACCGCGCATTAACGAGGTGGATTCAAAATCGATTACCTTGGCTACAACAGCGCTGGAAACATTGATATCCGGCGGCGCCTATTCAACTGCCAGCCCGGGCGCTATCAGGTTATCTAAGGATAAAGTCCGCAGCCTGATAGCTATCACAGCGGCTGGTCTGCCGGCGCCGCGCACGGCGGCGATTACCAGCGCCGGCTTTGTCGACATTGACCTGAATAATGTTTTAAAAACCGTCGAGCCAAATATAAATCGGCGCCTGGTTGTTAAGACAATCCTTGGCACCCATGGCAAAGGCGTCGTGCCTGCAAATACCCGCGGCGAAGCCTTTGCCATAATTGACGGTTTTTTGGCCAACCGTATTCCCATCCTGCTGCAGCAGTTTGTCGAACCGACCAAAAAAGATAAATATGTCGACCTGAGGTTGATTGTTATCGGCGGTAAATTTGTCGGCGCTATGAAACGAGAGGCCGGCCGGCGTGACGAAATCAGGGCTAATATCTCGTTGGGCGGCGTCGGCTCACCTTACCAGCCAAGCGAATACGAAATCGGCCTGGCCGAGCGGGCCGCCAGGGCAGTCGGTCTCAGCGTCGCCGGCGTAGACATTATCCCCTCCGGCAAAAAACGACTGGTTATAGAGGTAAACAGCAGCCCGGGCTTTATTATCGAAAAGATTAGCAACGTTAATATCGCCCGCCAAATAGTCCGTCATGCCATAAGCTGTGTTGATCCGGCGCCAGAAAAAAGAGTTAAGAAAATCGCCGTAAAAATAGCCGAACCAGTGCCGGCGACTGTTAAAAAAGTCACGCCAAAAATAAGCAAAGCCCTGTCGCCCGAAGCCATCCGGCTCATCAAAGTCAAAGTAAAAGCTATCTCAGAGTAAGCAAGAGGTTGCCTCTAGGCGTTTACGTGGAAACTGGTAGTTGTCAGCTTCGAAAAGCCATGTTTGGTATACATTCCAAGTGTAGCGGTGCAGTCCGCCGGACCGCCTGTCCAGCCGCCCGAGCTAAGGGTAAAGTTCCAATTAGTGTCTAGTGACCCCGGGAAAACACCCTTCCAGCTGTTGTAGCCAACGTTAGTTCCGGAGCACACCAGGTTTACATATGGTTGCGAAGTAGCTGTGGTTGAGACGTTGAATGATACTGTGTCGTTCCAATTAGGCAAACCATCACCATTGATGTCAGTGACCATAATCGGGCCCGTTATAGTGCTGGTCCCCCCGCTTGGTTTATGTGGCGCCGCAAACGCCGCCCAGCCGACGACTCCGCCGACGACTCCGAAAATAAGGGATGCAACTAGCATTTGCACTCTGGAAAATTTTTGTGTTTTTAGTGATTTCCGCTTAGCCATTTGGATCTACTTCTATTGGACAGTTACATTACACGATGCGTAGAGTTTCGTGAAACTGCCGGCCGGCCACTTAATTTTGCCAACATACTGGTAGTTATAGGTACCTTTTTGCTCGGGTGCTATAAAGCCCCAGGTTGCAGACATATTAGAGTTGCCAGTTGTAGTGTAAGTCCCGTTTGAACTAACCGTTATCGGCCCAGTTGATTGCGCACCGTCAGGGAAGGTGATTATCTGGTTAACGCCCGAACTCGGCAGACCAAGCGCGCTTACCGTCCATATCTGGTCAAGAACCACTTGATTTGGGGAAATACTGCAGCTGGAGGACGATGAATGTGACGGTCCTCCGTTAGCCGGTGCCGCAAAACTTTGCCAGATGGCGACTGCGCCTACTGCTGCGAACGCCAAAGTAAATAGCAACACTTGAGCGCCCGAAAATGTCTTTTTTCTCCTTAGGTAACTTTGTTTCCTTGCCATATTATTCCCCTTAGGCGTTTACGTGGAATGTTATCGAAGTTATGGGAACATAGGTTGTCGTTCTTTTTGTCGAGGACTGATATTCCAGTGTTGCTGTGCAGTCAGCCGCGCCGCCTGTCCAAGCCGTCGAGTTAAGCTTGTAATCCTGCGACCAGGGCCAGCCGACATAAAAACCGGTTGTTTGCCGATTAACAACCGTACCGTTCTGCGTGCAGACTTGGGCGACATAGTAGTAGGTCGCATTAGAGGTAACATTATAGGTAATGGTATCACCATAGTTAAGCTGTCCGTCACCATTATTATCAGTTACTAAAATAGGATTAGTACCGACAAAACTACCGGTGTAGGTCGTGCCGCCGCCCTTATGCGGCGCCGCAAACGCCGCCCAGCCAACGACTCCTCCGACTAAACCAAAGATTAGAGCTGTCACCACCATCTGTTTAGTTGAAAATGTTTGCTGTTTGAGTGATTTACGTTTGGCCATTCTTTACTCCTTTTTATGCGTTTACGTGGAATGTTATCGAAGTAATATCAATGATGCCTTTAGTTCCGCGTTTGGCGAAGTTGTCCCAATTCTGAAGAGTCGCTGTGCAGTCAGCCGCCCCGCCTTGCCAGGCCGTCGTCTTACCAAGAGTAAAGTTTTGATTTAGCGAGGTCGCAAAGATTCCGCTCGACTGCTGATAGACCAAATTGCCATTTTGAGAGCATTTTACAGTTACATATGGCTGAGTTGTACTCGAGGTTGATACAGCAAATGTTACGACATCGTTATAATTCGGCAACCCATCTCCATTTTGGTCAGTTACCATTACAAGGCTTATTGTTCCAGAGCCACCTCCACTACCTGGCTTATGCGGTGCCGCAAAGGCCGCCCAGCCGATTATGCC
>DASSFC010000016.1:0-4419 GCA_035694865.1 Saccharimonadales bacterium (SeqCode) | reverse complement strand
TAATAAGCTCGAGCGCCATGGTGGCAAAACCGAAAACACCCCCAGTCGGTACGCCGTCGGCCGTACTTAAATTCGGTAAGGCGTAATAGCCGCGGTAAAAGACCGACTTGCCGTCGATAATCGCTAATTTTTTCGTCTCAGACACTGCTTAACAGTATACTCTACCTCTGTTATGAAGGCGACCGCTTAAGCTTTATAAACTCAGCGCTTTTTTGACCTCATGTTTGAATTGTTCAATATCGTCCGAGTCGTTAGTTAAAAAAATATCGGCCTTAGCCTTGACTCCCGCTAGACTCAATGTGGCCTCGTCGCCCTGATGATGTTCCATTTCTTCCTGCTCCTCGGCCAAAAATTGCTCGAAAGTTTTTTGGTCCTCGGTACTGCGCTGGCGGGAATAAATCCGTTTATAACGCAGCTTAGAATCGGCATCGACCCACGCAACTTGGCCGCCAAGTTCGTGTATCCGCTCGGCTTCGCCGGGATTACGCAAGCTAGATACTACCAGCTTTTCGGCACGATTATTTTTATCTTTAAACCTCTCGACAGCAAGATCGACTACATGGCCATGGTGGTATTTCCGGCGCCATTCGGCGCTTAATGCCCGCAGATGTTTACGCTCAATTGGCAGGCCCCTTTTTTTGAGTTCTTCGCGTAAGATGTCCGAAACTGACACAAAAACCCAGCCATAATCTTCAACAAGTATTTGCGCCAGTGTATCCTTGCCCGAGCCGTTGGTACCGCCAATGCCAATCAGCTTCATTATTTTTTAGGATTTCCCATGCCCTGCAGCTCTGGCGCGTGAGCTAGTCTGTCAAGGGCTTGGCCTTCTAATTGCCGCACCCTTTCACGGGTCAAACCTAAGGCCTTGCCAACTTCTTCTAGTGACTTTGGTTCCCCATCGAATCCAAAACGCCACTCCAAAATCTGTCGTTCCCGCTCACGTAAACCGGCTAGGGCTCGTCGAATTGCTTGTTGGCGTAGACTGTCTTCTGCCTCCTCCTGCGGATCAAGCGATTCCCGGTCAGCAAAAAGATCGCCCAGCTCAGCTTTGCCATCGGTGTCGAGTTCTTGGTTCAGTGAAATTGATTCGACCAAACTTCGTGCTTCCTGAACGTGCTCGAGCTGGAGTCTGGTTGCTACGGCCAGTTCCTCGTCCGTCGCCTCACGGCCCAGATTAGCCTGCAATTCGGCTGAGGCACGATTGAGTTTTATGCGGCGCTCCTGGACGTGGACCGGGATGCGGATTGTCTTAGACTGATTCGCGACCGCCCGCTGGCAGGCCTGGCGTATCCACCAAGTTGCATAGGTCGAAAACTTATAGCCTTTACGCCAGTCGAACTTTTCGGCAGCCCGGTTAAGGCCGATTACGCCCTCTTGGATAAGGTCTAGAAACGGTACATCATGACCCCGATAACGTTTAGCAATTGAGACAACCAGGCGCAGATTAGAATTAATCATTTTTTCTTTAGCTTCAGGATCCCCATCCTCAATGCGCTTTGATAAAGCCACTTCTTGTACTGCGGTTAAAAGCGGGTGTTTTCCGGCCTGGTCCATAAAAAGTTGAAGTGGATCTAGCGAGCTTGGCGTAGAAGGCTCTGGTTTGTTTGATGGTGGCAGCTCATCTACCCGACCCTCCGAAAGTTCCACACCTGCCGCCTCTAGCGATACCATGAAATTAAGGATTTCTTCTTCAGACAGTCCCATATTAGCCAGTTGTTCCCTCAGGGAGTCTGCATCAGCGGATTTATCAGCTACGCATTTATCATGTAACTGGTTGAGCTCCTCATCTTCTGAATAAAAATAATCTTCGATTTGAGGGTGTGGATAAGCTGGTTCTGCGTTCATAGCTGACCTTATTGCAGGTATTCGTGCAGGCGGCGGGTGTCTTTGTGCTTGCGCAGTTTGGCGAGGGCTTTGGCTTCTATCTGGCGGATACGCTCTCGGGTGACAGAAAATTCCTGGCCGACTTCCTCCAGCGTATGGCTCTTGCCGTCCTCCAGCCCAAACCGCAGTTTGAGTATTTTTTGTTCACGCTCGGTCAGAGTGCCCAGGATTTGCTTAACCTGCTCCTTTAAAAGTTGTTCAGAGGCTGACTCGGTAGGTGTTTTGGCGTCTTCATCTTCGATAAAGTCGCCTAATACGCTGTCTTCTTCGTCGTCACGGACACTGGCATCCAGGCTGGAAATATCCTGCTTGATTTTCATGATGTGTTCTACCTTGTCGACGTCCATTTCCATAGCGGCGGCGATTTCCTCGTTGGTCGGCTCGCGGTTTAATTCTTGGGTGAGCCGCCGCTGGGTGCGCAGCAGCTTATTGATTGTCTCGACCATGTGTACAGGGATACGGATTGTGCGCGCCTGGTCAGCGATGGCCCGTGTTATTGCTTGGCGGATCCACCAGGTGGCATAAGTCGAGAACTTAAAACCGCGGTCAGGGTCGAACTTTTCGACCGCCCGCAGCAGGCCGGTGTTGCCCTCCTGGATTAAATCGAGTAAATCGAGGCCTCGGCCAACATAGCGCTTAGCAATTGAGACAACCAGGCGCATATTGGCCTCGGCCATCTGGTCCTTTGCCCGCTTATCACCGGACACGACTTTTTTAGCCAGCGCCAGTTCTTCCTCGGCTGTTAACAAGGGGATTTTGCCGATTTCGCGCAGATAAAGCCGGACCGAGTCGTCGGCGATATCATCCATATAAGCAGTGTCTTCGACGGCGGTTTCTTCGGGTTCCTGGTCGACCGCCCATTCATCGCCTTCGGCTATGTCTTCCGGCCGCGGCTGTTCGAGCGGGATAAGCTCAATTCCCTCGTCCGCCATGTCAACATAAAGCTGCTCCAGGACATCGATATTGGCTGGCGTATCAGGTATTAACTCAAAAATCTCACTCTGCTCGAGCTGGTTGTCTTTTTTACCCTTCTCCAGCAGCTGCTGGACTTCTTTTTCATAAGTCTTAGATGGCTTGGCGACTGTATCAGTTCGCTTTCTTCTCGGCATAAATTAACTATTCCTCCCTACACTTTAATAAGTTCGTTCAATTGGTCAGCTTTGGCGGCCAGCGATTTTAATTCATTATCGTCCTTGGCGGCCTGCATGGCAATTACAAGTTTTTGTTTTTGAATTTTGACGTAACGGTCAATTAGCCGGTGTTTGAGCTGGGCCGCCTGCTCTAACAGATCAGAAAGCGGCAAATCCTCGTATAATTCCTCAAACTGTAACATTATAATTTTAACATAATCAGCGATTGGCTGCAATTGTTCGGCTATTTTTGGGTCACCTTTAAAATCCGGATTAGACTTGATGAATTTAAACATTTCACGCTGCGGACCATCAGTAAAGAATTCCTGTTTACAGTTTTTGAGCAGCTCGCGGGCTTTAGGCTGCATTAGAAGCATCGCCAGCAGGTGGTCTTGCAGCCGTTTATATTCGATTTCGGTTTTATCGATTGGCGTATCCTTATGTTTTGGCCGCTTAAGAACAGTCTGGACAGTCGGGCGCCTGACGAATTTAGCCTGGACAGCCTCAAGGCTGGTATCAGTCAGCCTGGCGATTTCTTTAAGGTAATGTTCTTGTTCAATCGGGTCGCGCAGCCGGCGGATGGTAGTCAGCAAAGCATCGGTAAAGGCTTTTTTGCCGGCCGCGGTCTTTAAATCGACCTCACTTTTATAACGGTCTATCAGCCAGTCCGGTGCCGATTGTGCGCCCTCAATGGCTTTGTGCCATAAATTGATATCTTTGCGGATGAGCTCATCCGGATCCTTAGCTTCTTTGATATTGATGATTTTTAAGTTAACCTCCGCTGCTTGGGCCAGCGGGATTATGCGTTCGGCGGCGGCAATGCCGGCCCTGTCTGCATCGAAACTCAAACGGATATCGCCGGTAAAACGTTTGAGGGTCTTAAGGTGCTGTTCGGTCATGGCAGTGCCGGCGCTGGCCACTACATTAGCAACACCGGCCTGCCAGCTGGAAATCACGTCTAGATTGCCTTCGGCCACCACCACAAAACCATCTTTACGGATTGCCTCTTTGGCCAGGTGCAATCCAAAGACCTGCCGGCTTTTGTCATAAGTAACTGTCTGGGGCGTATTGATATATTTAGGCGCATTTGGTTCAACGGCCAGCAGCCGGGCGGTAAAACCGACGATTTGCCCTTGGGCATCAGCCAGCGGAATCATAATCCGGCCGCGGAACATGTCGCTCGAATGGGTCGCGCGTTGGTAGATTACGCCAGCCCGCTTCATATCGTCGGTCGTAAAGCCTCGTTTAGTTAAAAAATTAGTCAGGGCCGAGCCGGTATTTGGCGCGTAGCCCAGCCGCCAGGTGATAATCGTATCTTTATTAAAGCCGCGCTGGTTGGCTAGGTAATCGTAGGCCGGCTTGTTGGCGGTCAGCTGCTTTTGGTAGAACTTGGCAGCCAGCTCCA
>DASSFC010000015.1:0-15090 GCA_035694865.1 Saccharimonadales bacterium (SeqCode) | reverse complement strand
GAAATGCGTTTGGTTGATGAGGCAATATCTAAGGGCATCGACTGTGTAGCTAAGCGGATTTACTTCGCTCAATATTCTTAACCATTGCGGCACATGTGTCAGTGGATAAAGCGCGCTGGATAAGAAAAACAACGGAAAAATCAAAAAGTTATTGATACCCTGGAATCCCTGGAAATCTTCTACCATGCTGGCGATGCCGGCACCAAAGCTGGTCAGCATAACACTTAGTGCTAGGGAGATTATAAAAGCTGGTATTACCATGAACCAGTTGTGAGCACGGAAACCTAGCCCGACGGAAATTATAAAGACGAAAACCGCCTGGATCACTGAAATGGTTGAGCCGCCCAGCGCGCTGCCAAGCAACACTTTAACTCTAGGGACAGGCGCGACTAGCATTTCTTTTAAGAATCCGAAGCGCTTATCGAACAATATCTGGATACCCCAAAATACACCGCTGAACAGCAGCGTCTGGATGATAATTCCGGGCACTAAGAATTCTAAATAATTGCCCTGTCCTGCTTTTTTGTAGACCGAACCCAGGCCATATCCAAGTGCCAGCAAAAAAAGCAATGGCTGGCCGATGGCACCCATAACCCGGCTGCGGCTGCGCAGATAGCGTTTCATCTGCCGCAGCCACAAAATGTAAATGACATCAAAGTCCATTAACGGTTCCTCATAGCGGTTCTGACATTGAGACCATTATTGGCTAGACTGGTTTCATCGCGGACCTCACGGCCAGTTAGCTCGAGATAGGCTTCTTCTAAAGTCTTAGTGCCGGTTTTTTTAGCAAGCTGTTTGCTGGTGCCCGTGGCGATAATCTTGCCGTGGTCCATAATCGCTATCCTATCGGCTACCTCTTCGGCTTCATCAAGGTAATGAGTTGTAAAGAATATGGTCATGCCCTCTGAATCACGCAGTTTTTGGACATAATCCCAAAGCAGGTTCCTGGTTTGGGTGTCCAGGCCAAGGGTCGGCTCATCCAGGAATAATATTTTGGGATGGTGCAATAAGCCGCGGGCAATTTCCAGCCGGCGGCGCATGCCGCCGGAATAGGTTTTTACATAGCTGTCCTTCCGGCTCCATAAATCGACCAGCCGCATCAGCTCCTCGATACGAGGATGCTGTTCATTTTTTGGCACACTATAAAGATAAGCATGGACAACCATGTTCTCATAAGCTGTCAGTTCTTCTTCTAGCGCCGGGTCCTGGAAGACAATGCCGAAACTTTTGCGGGCATTGGCTTGTTCTTTCGTGACGTCGTGGTGGTTAAGTATCAGCTTGCCGCTGGTCGGCCGCAGCATGGTCGTTAGCATACTGATGGTCGTGCTCTTACCGGCACCATTCGGCCCAAGGAACGCAAAAATCTCACCAGCTTTGACTTCGAAGCTGATGTCGTCGACAGCTTTAATATCGCCGAAATATTTTTTAACATTCCGGGCACTTATTACCGGAGCACTCATTAGCTATATTATAGCACAACCGAATCTGTAATAATACTTAACTTGTTAAGTATTATGGATGACTTGTTGGGCCGTTTGGCCCGGTTTATACAGCATGGGTTCGCGTGCATCCCAGCTGCTAAGCAGCGGCTGGAGGATTTTCCAGCTGGCCAGGACTTCTTCGCTCGATGCAAATAAGTTATTGCGCGAGCGGATAGCGTCGATGATCACCTGCTCGTAAGCCTCAGGCAATCTGTCGAAATATTGCTGGTAAGAAAAATCTAGCGGCAGTTTTTGGAGTTCCTGTTCATAGCCGGGTTTTTTAACCCACAGCTCAAGCTCGACGCCGACTTTTGGCTGGATAAGCAGGCGCAGTAAGTTAGTTTGGGCGGCTTGAGTCTTTTTAAAATATACCCTTATTTCGGTCTGCTTTGTTTTAAGCCGTTTGCCGGTCGTTAAGGTTATTGGTATCCCCTGCCAATCCGGGTCGTTTGATTTAAGTTTAAGTGACACAAAAGTCTCGACTTTTGATATGGGGTTGGCGGCTTCTTGGCGGTAGCCCTCGTACTGGGCTTTGATTGCCGCACCGGCGTCGGCCAGCTCTAATTGCCTAAGCGCCGCCAGCCGGCGCGACTGGACCTGCGAAAAGTCAAATACGTCCGGGCATGGTTTCATAAGCACCAGGGCGGCCAGCTGCATCAGGTGGCTCTGGACAAAATCACGCAAACTGCCGGTTTGCTCCCAAAATTCGGCCCGGTTGGCCACACCGATTTCTTCTTCGGCGACAATATCGATTTTTTCAATGAATTGGCTGTTCCAGACATCGCGGAACAAAGCGTTACTGCCTAAAAACACAGCGATGTTCTGGGCGGCCTCCTTTGCCAGGTAATGGTCGATTCGATAGACCTGTGATTCTTTGAAGTGTTGGTTTATTTCATCGATTAACTGCTTGGCTGAATCATAGTCGGTGCCGAACGGCTTCTCCATCAGCAAACGGAATTTGCCGCCGTTCATTTTATTCGCTCCCAGGTTGCGCACAATCGGCAATACTGCCTGGGGCGGAACCGCGAAGTAAAAAATGACCTGTTCGCAGGCCGCTTCCTTAAGCTTGGTTTTTAACTTTTTGTAATCATCGGCCTGCGTGTAATCCATCTGTAATGTTTCAAACCGGCTGGCCAAGTCGGCGGCTTTTGTGGACAGTACGTCACTGGCGCGCAGTTCGCGGCGGCTCAAGCCCAGTATATTCAGCTGGGCTTTGACTTCGCGGCTCTGGCAAATTTCTACCAGGGCCGGCAGCAGGTATCGTCGCGACAAATCTCCGCTGACGCCAAAGATTACGATTGCGGTAGATGGCAGTTTATCAGCCATAGGCTAACTAACGCTGGTGGCGGCGTTTTAGTTTGGCGACTTCCAGACGGGCGACACTGCGGTCGACGATTTGCTGGGCATGTTCTAAGCTGACCTGGTCTTTGGCTTCGGCGACCATTTGTTTGGCCCGCTCATGGGCGGCTTCAGCTTCTGCCTCATTAATACTGTCGGCGTGGTCCGCCTCATCGACAATAACTTTAAGTTGGTTATGCTCAATCTCTATTACGCCGCCGCTGATAGCAAACAGCTCACGCTGACTATTGGGGTCGGTCCGGTTGCGCTTGACCGCCACGACACCTGCGGTGGCTACGCTGATTAACGGCATGTGGTTTTGCAGTACACCGATTTCACCGTCTAATGTCGGCAAAACGACCTCGTAGACATCACTGTCAAATTTGGTGCCGCTCAGTGTGACTAACTGTAAGTGCAGCATTTACTTCCCCTTGGCGGTGCTGACTTCGGCGATGCCGCCCTTCATATAAAAAGCGCTTTCCGGTTTATCATCGTGTTTGCCCTCCAGGATTTCTTTAAAGCCCTGGACCGTGTCGGCAATTTTGACATACTTACCGGCGTTACCAGTAAAATGCTCGGCCACAAAGAAAGGCTGGGAAAAGAAGCGCTGGATGCGGCGAGCCCGATTAACCGTCTGCTTATCTTCTTCTGACAGCTCTTCCATACCCAGCATAGCGATGATATCTTGCAGGTCTTTATAGCGCTGGAGAACTCGCTGGACTTCGCGGGCGACATTGTAGTGGTCTTCGCCGACCACTTCAGGGTCTAGAATGTTGGACGTACTATCCAGCGGATCGATGGCCGGATAAATCCCGATTTCAGTTAAAGCGCGGCTGAGGGTAATCGTGCTGTCTAAGTGGGCGAAGGTAGTAGCCGGAGCCGGGTCGGTCAGGTCGTCGGCCGGCACGTATACAGCCTGGACCGATGTAATTGAGCCCTCACGGGTGCTGGTGATGCGCTCTTGCAGGGCACCCATTTCCTGCTGGAGAGTCGGTTGGTAACCAACGGCACTAGGCAGACGCCCGAGTAACGCCGAAACTTCGCTGCCCGCCTGCGTAAAACGGAAAATATTGTCGATAAACAGCAGGGTGTCTTTGCCCTGGTCGCGGAAACCTTCGGCCAGAGTTAGTCCGGATAAACCGACCCGCAGGCGGGCGCCCGGCGGCTCGTTCATCTGGCCGAACACCATCGAGGTATTTTTAATAACGCCTGATTCGGTCATTTCGCCGTACAGGTCATTACCTTCGCGTGTCCGCTCACCGACGCCGGCAAAAACGCTGTAGCCGCTGTGGAATTTAGCGATATTGTTGATAAGTTCCTGGATTAACACTGTTTTGCCAACACCGGCGCCGCCGAACAAGCCGGCTTTGCCGCCCTTTGTCATCGGGCAAATTAAATCTATAACTTTAATGCCTGTCTCCAGTACCTCTACGCTGCCGGACTGGTCAGTCAGCGGCGGCGGCGTTTTGTGGATGGGCGAGCGCTCACTAAACTTATCTTCTTTGCCATCAATCGGCTGGCCGGTCACGTTGAACATCCGCCCCAAGGTTTGCTCGCCGATTGGCATTCTAATTACATCACCAGTGTTGGTGACTTCGGTTCCCCGCTTTAGACCATCGGTCGAACCAAGGGCGATTGCCCGCACAGTTGATTCGCTGAGGTGCTGGGCCACTTCTAGGGTCAATAGCCTGTCCTCCAGCGGAACTGTCAGGGCATTGTAAATCGCTGGCAAATCATCGACTGGGAATTCAACGTCTACCACCACTCCGACAATCTGATTGATCGTGCCGCTGCTGGTCTTTTGCTTAGTCTTAGTCTCTGCCATAATTTATCCTCCGCTTTTCCTTTTAGCCGGCCATGGCCTCTGCCCCGCCGGTAATCTCGGCTATCTCCTGAGTAATCTGACCTTGCCGTGTACTGTTGTACTCCAGTGTGTAATCGCCGATGAGGTCATCGGCATTATCAGATGCGTTTTTCATGGCTACCGCCCGCATGGCATGTTCGCTGGCTTTACTTTCCAGCAGGGCCTGCCAGATCTGGGCTTGGATAAGCCGCGCGCCGACGTTATGAATAACTGTTTCTACGTCCGGTTCAAAGTTCATATAGCCGGCCCCTGCCTCTTGGTTTTGAGGCATTTCGGCCAATCCGGCAGGCAGTAATATCAAACTGGTCGCTGTCTGGGTAAAGCTTGATTTAAATTCTGTATAAAGCAGGTATATCTCGTCGGCTGCTTCCGATGTGTAGCTTTCGATAACCGTATTGAGCAGCGGAACGATATCGTGTTCGGACAATTCATCGTCAAACGCCGGAAAATAGCTGACCAGCTCTACGTTTTCAATCCGCCGGACGAACTGGGCTGCTTTGGAGCCCACAGCGATGACGCTCGATTTTACCTTGTCTGTCCGGTCGCGGCTGAGGCCTTGGGTCAAAATCTTTAAGACGTTAGCATTATACGCCCCGGCCAGCCCGCTGTTAGAGGTTACCGCCAGATAGAGCCGGGTTTTGACCGGGCGTTTTTTAAATAACGGCTGACGCTCGACCTCTTTTACCTGGTTAAGCCTGGCCAGTAAATCATAGGCTGCCTGGCGGTAAGCCCGGCTAGTTACCGCCGCTGCCTGGGCCCGGCGCAGTTTAGACGAGCTGACCAGCTCCATGGCTTTGGTAATCTGGCGGGTGTTGCGGATCGAACCAATCCGGCGCCTTAACGTAATTAAGCTAGGCATTGGTGCCTCCGGCCGGCTTTGGCTGAGGCTTTGATTCGGCCTGGTAGCTCTTGGCAATAGACTCGGCCACTTTGGTAACTTGCTTAGTTTGCTCGTCGGTCGGTTTATCTCCCTTGTTAAATGCATCAATCAATTTAGCGTGCTTGGATTTGAGTTCGGCCATCAGAGCGTCTTCGGCCGGTTTTATTTTTTCCAGCGGGACATGGTCGAAACTGCCGCTAGTCACGGCTACCAGTGAGCAGTACATTTCCCAGATTGCTTTTGGTGTGTACTGATGCTGTTTAAGGATTTCTGTCAGACGTTGGCCGCGCTCGATAGTATGCCGCGTTTCATCGTCTAAATCGGTCGAAAATTGGCTGAAGCTGGCCAGTTCACGGAATTGGGCCAGGCTCAGCTTAAGGCCGGATGCGGCCGTTTTGATGGCCGCCGTCTGGGCATCGCCGCCGACCCGCGAAACACTCAGTCCGACCGATATGGCCGGCCGAATACCCTGATAAAACAGGTTGGTTTCTAAGAAAATCTGGCCGTCGGTGATCGAGATGACGTTAGTCGGAATATAGGCGCTGATGTCGCCAGCCTGGGTTTCGATAATCGGCAAAGCCGTCAGCGAACCGGCGCCCAGTTTATCGTTGAGCTTAGCTGAGCGCTCGAGCAAACGAGAATGTAGGTAAAAAACATCACCGGGGTAGGCCTCGCGGCCCGGCGGCCGGCGCAGCAGCAGCGACATCTGCCGGTAAGCTACAGCGTGTTTGGACAAATCGTCATAAATAATAAGTGCGTGCTGTTTGTTATCACGGAAATACTCACCCATGGCGCAGCCGGCGTACGGTGCTATATAAAGCATGGCCGCCGGGTCGGACGGGCTGGTGGCAATGATAATGGTCTGGTCCATCACCTTTTCGCGCTTTAAGCGCTCAGTCAGGGCGGCGATTTTTGATAGTTTTTGGCCGACGGCGACGTATACATTAATAACGCCGGACTTTGACCGGGTCTGGTTTATCATGGCGTCGACCGCGATAGCGGTCTTGCCGGTCTGGCGGTCGCCGATAATCAGTTCTCGCTGGCCGCGGCCAATCGGAACCAGGGCATCAATCGCGGTTAAGCCTGTCATAAGCGGTTCGTGGACGTGTTTGCGGTCCAAAACACCTGGCGCTGGCCGCTCCACCCGGTAGGTTTGCTTTGTTTTAATAGGTTCACCGCCATCTAAGGGCTGACCCAGCGGGTTAACTACCCGCCCGACCAGTTCGGGCCCGACCGGCACGGACAAGACTTCGCCCGTCAGGCGGGCTTTAGAGCCGGCTTCGACCTTATCGTCTTCGCCCAAAAGCACGGCGCCGATTTCATCTTCGCCAAGATTAAGCGCGAAAGCGGTGATTTTGCCACCGTCTACCGAATCAATTTCAATCATTTCGCTGTAGCCGCAGCTTCTTAAGCCGTAAATCCAGACGATACCATCGGCAGCCCTGGTAACAATACCGACCGACTCTATCTCTGGACGCTTTTTAAGCTCGGCGATGGCGGTCCGGATGTCGCTTGATAAGTCCTTGATTGCAAAATCTGTCGCCATAATCTAATTACCTGCTGTCATCTGCTTAAACTGGTTGAGTTTGCCACGAACCGATAAATCCAGCTGCTGGCCGGGCAGCTCCAGCCGAACACCGCCAATCTGGTCCTGGTCAATCCGCTGGTTGACAATTATCCGTTTAGCATTGGGGTAAAACTGCTTAACTTTGGTGTTGATTTCTTTGATAGCCTCGGCCGAAAGGGGGTGGGCGCTGACGGCGGTTAGCTCAACTATGCCGTTTTGGGCCCGGTAGTTTATTAAATCCCTCGTCAGGCTGTCCAGCTCAGATGTAAGGTTATTATCTAATAAATAGCCGGCTACCTCTTTTGAAAATTTACTGGCCGGAAGCTTGGACGACAATTTAATAAGGACCGGCACTAAATCGCGCCTTTTCGCACTCATGCCTGCCCCTTTAGCGCCCTGTCAATAAGTGTGGCGTCCTTTTTAGAGTCGATTTTTTCGCCAATGATGGTCTCGGCGGCATCGGCCACCAGGCCTGATAATTCTTTTTCGAGCTTAGTCCGGGCCAGTTTGATATCCTGGTCGATTCGCTCCTCGGCACTGTTGATTATAGTTTCGGCTTTGTCTTTAGCCTTTGCCTCGGCATCAGCCATGGCCTGGCGGCCGCGCTCACCGGCCTCGGCAATGATTTTATCGGCTTGGACCCTGGCATCACGCAAAGTTTTGGCTACCTTTTGCTCCAGCTCGGCTTGTTCTTTCTGCATTCTTTCACCCAGGGCTACACCTTGTTCGATGGTTTCGCGCCGCCGGTTCAAAACTTCCAGGATAGGTTTAAAAGCCCACTTTCTTAGCACCAAAAAGGCGATGATAAACGTACCAAGCTGGATTAAAAACGAAGACAAATTAACGCCCAACGCCCCTATGCCGGACGAACTATCCCCGAATTGTACCAATAAGCTTGTCATTTACTTCTAGTCCACCTCCAAACCGAGAGCCGCTATTTGATGATGAAGACCGACGCGAAAGCCAGCAGAGCATAAAGCTCGATGATGGCTATGAAAACCAATGCCTGGCCCAGCAGGTTGGCTTCTGGATTGCGGCCGGTGGCCTGAATATAACTGCCGCCGACGATACCCATGCCGATACCGGGCCCGATAAAACCGCCGCCAATCATCAGGCCTTTGCCGATGATGTCGACGTTGGTCGTGGCCGCCATTGTAATTAAATCCGTAGGCGCGATCATATCTGTTAATTACTCCTTATTAATTTACTAATAGGCTGGCTTTGCCGCTTTTTTGCATTTTGCTCGCTAGAGCTATCAGCGTCCGACGATTTAACGTCCGGCAGCCGCTTCAGCGAACAAACTGCATCCGGAAAAGACCTGCTTACGCTTGATAGAATAGCTGTTAACCTCCAGCACCTTCTAAGCTAGTTTCTATTGTGTCAGACGGCGGATTGCCGGTCAAGCTTTGGGCATGGTGGTGCTCATCGACATGGTTGACCGCCGTTGCCAGATACATTATGCCCAGCAGAGCAAAGATAAAAGCCTGCAATATATCATCAAAAATATCTAAGAAGTAAAACGGCGTCGCCGTCAGCGGAGCGATGAAATGTCCCAGATAGGCAAACACTACCACGATGGCTTCAACTATAGCGATATTAAGGAAAAGACGCAGGCTAAGCGAAACCACCCTGACCATGTCCGTAACCATCTCAATGATGCCTATGAATAAGTAGAGTGGATTTTTGATACTGCCCATAAAGAAATGGCCCAGGTAATCCTTAAGGCCGACTTCACGCAGCGAGCTGATATAAACCAGTCCCATGGTTATGACGGCCATCGCTAATGTAGCGTTAAAATCGGCTGTCATTGGACGCAACAAGGCATTGCCGTGAGACGTAAACGACTCACCAACACCCGGGATAATGCCCAGAATATTATTTGCCAGCAAGAAGAAAAAGACCGTCACAAAATAAAGGATATACTTATAGGAGCGCTGTTTGTTAGAAAAGGCGTCCTTGACGGTTTCGGACATAAAATCAGCCACAATTTCAACAAACTGGATAAATCCGCCCCTGGGGTGCACGGTTATTCGCCTGGCCACGATAATAAAAAAGGCTGTTAAGATAACGGTTGAAATCCAGCCGTACAAGACTGAATTTGTGATGGCGATGGGCCCCAGGTGCAGGACTGTCTGCGGCGCGATATGGACTTCGGGCACGCCAGCGGCGAAGTTAGATAGAAGTCTTCCTATCATTTGCGGGCGCCTGCTTTAAATTTACTGTCAGCAACTTCCAATGTGCGCTTTAGTATAAAGAATAGTCCGGCCATTGCAACGATAAATCCTACAATCGTCAAGGCCGGCGTGGTATGTAAATGTTTATCAAGCTCAAAGCCGCCGATTATCGGCACCAGCACAGCGATTGCCAGGCGCCAGCTCATATCTAGTGTTGCCACCACCAAAATAGTGCGGTTGCTTTTGGCGGCCTTACTTAACCCCTCAACGCCCTTACGCTCAGGCGTATCCATGCTTTTCTCCATCTGATAACAATTATATCAGTTACGCTTGGACGGCGATAAATGCCAAGAAAGGGCTTGTAAATAATCTCGCAGTAAAGTAAAACATTAAGTGACAAAATCAAGGGTGGAAAAGGAGACTTTATGATAAATAAAGGTGTAGCCGCCCTAGTAATCGGGCTGTCGATAGTAGTTGCTTCTGCGAGTATCCGGCCGGCCGGCGCTATAACAATCAGCGGCACTGGTGATTGTGATTCTAATGCGGTTATCCGTTGTGGGCTAACCAGCAGTAAAGACATGGCATCGGATTTTCAAAACTCGTCAGTTGACCATATTTATTCTTATTTCGGTATCAGCCAGGCCGATATAAACGGTTTTGACGGCCAGGCGGTAGCTGGCAGTGTTACCCGCCATAATGATGTGGTAGTTAACGGTAAAATCGTTGCCACTAACGCCATGACGGCCGGCCGCCAGAATATGACCGGCAGTACTGGCGTAACCAGCGGTACGACCACTTTTTACGTGCGCCCGCCGAGTGTTTCATTCCGGCAACCTTCTTTGCCGGCTTATGTGGTAATGCATAACGGGCGCTTTGCCTATGCGGTTATCGCCAGCTGCGGCAACCCGGTAAAAGCAACGCCTACAGCTAAGCCAAAAACACTGGCTCCTCCGGTCCAGCAGACCACTCCTCCGCCTGTCCAAACCCAAACACAAACCCAGACGGTGACAGTAACACCACCTGAAGTCGAATCCGCCAATACAACTCTGCCCAACACTGGTCCCGGGAATATTATCGGCATCGGCGGGCTAATTTCATTCGTGAGCGCTTTGGGGCATTTTGTCTATACCCGCCGCAAAAGTCTGCAGGCATAATAATTTTTAACTTGACCTACATATAAATATGAATTATTATTCAACCATATGGTTGAATATACTTACTCACTTGATTCAGTATTTGGAGCCTTAGCTGATCCTACTCGCCGGGATATCCTAAGCAGAGTTTCATCGCGGCAGCTAACTATCAGCCAAATTGCCGGGCGTTATAACCTGGGCTTTGCGGCTATATCAAAACATTTAATGGTGTTGGAAAAAGCCGGATTGATCATCAAGCACCGCGTCGGCCGTAGGCAGTTCGTACGGGCGCGAGCCGATACCCTGCAGGAGGCCAGTGACTACTTGGATCAATATAAGGAGGCCTGGGAAGCCCGGCTGGATTCATTAGAGCAATATTTAAACGAAAGCGATAATAATGATAGATAGGACGGTCACAGTCAGCCGGGTTATAAACGCGCCAATAGAGCGGGTGTGGCGGGCTTGGACCAATCCGAACGCTATCAAGCACTGGTTCATCGCCAAGCCTGGCTTACCTACCGAAGTCATCCAGTTCGATGTAAAAGTAGGCGGCAAAGTTCGGCTTAAATTCCCCGGCGCGGCCGGCGAGTACACGTGGACCTACGTAAAAATAGATGAACCGAACCTTCTAATGATTGATATTTTAGATTATTCACTTCCGGAGTTTCTGCCGGATGGAGTCGGCGGCATCAGTAATATCGGTTTTAAAGATTTAAATGGCAAGACAGAAATTACTGTCGGTGGCGAACTGCCAGATGGAATGAATAATGAGAAGTCGCGCAAGATGGCCGAGAATGGCTGGAGCTTCACATTGGATAATTTAAATAATTACGTAAAGGAGAAATAAGATGTCAGAAGAAAAAGTAGTAACATTCGAGCGTATCTATGACGCGCCGGTCGATAAGGTCTGGGATGCTTGGACCGATGCAGAAAAAGTTAAAAAGTGGTGGGGGCCGGACAATGTCAATATTCCGGAGTGTGAAATAGACCCGCGGGTTGGCGGCCGCTTTTATATCGTTATGGAAGCTACCGAGGCCATGGGAGAATACGCCGGCACCCGCTGGCCTATGGAAGCCAAATTCACCGAGTTAGACCCCAATAAAAAGCTGGTTTACGAGGCCAAGGCCTGGACCGAAGGCGACGAGCAAGATACCACTATCGAAACTACTCAGGTGTTGGATTTGGCAGAAGTAAACGGCAAGACCAAAATCAACCTAAAAGCCACCCTACATAAAGCCGGGCCAAAAGCCGGCGCGGCCGTGCAGGGCATGGAATATGGCTACAACCAGCAGTTCGATAAACTTACTAAAATCTTAGCCGAATAAGGAGTAAATATGGATTTAAAAAGCGTTTCCGGCCTAACGTTCTTTGTCAAAGATATCGACAAGACGGCCGAGTTCTACAAGACGCTGGGCTTTAAGATAGAAAAGCATGAAAAAGACTATCTTTTAGCCAGGATGAACTGGTTCTCTCTGGATTTCGTGGCCGAAAAAAACAAGAGTGACGTACCGAAGGGCAAAGGTATCTGCATCAATATCAGCGTCGGTGACGTAGATGAATTCTACAAAAGAGTTTTGGACAAAGGATTAAAGCCGGCCAGTGGGCCGCAAGATTTCCCGGGCGGTTTCCGGAATTTCGTCCTCAACGATCCTGATGGCTACAACCTAGTGATGTTCAAACGCGGCAAGCCCCGCAACGCCGCCGAATAATGAGATAATAGATTCAACTAGGAGGTTTTATGCAGCAGAAGATAATTCCGTTTTTCTGGTTTGATAACCAGGCAGAAGAGGCAGCAAACTATTATGTAGCCCTGTTTCCAGATTCAAAAATCAATAAAATTGTGCGCTACCCAAAAGCGGCCGACCATGTCTCGCCGCAAGGCGCCGGCGCAGTGATGACCGTGGACCTGGAACTTAGCGGTATGAAATTTACGTTTTTAAACGGCGGCAAGAACGATGCCTTCCTCAGCCAGCCCGGACCAGTCAGCTTTGTCGTCAGCTGTGATACACAGGAAGAAATCGATAAATACTGGGCGGCTTTGACCGAGGGTGGTAAGCCCAACCAGTGCGGCTGGACGCAGGATAAATTCGGCATCACCTGGCAAATCGTACCGACCATTTTGCCCAAGCTGTTAAGCGATCCGGATCCGGCTGTGGTAAATAGGGTAACTGCTTGCTTCATGCAAATGACCAAATTCGATATCGCCGAACTCGAAAAAGCCGTGAAATCATGAGCAAACTCGACAAGAAATTCACCGCCAAACTACAAAAAAGCGATAATAAAGGCGCTTGGACCTGTGTTATTTGGCCAGGAGCTGCCAAATATTTCGGCACGCGGGGATTGGTAAAAATCAAAGGTAAAGTAGACGGTAAGCCTTTCCGGAGTTCGTTCATGGCCCAGGGTGATGGTACTCACCGTCTGCCAGTCAAAACGGATTTGCAAAATGCCATCGGTAAAAAGGCCGGCGACACAGTGAATATAGAGTTAACGGAGCGCTTGAACTGATATAATTTAGAGGTAAATCAGGAGGTTTTATGGCGGAGATTAGTTTAGAGCCGTACATATTTTTCAAAGGCAACGCCAAACAGGCGATGGAGTTTTATAAAGACGTGTTTGGCGGTGAGCTGACTATGAGCACGTTGGGTCAATCGCCGAAAGATGTGCTGGAACAGATGAAAATCGACGAATCACGCTACGGCGAAATTATGCACGCCAGCTTAAAAGGACCGGTTAATTTGATGGCCAGCGACAGCCAGATGGCCAGCGACCATTCCGCGAAAGTCGAGCTTAGTTTAGGCGGGACGGACGAAGCACAGATGAAAGAAATTTGGGAAAAATTAGCCGATGGCGGCAAAGTTAAAATGCCGCTCGCCAAGCAGTTCTGGGGTGACACCTTTGGTATGCTGACCGATAAATTCGGTATCGACTGGAACATGAACATCGGCGACAATATGGGCCAGTAGAAGAATGGGTAAAAACCCGGCTACGATAATTTACATTTTGGCGATGATAGCCACTGTCGTTATCGTGGATATACTTTTCTTTAGGCACAAGTTCCGCGGGCGGCTGATTGCAAACATCGTAATCGTTATAGTGTACGCAGCATTTTATTTGGCATTCGTAAGAAAACGATAGATATCTTGGCTGGCGAGGTAGGATTCGAACCTACGATCTCCTGATCCAGAGTCAGGCGCCTTACCGCTTGGCCACTCGCCATCAATTTTACCCCTGTTATTTTAACAATTGCGGCAGTTTTTGCCAAACAGGCATATAATTATGCTCAGATTATGATGCATCCGATCGGACGCCGCGAATTATGGCACGCCCAGCTGGTTTTTTTGCTGGCGGTCATACTCCAGTTCACTCTGCCCCACCAGCTGCGAGTGGGCAGCCGCTGGACCATAGCCGTTATTGAACTAATCTTGATTGCCAGCATCGGCATAACCGCGCCTAAGCGCCATGTCAGCTACAAGGGTTTTAACCGAACAATTGCAGTGCTCTTAATAGGTGTGATTTCGTTTGCTAATATAACTTCACTTTGGCTGGTTATCAACGGCCTGCTAAACGGCAGCAATGTAGGCGGAAAAGCCTTGGTTACGGCTGCGTTTGCAATTTTTATTACCAATATAATCGCTTTCAGCTTATGGTACTGGGAAATCGACAGTCCTGGTCTGACCGGGCTTAAAAAACATGATGCCAATCCGCAATTCGACTTTCCGCAAATGGAATCACAGCTTAAGCATATCCAGGGCTGGGAACCCACCTATTTTGATTACCTATATACCTCACTTACCAACTCGACAGCCTTTAGCCCAACCGATACGATGCCGCTGACTCACTTTACAAAAGCCTTGATGAGCGTACAGGCATTAATTGCTCTTTTGACCGTCGTTTTGGTAACAGCCCGGGCTGTAAATATATTAGGTTAGCATTCCGAAGTATTTTTCGGCTTGACGCCAGTCCACTACGCTCCACCAGGCATCGACGTAATCGGGCCGGCGGTTTTGGTATTTAAGGTAATAGGCGTGTTCCCAAACGTCCAAACCTAAAATTGGAGCATGCGATTTGTCTTCCATGATGGTACTGTCCTGATTGGGGGTACTGCAAACGTGCAGCTTACCGTCTTGATAGCAAAGCCAGGCCCAGCCACTGCCGAACCGTCCGATAGCGGCCTCTTTGAACTTGGACTTAAAATCGGCGGTACTGCCAAACGTCGTGTTAAGGGCTTCGGCTAGCTGTCCCTGCGGCTCACCGCCGCCATCCGGCGACATTATAGTCCAAAAAAAACTGTGATTAGCATGGCCGCCGCCGTTGTTACGGATAAGAGTTCGGACATCTTCAGGAACCGACTCTAAATCTGACAACAAATCAATGAGGTATCCCATATCATTCCGACTGGCCTTTTCTTCGTTGCCCATTTTTTTGATAGCTTCGTTCAGTTTATCAACATATGTTTGATGGTGCTTGGTGTAGTGGATTTCCATGGTCTTTGAATCGATATGGGGTTCGAGCGCATCAAAGGCATAGCCTAACTTAGGCAATTCGTACATAGGCCCTCCTTTTTAGTTGTTTAGCTCAGCGGTCTGCGCGCCACTTCAGAAGTTCGGCAGCGTAGATTATCCAAAAAAGTAAGATGCTGATTTCGATGACGGT
>DASSFC010000014.1:0-14969 GCA_035694865.1 Saccharimonadales bacterium (SeqCode) | reverse complement strand
TTGCGTTAATTTTCTTTGCTTCTGCCATTTTAAATCCTAAACCCTTTTGACCTGTAAACCATCAAGTTCGACTGGAGTTTCCCGTCCGAACATATTGACCAGCACTTTCAGCTTACCCTTTTGGGCATCGATTTCATTAATTGCGCCATCAAAGCCTTTAAAGGGGCCGTCGACTATATTAACAACTTCGCCAACCTGGTAATCAAATTTATGTTTAGGCTCTTCGCGGCCCATCCGCTTCATAATTTTTTTGATTTCGTCTTCTGAAACAGGGGTAGGTTCCGTACCTGTGCCGACAAAGCCGGTTACATTGGGTGTGTTACGGACGATATACCAAGCGTCTTCGCTTAGCTTCATTTCGACCAGGACATAACCCTGGAAAATTCTTTTCTCAACAATCTTTCTTTTGCCGTTCTTGATTTCAATCATCTTTTCTTTGGGTACCAACACCTGGAAGATCTTATCTCCCATATCTAGCGATTCCGCCCGCTGCCGGATGCTCTCAGCGACCTTTTCCTCATAGCCACTATAGGTGTGGATGGCGTACCACTGTTTGGTTGAATCGTATCGTTTACTCATAAAATCCTATTTAAGTACTAGTTTTTTAAATACTTCGTCTAACCCCTTGTCGACTCCGGCGACTAATGCTCCAAAAACGATGGCGAAGATGAATACCGCTAAGGTTAGACGCCAGGTGTCGCGGCGGTTCGGCCAGACGACCTGCCGGACTTCGCGCCAGGCATTAATCAAGTACTTAGGTACCAGCCAGCGTAAGGCTCGGCCTACCGGACGGAGTGGTTTAGTCAGTGTTTTAGTTGCCCGTCTGTCTTTCAGGCGAAGTTTTTTGGCAGGGGCAGCTACTTTGGTGGTTACCTGGCGCAACCGCCCCGGTTTTTTTTCTTCGCGCTCAGCGGACGCCGCTTCAACGCGCTCCCTAACTGTCGGGGCACTTTTTCTAATCCGTGCCTTTTTTCGGCCCGATGATTGCTCTGCCAAGTATTCTCACTTTCCCACTATAAAAGCCTACATATTGTAGGCCTTCTGATGTCAATACTAGCGCAATTTAACAGGTTATGCAATAGTCTTGGCGGCCTTCACTGTCGGCAAATGAAGCGTAAAAGTACTGCCCTTGTTCAGCTCGCTACTCAGACTTAATTTGCCGCCCATCAGATTGGCTAGCTTAAGCGAGACATACAGTCCCAGGCCTGTGCCATTGACGCTCCGAACTCTCGAGTCGTCACTCCTGAAAAATTTAGTAAACAGTTTTTTTTGCTCCTGCGGGTCGATACCAAAACCGGTGTCAGTAACGCTCAGGTCTACTCCATCCCCAGAGGACGTACCGCCCAGGATGATGGAGCCTTTTTCCGTATACTTCAGGGCGTTAGTGACGAAATTCTGCATAATTTCTCTGGTGTAGAGCTGACTTCCAAAAACTTTTGGCAGCATGCCTGAGCTTACTTCAATCCGCAAGCCTTTTTTTTGGGCCTGAGCTGAGAAATCTTCTTGGAGGGCCTTTAGTATCTCCGCGGGGTCGAACTCGGCGGCTGATTTAACAAATTTTTCATGGTCGGCCCTTGAAATCATCGACAGATCGTTTATCAGGCCGCTAAGGAAAATAATTTGTTCGTGGGCGGATTTAAGGGTTTGCAGTACAGTATCATCAACTTGAGACTTTTGGGCCAATAAGATAGCGTTGCTGAGTCCGCCTTCGGCAATTGCCACCGGATTACGCAGCTCATGGCTCGCGACGCTGATGAATTCATCACGCTCGTCTTCTTCGATTTTCTCTTTGGTGATGTCACGGAAGAGAAGTACGTAGCCAGCTTTATCACTACCTCCGTATACCGATCTGACTGAGGCTGAATTTAGGTAAATATTTATGGTTTTGCCATCGGCATATTTTATTTTTAGTCCACGGCTGATGAGGCTGTTACCGGCCTTTTTAGTCAGCTCTAGCACATTCTGCGCCACGCCCTCCGAATCGAATACCGGCATTGCATCACTGATACTTTTGCCGTTAAGCGAATTAGTGTCTAGCAGACTCAGTGCGACGCTGTTGCTCATCTCAATAAGCCCATTCTCGTCTACCGCCAAAAAAGCATCCGTCAAACTGTTGATAAGTGTAATCAATCGGCTATGGTCCAGCTGATTCTGTGATTGCTGAAATAAACGTGCGTTGCTTAACATTAGCTCAATTATGTCATATTTAAACCAACGCTGTTAATGACGGGCCTATAGCTGTTTACTTCTTTTCTCAGAGACTTAGCTTCTGGGTATACTGACTCGAATTCGTGCCAAAAAGAGGCACTATGATTCAGGTGCTTAGTATGGACCAGCTCATGCAACAGGACATAATCTATTAACTGCCAAGGCAGCTGCATCAAAAAAAAGTTTAAGGTAATATTTTGCCGGCTGGAGCAGCTGCCCCAGCGCGATGACATTTTTTTAATTCTCAGGGAGCTGTACCTGAAGTTGTGCCGGCGTGCCAGCTCTTGAAGGCGCGGCGGCAATAGCTTCTCGGCCTCTTTCTTAAGCGCTCTCTCGGCAGCCAATCTGGTTTTTTCCTGGACAGCATCATGAGACAGATGTTTATTGCTTTTAACGATAACTTCCGTATCCAGGACGCGGGTTGAGGTTTTTGCCGCAGCTGAATCGTACTGATAGCGCAGACGGAATGATTTACCAATTCGGTCTCCATTTTGGAACTGTAAAATTTGATGTTTGGCTTTATGCTCAAGCAGCCACTTTTTGCGGCTTAGCGCAAAACTTATACCGGCCGAATAAGGCAGCCAGGTAGGTATACCCACCCTTACGCGGCCAGCTGCCGAAATACTTATACGGATATTCCGGTTCCCCCGTCTTTTTGATAGCGTTAACTCGCCAATTTCTGGCAGCCAGACCGTTTTCTGGACCATTTAACTAATAGTGATGTTCCGTCGGCTTGGATCGAGCCGGTTGGAGCGCGGATTAGGTATCAGGTTGACAAGCTCCGGTTTTGCGACCGTGTGCTGAACCGCACCGCTGATGATAAGACCACGCTGATAAAGCCGGTTGATAATGGCACTTTTTTGGGTCGCAAAAGTGTGCTTGCCGCTTATAACGATATAATCTTCGCCGTCGGGGTTCTGCATGCCAGCCAGCTGCCGGTTGAATGTTTCGCGTGTCTGCGGGGCAGCGAATTTATCGTCCATTGTCCGCCTGTCGCGGTCTTGGGTCCGTGCGAAAGCGCTGTCGACATCAACCTGAAGCCAAATAAGTATGTATTCGGCCTTGTGTTTGCGGGCTAGTTCTCGCAGTTTGCGTCTCTGCGCGGTGCGCAAAGCGTTAGTGTCATATACAATACTTAATCCGGCTCCCAAAAACTCTTCGCTCATATAGTCCATGAGGTGGGTTATGATAGCGTTTTCTTGGGCATCGTGCCGTGGTGTCTGGAAAAGCTCGCTACGTATCCTGTCGGAGTTGACGTGGGCAATCTCCATGATTTCCGCCAGATTCCGGGCGACATAGCTTTTGCCTGAACCAGGAAAGCCATAAAGGCAAATCAAAACTGGTTTATTTAAGATGATTTTGCTCATGCGTCAGCTCAATACTACCACCGGTAGGGCCTCTCTTAAAAGTGATTATGGCAGGGGAGACAGGATTCGAACCTGCGACCAACGGTTTTGGAGACCGCTACTCTACCAGCTGAGCTACTCCCCTTTATCGGCACAACACTAGTCTGACAAGCTAAATTATACCTTAAAAGCGGTTGTATAAGCTCAGCGGTCTTGTTTAACGACGCGGCTTTACTTCGTTTCGGCCAAGACTTTTTTTAGTCTCTGTTTGTTTTGCCATGACACGTTTTACAGGACAGTACTTCTTAAGTTCTACCCGGTCAGGGGTATTCATAGTGTTTTTGGACGTGTAATAATGGCGCTGCTTGCAGGCATCGCAGGTTAGTCCGATAATCTTTCGCTTTTCGCCTTTTTTAGCCATAAAAAAATAACCTTCTCGGCTATTATAACAGATGTATCAGCTCAAATAAAGAAGGCTGCGTCTCCACATCCCGCAGCCTTCACGCTTGATGCCTAAGTTGGTCCGGGCTAATCAAGCATATGCCTATTTAATACCAACCATATCAAGTTGGCTGTATTTTAGCTCACGAGGTTTGTGTATTTTTTCTCACAAAATATGGTTTCGCCGTTAAGCTAAACCGCTATATATAGCGCATCTGTTATAAAGTGGAGCCGTGACGGGGACTTGAACCCCGGACCCCCTCCTTACCATGGAGGTGCTCTACCACTGAGCTATCACGGCGTATATACCTAAGACATTTTACTAAAAGCCGAAAGAAAGCGGAAAGTCTAAGCGGATTGGCGGATAGCATCCTGAACTTTTCGCAGAGCCGCCTGTAAATTGCTGGCTTCAAATTTGGCGCCAGCCGCGCCTTTATGGCCACCACCGCCAAGTTTAGCCGCCAGCTGGGACATGTCGCCGCTGCCCTCCACTGCCCTTAATCTCGCCGAGTACATATTTTCGCCAGAAAGGTACTCCTTATAGAGGCTAAAGCCCCAGAGGCTGTCGCCAACATTACGTATATAGTTGTTTACAAACAAGTCGGAGCCATTTTTTATGGCCGAGAATGGCCGACTGTCTGCACGCCGTTGGTTGATAAAGTCGTCGTTAAGGTAGCTGTATGTATAGCCCAGGGGGTCTTCCTTTATATTTTTAAGGAACTCAGCCAAAACCGCTAGATCATCCCGGCTGTAGCGCTCAGCAGCGTATTCGAGTTTTTCAATCCGGGCGCCCGCATCTATTAAATCGCTCACCAGCTCAAAAGTCTCCCTGTGGTGCGGGTTTTGGTACTTGAATCTATTGGTGTCGGATAGGATTCCCAGCATTGTTGTCTCGGCATAGCCGTCCGGTTTGCTGAGCTTTAAGCCCGTAAATGCTGTTTTGTACACCTGCTGGACGGTCGCCGGTAGATGTTCGTTTATATATAGGTCAGCGTCATCACGGCCGGTTTCCTCATGATGATCGATAATGACAGTCTTAGCATCCACATCTTTGATAAAAGACTTGATTCTTGGGCCTTCATCGCGCGAAATTCGGCTAAAGTTCGCCACATCGAGCATGATGAACAGATCAGGTTTCAGCCGGACCAACTGATCATATGCTGAACCGAATGCGATGTTATTGTAGCCGCCAAGCATTTGTATGTCTGTGGTTGGCTCTTCATCTAAAACCGTCTCGACTTGTTTATCGGGATAACTTTTACGCAGCGTAGCGCCTAGCAGCAAAACCGAAGTTATGGCATCCGGATCAGGTGAAATATGAGAGGTAATAAATATCCGCTGCGATTCGTTAATAATCTTAAGTAGTTTATATTCCATAATAATGGTGCTGGGAGAGGGATTCGAACCCCCGTAGGCTAATGCCAGCTGATTTACAGTCAGCCCTCGTTGGCCGCTTGAGTATCCCAGCGTTTCGATATGGAGCCACCTATCGGACTCGAACCGATGACCCACGGTTTACAAAACCGTTGCTCTAGCCAGCTGAGCTAAGGTGGCTTAAATAACCTCTAAAAGTCTAGCAAAACAGGGGTCAAATCACAACCCGTTTGGGGCGCAGGACACGCTTGGGTGTACCGGTGGGCAAAGCCAGCTTATCGAGTTTGCGCTGGATTGCGGCTGCTTCTCTGTTCATGCCCTGCGACTGATAAGCCCGGCTCAGAAGTGAAAGAGACTCTTTAGTTAATTCAAGCTCTACAGCTTTTTCCAGCTCCTGCAGCATCAGCTTATCGTTACCAAGTTTTTCCTGGACTTTGGCATACGCAATATGGCGGGCCGCCAGGTTATCCTCTAGTTTAATCGCCTCCTCGAAGGCAGTGGCAGCTTTTTCATAGTTCTCTGTTTCGTAATAAATCAGCCCTAAGTTATGGAAACTTGATGCACTGGGTTCGATACTGCTGGCAATTTCAAAACAATCGATAGCATCTTTATATTCTCTCTGCTTGGCGTAAAGAATACCTAAGCGGTTGTAGGCAGCAGCGTTTTTCTCGTCTATTTTGAGAATCGTCAGCAAGGCTTTCTCAGCACGTAATAAGCGGTTTTCGCGCATGCCATGATGGGCAATTTCCCATAATCGAGTCAGACGGTCGCCAACCCGGCGAGGGATTATAACCATTTCCAGCTCGTCATCCCGGCTGTGCCTGAACACTAAATAAGCCAAAAACAGGAGCAGTACCAAAGCGTACATCGGCTGTAATTATATCAGAGTTAGCTAAAGAGGCATACTGAGAGCGAGATTGAGAGCCGCCAGACGCAGGTTGGTGTTTTTTTCGAGCGCCTCCTGAGTGGCCAAGACAGCTTTGCGCGAAGTTAATATTTTAGCAGCCACATTCGGATTTGTAATATTAGCTTGCTGTAGTACCGCCAAGACTCTCGAAAGTCCATCTAACAACTTCGCAAACCTCAGCTTGTCTTTAGCGGCCATCTGCATAAAACCCAACCGTTCATATCCTTTGAGCGATAATACTTTCTTAGCGTCTTCAACGGCCTGTTTCATGCTGTGGTCACTGCCCTGTTTTAGCAATGCCGACAATAAACCTGGTGCGCCACGGCTAAGCCGCCAGGCGCTGTCGACTTCATGGGAATTATATTGGTTGAAAAATCTGTCACTCTGTTCGAGGCTGACCGGGACTATATTTAATGCTTGCAGTCTTGAGTTAACGGTTGGCAGTATATTTTGCGGCCAGCTGGAGGTCAGGATCAGTACTGTACGGTCCGGCGGCTCTTCCAGTAATTTCAGCAGAGCATTTTGAGCCTCACCGCTTAATAAATCAGCGTCTTCAATAACAGCGACACGGTTTATGGCTGAGCCCCCGCCCCCCGCCTTCAGACTGAGCTTATTGATAAGACGGCGGGCGCTATCAATAGGGATCTCCGATTTATCGTCTGGTTTTGAAATAACCGAATATTGCGGATGGAGCGCTAAACGGTCCGGCTCCAAACCTAGCAATACAGCAGAAAGACGGTTAGCTATAAATTTCTTACCCGAGCCGGCCGGCCCGGCTATTAACAGCCCATGGCCCGGCCGGCCGGCAAAAGCTAGCAGTTGCTTTTTGGTAGTTGGGTGCAGCAGCAAGTCGTCAAACATTTCGCTGAAACTCCTTAAAGTAGGCGGGTTCGGTTGAGCTAAAAACTTTGCGTTCACCGTTAGGGAGTGTAAGCTCCAGTTTTTTGGCATGCAGGTAAAGATGTTCGGCCGCCCGACCATAAACTGCGTCACCGACGATTGGATGTTTTATATAGGCTAAGTGGACCCTCAGCTGGTGGGTCCGTCCGGTGAGCGGCTTTAAGTCAAGTAAAGTGTACATATCGCCGTTTTTACTAAAAACTTTAGTTGCTTTGTATTCGGTTTGGGCTGGTTTGCCGCTAGGATATACAGCGAAAGTTTGCGGGTTGCGCGGATTACGGGCAATCGGCGCGTTTATCACGGCTTCGGGTGGCTCTAACTCTCCTTCTACAATCGCAGCGTAGTTTTTTTTGGTTTTTCGGCTTGAGAACTGTTTTTGCAGCCATTTCAATGCAGCAGCATTCTTAGCAGTTATAATCACTCCGCTAGTCATCCGGTCTAACCTATGGACAATTCCCGCCCGGTTTGATTTTGGCATATCTTTGTCTAGCTTAGGCTGGATAAAACTAGCCACAGTAGCTTCGTTATTTAAGGCGCCTTTGGCGTGAGTTAAGGTTCCGGCAGGTTTATCTATCACTACTACATCATCATTCTCATAAATAACTGGTAACTCAATTGCTTCGGGCTGCACGAATAAGATATCGTCATTCACATTAAAAGTGTCGCCCTGCCTGATTTTGTAGGCGTTTTTAACAGGTTTTGAATTCAATATTACGAGTCCACCGTCAAACAGACCGTCAAGTGAGGAACGGCTGAATTCAGGGTAGTACTTTGCCATGAAAACATCAGCCCGCATGCCAATATCAGCCTTTGCGGCTTTTAAACTCCTCATCAGTTCTATTCTACTTTATGTCGGCCGCAGTCCGACAGCCTTTTGGACCTTTAGAAGCGTAGCATTTGCGGCTTCCGACATGGCATTTTCGTCGGCCTCGAGCCTGCTTACCAGCTTCGGCTCATCCACTAGCGACATCTTAGCCTGGAAATTCGCCAAAAATTCACTTACAGCAACGGCCGTCTCTTTTTTAAGATCGGCGTAGCTGGTGTTGCCTTGATACTTATTAAAAACATTGCTCCAGTCATCCTTTAAAATTGCTAGGATTTGTAGCAAATTACTTACTCCGGGTTGTTTTTCCCAATCCAGGCCTTTTGGTATAGCACTGAGTGAATCTGTCTCTGCGCTCATGATTTTCTGAGCGGCATCATTAGGATCGTCTGTCAGCATAATCGTCCCAGCCGGGTCATCGACTGACTTACTCATTTTTTTCTCAGGGTTTCGGAGTGAACGGATGCGAACGGGTTCGCTGCGGCCGGCAAATTCAGTCTGCTTAGCGTTTTCTTCCGGCACTACCAATAGTTCACCGAATTTATTATTCATGCGGATAGCCAAATCACGCGTAAATTCAACGTGCTGGCGCTGGTCATCCCCCACAGGAACCCACTTGGCGCCATATAGAAGGATATCGGCGGCCATCAGCACAGGGTAGTTGAACAGCCCGACACTGACGGTTTCATTTTGTCCCCCCTTTTCCTTGAATTCTGTCATCCTTGACAGCTCTCCAAAATAAGTAAAGCAGTCGAGTATCCAGGTCATTTCGGAATGGGCTGCTATGTAGCTTTGACGATATATAAATGTATCCGGCTGATCAATATCAAGTCCGGCGGCGACAAAGACCTTGAGGTTCTTAAGGGTTTGCTCATACAAACTGCCGTGGTCAATGGGCGTGGTAAAGCTATGCAGGTCAGGAATAAACATGTTCAGCTGGTATTGTCCGGCATGCTTTTTTTGCAGTTCGACCATCGGTAAAATAGCTCCCAGATAATTACCGAGATGGAACTCGGCATTAGACCTCAGCCCAGTTAGAACAACCTCTTTTTGCATTGGTTTAATTATAGCCTAAAAAGAAAAGGCCGCCATTGCTGGCGGCCTTTTCTTAGTGTGTACTTTGGACCTATTTTTTTATTCGAACAAATTGAGCCGCCAGCTGCCTGGGTTTAAACCAGTTCGCTATAACGTCCATCAATTTGTTCATACTTGCTAATATACGCTAGCGAAATTTAAAGTCAAACCTAACGTTTAGTGAACTGCCGCTTCTTGCGTGCTCCCTTGAGGCCGAACTTTTTGCGCTCTTTTTCACGCGGGTCACGCCCGAGCATCTCAGCTCGCCTTAGCGTACTGCGAAAGTCTTGATTCAGCTCGACGAGCGACTTGGCGATGCCGAGCCGAATCGCGTCAGCCTGGCTGGCGTGGCCGCCGCCGGCTACTTTAACTGATACGTCGTATTTATCAGGGTCAAGTTCGAGCGCGCTATAAACGCGGTTAATTTCAGACATCAGCGACTTACTGCTTCCAAAATAATCAGCAGCCGGCTTACCGTTTATGCTCATCTGGCCTTTGCCGCTGTGCAGACGCACTCGGGCTGTCGCGCTCTTACGTCGGCCTAAGCCGTAAAAATATTTAGATTCAGCCACTACTTAACACCTTTCAGGTTTAATTTCTTTGGCTGCTGAGGAGTATGGCCATGCTCTTCGCCGGTATAAATTTTTAGACGGGCTAGGCGACCGGGCCTTAGCTTATTGTCCGGAAGCATGCCGCGTACAGCCTTATAGATGATTCTTGTAGGATCTTGGGCCTGCTGCTCTGCTAATGTCCTTTTGTAAATGCCGCCTGGGAAACCGCTATGACGATAGTAGTCTTTTTTTAACTCTTTACCACCGGTAACCTTAACTTTACCGGCATTGATTATAACAACGAAGTCTCCGCCGTCTGTATGGGGAGTGACGGTAGACTTTCCCTTGCCAAGCAGTAAGCTAGCAGCCCGGGTGGCTAAGCGGCCTAACGAGGCCTCCGAAGCGTCCATAAGGTACCATTTACGCTGGACATCGGCTGGCTTTTGGCTGTAAGTTTTCATTACTTAGTCTCCTTAGCGACAGCTTTTGGCCGTGGTTTACGAGCCGGTGGCTTTGCAGCCGGCTTCGACTCTTCGGCCTTTAGCTTTGGGGCTTTTTTGGTAAGGTCGTCGACAAAACTTACCCTGGCCATTTGGGCAGCATCACCACGCCGCCAGATGGTTTTTTCAATCTTTAGATGGCCGCTAGTGCGCGAGGACAATTTTGGGGCGATCTCATCCACGAGCTTGTGGGCTGCCTCTAGTGTCGACAGTCCGCTGATGACCTGTCGGCGATTGTGTAGCCCGCCCTTCTTGGCCTTGGTAATCAGCTTTTCAGTATAGCTGACCAGTTCCTTAGCCTTTGGCAGAGTTGTTTCAATCGATTCTCGGACTACTAGCGACTCAGCCAGCCCTTTGATTAGGGCTTGGCGCTGGTCGCCCTCGCGGCCGAATTTCCTGCCTTGGTAGCCGTGTCGGTGCATCGTTTAAAGCTCCAGCTCCGCCATTTTCTCTTTAACTTCGTCCAGTGCTTTGCTGCCAAAGCCCTTCAGATCACGTAATTCGGCTTCGCTCAGCGAAATGAGGTCTTTAATGGTGTGTATGTCATTGTTTACCAGCGCGTTGGTAGTCCGGGCGCTTAAATTCAAGTCTTCTATTGAGGTCATCAGCTCCGCCGGCTCCTCGCCGTCGCCGCCGATAATGTCGCCATTGGCATCTACTACGGCTTGCGGTGCGGTCTCAACCCTTGTCTGACCGGCTAAGGCGGTGTATTGGTTGACCAATATAGCTGCCGCTTCCTCAAAAGCGTCCCTAGGTGTAATCGAGCCGTCGGTATCAACTGTTAATAGCAGACGATCAAGGTCGGTCCGCTGACCGACACGGGTGTTCTCGACTTTATAGCGCACTCGGGTAACTGGGGTATACAGAGCATCGAGCATTATCATATCGCTGACTTTGCGGCCGCTGCCGGTTTCGTCCAATGCCCGATAGCCGCGGCCTGTCTCGACCGTTAACTCCAGCTCAACGTTAGCTTTATCGTCGTCTACTGTGCAAATAACCTGGTCAGGATTAACAACTTCGATATCAGCATTAAGCTGCAGATTCTTAGCTTTGATAACTCCTTTACCCTTGTGGCTCAGAGTGATAGTTTGCGGTTCGTCGCTAAAAACCTTGAAGCGGATTTGCTTAAGGTTCAGCATAATGGCCACTACGTCTTCTTTTACTCCTTTAACTGTAGTAAATTCATGGCTGATTCCGTTTATCCTAAAACCGGTTACGGCGGCGCCGGCAATGCTAGAAAGCAGTACTCGACGAAGACTGTTACCCAGTGTCATCCCATAGCCTGGATGAAGCGGTTCGATTGTAAAGGTGGCGCTGGTGGGGTTATGGTCTGTTACTCCCCCTAGTGCCGGTGTGCTGATTAGTTTACTCATATATACTCCTATCTTCAGTACTAGCGTGAGTAGTACTCTACGATTAGTTGTTCCTTAATATCTGGTTCGGCATCATCACGCGCCGGCATGCCGGTTATTTCGATCGAAACTTGCTTACGATTAACGCTCAGCCAGCCTGGCAAGTTAGCAGGCGCTGGGCTAAGATCCTCTAGTTGCTTGAAATATTCGGTCTTGGCGCTGGCCGGGCGCAGCTGTATCTTATCACCGGTCTTGACGCGCAGGCTCGGGATATCAACCCGGCGGCCGTTAAGCGTAAAGTGGCCATGGGTTGCCAATTGGCGAGCGGCTGTCCGGCTTGGCGCGAAACCAGCCCTGTAGATTACATTGTCGAGACGAAGCTCCAGGTATCTTAGAAGTGTGGCACCGGATTGGCCAGGTGTGCGGCTGGCTTCAGCCATTAATTTTGAAAACTGGCGCTCCAGCAAGCCATACAGTCTCTTAACCTTCTGTTTTTCGCGCAGTTGCAAACTATACTGGCTGGATTTCTGACGGCCCATGTAATTGCCTCGCTGGCCGGGTGGCCCGCTGCGCTTAACCAGGGCTTTATGAGCTTTGGGATGGAGAGCGTAACCTTCGCGGCGGCTTAGCTTGACTACCGGTCGTGATTCTCTAGCCACGTCCGCCTCCGTTTCTGTTATTATTTTCCATAAACCAATATTCGCCCCATCTCCTCGAAGCCAACTTAAGACCCATCGTAGCCAGCAGTTCATGCGGGATTCCGCCGATTACGCTGGCTTCTTCCACTAAAGCCTGGCTCAGGATCGGTTTTTCGACGCCATCGCCTTTCTGAATCTCAAAATCTTCATGAGCATGTTCGGCCCAGGCGATTTGATCGAGATTAGGATCAGTAGCTCTGTTTCGATTAATTATTGCCATGCTAATTCCTCTTGGGCCTCCGGGGTCGCACGCCGCCATGCGGAATGCCGGTGACATCTTTGATATTTTCCAGTGCGATTTTTTGTGTAGCTAAAGTGCGAATGGCGGCGTCGCGGCCCAGTCCAACTCCTTTGACAAACACATCGGCTTTGGTCAGACCGAAATTCTGCCTGGCAGTGCTAATAGCTTTTTCAGCGGCCACCTGAGCGGCGTAAGCCGTGCCTTTTTTGCTGCCCCTAAAGCCGCTGGCGCCGGCACTGGCCGTCGCCAGCGTGTTGCCCTTTTCATCCGTGATAGTGATAATCGTATTGTTAAAGCTGGCTAAGACATGGATCTGACCATTGCTAACCGTCCGGCGATTGCGCTTTTTACGCGGCTTGGCTGATGGTTTAGTATCAGCTTCTGGTGCTTCAGCATTTTCAGCCGGAACCTCAGCTGTCGATTCTGACACAGGCGCTATGTCTTTTTCTTTCGTTTCTGGTGCCTCAGTCTTTTTCTCTGCCATAGCTTAAGTCTTACTCGGCGCCTTCTTCGCTGTGCCGCCCACCGTAATCTTCTTACCGCGCTTGGTGCGGGCATTGGTACGGGTCCGCTGGCCACGGACCGGCAAATTATTTTTATGGCGCAGGCCGCGGTAGCTGTTAATGTCACGCAGACGCTTGATATTTCCGGTTATGGTACGCTGCAGTTCGCCCTCAATGGTGTAGTTGTTATTGATAATGTCCTGGATACGGCCGATTTCGCCGTCGGTCAGGTTTTTTACGCGCACAGTTGGCTCGATTTTGGCAACGGTTAAAATATCCATGCTTGTCTTAGGGCCAATCCCAAAAATATAAGTCAGCGAAACCCAGACTTGCTTGTTGTCGGGAATGGTTATGCCGGAAATTCTGGCCATTGGCTAACCCTGCCTCTGCTTGTGCTTAGGCTTCATCGTATTGATGACATAAACCCGGCCTTTACGGCGGACGATTTTATCATCGGGACTGATTTTTTTTACGCTGGCACGGACTTTCATCCGGATCATCTCCTTTCTGAGGTGACTCGCTGCTTAACCTAGTTTTCGCGGTAAGTTATCCGACCCTTCGTCAGATCGTAAGGTGTCAATTCTACCTTAACGCGGTCGCCTGGCACTAAGCGGATGTAGTGTTTCCGCATGCGGCCGGCAACGTGAGCTATGATTTGATGGCCGTTTTCGAGTTCAACTTTAAACTGGGTGCCTGGCAGTGCCTCGCGGACAGTACCGGCCAGTTCAATGACCTCTTTCTCCTTCGCCATAAATATAACGAAATAATTGTACCAAATCTAACTGGGGTGTGTAAAGGGTTATTTTTTGCGGCTCTCCCAAGTGACAACGATGTATGTACCGCAAAAAGCACCCAGGGCCAACGGAATCACGTACCATCGGTTGTGGATGAAGTTTAAAATGCCCAAAGCCAGCAAAAAATAAGATATGAGGCTCCAGCTAGACGCCTCCATGGCCTTATGCTTTGTTACGGCTAGCGTGTAGAGCGCGAAAATCGATTCAAGCGCCGCACTGGCAAAAAACAAGCCGATGGCTCCCAGCCAGTTAAATTCCATACTTCAACTTCTGTTTTCTACTTGCGCCGGCGGATGACCCGCAGCGGGTTCATATAGCCTAAAATAGAAGTCCGCGTCGACGGCGCCCCTTCGATGCCCGGAGCCTCCTCATAGAAATAGTCCGGGGCCTGGTACTGGTCGTAGGTAATCATCAGAGCCCGTGACTCGACCTGACGAAGCGTCTCCAGGGATACTGATACCAAGATAAGTATGCTAGTGCCGCCGATAGCGATGTTCTGATTAAGTTTGACCTGGGCCAAAATAGGCAGGACTGCCAAAAAGCCAAGCGCGATGGCACCAAATAGAGTCAGCCGGTTAACTATGGCGCTAAGATATTTTTCTGTCTGCTTGCCGGAGCGCACATCAGCGATAAAGCCGCCTTGTTTCTGAAGATTCTCGGCAATTTCTTTAGCGTTAAAGGTCACGTTTGTATAGAAATAAGTGAAGATAAAGACTAGCGAGAAATAGGTAATCGGATAGACCCATGGCTTCCAGCCGCCGGCCGCGAAAGTTGTAGCACTGGGGTTTTGGAATAGCTGGCTTAGCTGTACGCCGATTTTGCCCCAATGGCTATGCGGTACAAAGTTAGCACCCTGTCCGTGTGTAAGCAGCTGGCCGACAAAGCCTGGCACACTCAAAAATGCCACAGCAAAGATAATCGGGATTACCCCAGCTGTAATTAGTTTCACCGGCAGCGTTGTTGTAACTCCCCCATAAGTACGATTACCCTGGACACGTTTAGCATAATTAACGGTCAGACGCCTGGATGCCTCATTAAGCTTTACAACTGCCCAGATAAGAAAGACTATCGCCAGCATAATTACCCAAAATATAATCATGCCGTGCTTGCTGAAATTTCGGTGTAAATAGTAGAACTTATCGGCGGCTTTAGCACCGCTCTGCCAGTAAACGGAGCTCCATAGCTGGTTAAACAGGGTGGGTAGGCGACTGACAATACCGACTGTTATAAGCAGTGAGATACCGTTCCCGATGGAGC
>DASSFC010000013.1:0-5663 GCA_035694865.1 Saccharimonadales bacterium (SeqCode) | reverse complement strand
CCATGGTTTTTTAGACCCCAACCATTATCAGCAGATTTTTACGGCCCACGGAACAATTATGATTTTCTTCGTCGCCATGGGCCTAATGTTCGGCCTGATAAATTTAGTCGTGCCGATGCAAATCGGCGCCCGTGACGTAGCTTTTCCATTTTTAAATGCCACCAGTTTCTGGCTGTACGCCATGGGCGGTATGCTGCTTAATTTATCTCTTTTGATTGGCGGCTTCGCCGCTACAGGCTGGCTGGCTTACCCCCCACTATCGGAGCTGGCCTACAGCCCTGGTGCTGGAGTGGATTACTGGGTATGGGGACTGCAGGTTGCCGGCATTGGCAGCCTGCTGTCGGGCATAAATTTTATAGTGACGATTTTACGGATGCGCGCACCCGGCATGACTCTCATGAAGATGCCAATGTTCTGCTGGAGCGTTCTTGGCTCGCTTACGCTGGTTATTTTTGCCTTTCCGATACTTACCGTTACCCTGACACTTCTGGCGCTTGACCGGACAATTGGTACACACTTCTTTACCAGTTATTTTGGCGGCAATCCCATGATGTATGTAAATCTCATCTGGGCATGGGGACATCCCGAAGTCTATATTTTGGTTTTGCCGGCCTTTGGCGTTTACTCTGAAGTCGTACCGACCTTTTCGGGAAAACCGCTGTTCGGTTATAAGTCCATGGTCTGGGCCATCTGGGGGATTGTTTTTCTGTCTTTCATCGTCTGGCTGCATCACTTTTTCACGATGGGCGCCGGAGCTGACGTCAATGCCTTCTTTGGTATCATGACGATGGCAATCGCCGTACCAACAGGCGTTAAAATCTTTAACTGGCTTTTCACGATGTATCGGGGGAGAGTGCGTTTTAAAACGCCTATGCTGTGGTTCATGGGCTTTGTGGCCACTTTTACGCTCGGCGGCGTGGCGGGCGTCATCATGGCGCTGCCGCCGGCTGATTTCCAGTTTCATAACAGTCTCTTCTTAGTTGCCCATTTCCACACCATGATTATCGGAGGGGTGGTTTTTGGCTATTTCGCCGGCTTAACCTACTGGTTTCCTAAATTCTTTGGCTTTAGGCTTAACGAGCGGCTAGGGCGATATGCGTTTTGGTGCTGGTTTATAGGTTTTCTGCTAGCCTTCATACCCCTATATATCCTTGGTCTAATGGGTGCAACCCGGCGGCTTGACCATTACGATGCTTCTTTAGGCTGGCAGCAGCTATTCATAGTAGCCGCGCTTGGTGTTGCACTTATCATGGCAGGCGTAGCCTTCCAGGTCATGCAGTTCGTAGTTAGCATCAGGCAGCGCCATAACAACCTTGATACGACTGGCGATCCCTGGAACGGACGTACGCTCGAATGGTCAACCAGCTCTCCCCCGCCAGTATATAATTTCGCTTTGATACCGCAGATCAGCCAGCGTGACGAATATTGGCACACTAAACGCAAAAAGAATCAACCAGCAGAATACGAGTCTATTAAGGTACCGCGCAACACCGGCCTGCCGCTTATAATTGGACTTTTGGCTTTTACGTTCGGCTTTGGAATGATTTGGCATATGTATTGGTTGAGCGGCCTATGCGCGCTAGCCTTAGTAGCAAGTGTTATCGTCCGCTCAACTGCCGATGGTACCGACCGGACGATAAGTGCAGCCCAAGTGAAAAAGACCGAGGAGGTTTACGCGTGAATACCGAAAATCTGCTCAGTGAGAAACAGGTGCAAGCCAATAAGACAATTTTCGGCTTTTGGGTTTATCTGATGACAGACTGTGTCTTATTCGCCAGCCTGTTCGCCACCTTCGCTGTTTTACGCAACAACACCTATGGCGGTCCGGGAGGTGCTGAGCTGTTCGGTCTCTCATTCGTATTGTCCGAAACGCTTATACTCCTGACCAGCAGTTTTACTTGCGGGCTTGGCATCCTGGCTGCGCGTCGAGGGCAAAAAGATCTTGTCCTTAAGCTGTTCGCCATAACTTTTATATTGGGTCTGGCATTTTTAGGCTTGGAATTGCACGAATTCAGCCATCTTTATCATGAAGGCAACAGCTGGCGGCGAAGCGCTTTCTTATCATCTTTCTTTACCTTAGTCGGGACCCATGGCGCGCACATCAGCGTCGGCTTAATCTGGATGGGTACTATGATGTACCGGGTTAGGCAGACCGGCTTAAGCTTTAATAATGTCAAACGACTGACTATGCTTAGTCTTTTTTGGCACTTTCTTGATATCGTCTGGATCTTTATATTCACGGTCGTCTATTTGATGGGGATAGCCCTATGAAAGCCGCCAAAGATTTCAGCGAAGCCAGCAAAGGTACTGTCTACACTTATGTAATTGGCTACGCTTTATCCCTGGCGTTAACTGGAACGGCTTTTTGGGTGGCCCATAAGCACGTGGCTAGCCACCATTCTTTTCCGACCGACACATATCTGTTTTGGGCTTTATCAGCATTAGCCCTAACCCAACTGTTTGTCCAGCTTATCTTTTTCCTGCACCTCGATAGGGAGTCTAAGCCGCGCTGGAACAGCGTAGTCCTAGCCTTTGCAGCCGTGGTGGTAGTCATTCTGGTAGGGGGTTCGATCTGGATTATGACCAATCTTAACTACCATCATGGAGGCTACGGACATAGTGGCCATCAGCTGAGCTCCCCCTCCCAAACGAACACAAACATCATCAAGGATGAAGGGGTCCAGCCATAAAGCGGCTGCAGCTTTACTATAAGTTAACCAAACCAGGCATAATCTACGGCAATCTGCTCATGGCTATATCTGGGTTTTTGCTAGCCGCTGAACATTTCCACAGCTTTACGATACGGCGGCTAATCGGAGTTATCTTCGGCATCAGCTTGGTGGTTGCTTCGGCCTGCGTTTATAACAACATGCTAGATCGCGGCCTCGACCAAAAAATGGCGCGTACAAAAAACCGAGCCTTAGTAACTGGGGAGGTATCAGCTTCGAGCGCGCTGGTTTTCGCCAGCGCGCTCGGACTCAGCGGCTTCGTTATTTTAGCGCTCACAGCCAATTGGCGGACAGTTGCAATTAGTTTCATTGCTATCTTCAGCTATGTGGTGGTTTATGGCTGGGCCAAACGTAATACTGTCCACGGTACATTGGTTGGAGCTGTCCCGGGAGCGATACCTCCGGCCGCCGGCTACGTAGCAGTCTCAAACCGATTTGATGGTGGCGCGCTGCTGCTTTTTTTAATATTAGTCTTGTGGCAGATGGCCCATTTTTATTCAATTGCTATGTACAGGTATGGCGACTACAAGTCAGCTAACCTGCCGGTTATGCCTGTACGCTACGGCATGGCAGCCACCAGATTCCAGATAATGATATTTATCGCTGCGCTGATGCTGGCTTTGGCCTGCCTGACAGCATTCAGTTACGAAGGCTACGTATTCTTAATTGGTTCGGTCATGCTTTGCGTTTACTGGTTTGTGCTTGGAGTTAAGATTATGGATGTGCCAGCCAAGAGCTGGGGTAAAAGAATGTTTTTTACCTCACTGATTGTGTTAATCGGCCTTTCTGTGCTAATACCAATTGGATCTCTTTTGGCTTAAGGTTATAATTTAGCGATTTATGCAGCTTGAAAAGAGTTGTAAAAAGAGCTACCATTTAAGCAATAGCATTAAACAAAGGAAAAAACTATGGCTTTAAAAAAACATGTCGCTGATGGCAGTCTCTACGCCTGGGCGCTGCTTAGAATTGTTCTGGGATATATATTTCTTTGGGCTTTTTTAGACAAAACATTCGGCCTTGGCTTCGCTACTTGCAAAAGCGCTGTAAGCGGAAGCGTCAATTTGGGCTGTTCGCAGGCGTGGATACACGGCGGTTCACCGACAGCTGGCTTCCTTGGCCATGCCGTTAGCGGTCCGTTCGCCAGCTTCTATCACCACCTGGCAGGCCATGCTTTAGTTGACTGGCTGTTTATGCTGGGTTTGCTTTTTATCGGTTTAGGGCTTCTTTTGGGCGTGTGGGTGCGCACAGCCGCTTTTGCCGGCATCGCAATGCTGCTGCTGATGTGGAGCTCGCTGCTTTGGCCAGCTGAAACACCCGGCGTAGATGAGCATATAATCTATGCTCTTGCCCTCTTTGGAATAGCGTTGGTTGACGAGCATCAGGTCCTGGGCTTGCGCAAAGCCTGGCTTAAGAGTTCTGTCGCTAAAGCTTTGCCGTTCCTTAGATAACTTTTCTCTCTCAAAAGTGCTGGCGGATGTGGGCCATCGAAAAATCCCAATCAGCATCGGTTTTCTTATGAGGATTGAATATATTCTGCGGGTCGAAGATTTTTTTGGTCTGCTTGAATAAATCTACTATCTGAGGGCCGTACATCTGGGTCAGCCATGGGCCGCGAATCATTCCATCGTTATGCTCGCCTGACAAACTGCCGCCGTACTTAAGTATAAGTTCATCGACTTCTTTCATGGCCGGTGCCAGCTTGTCTCTTTCTGATTTTTCCTCAATTTTCATCAGCGGTATGACGTGGAAATTACCGTCGCCCATGTGGCCAGCGACTGTCGCCATAAGATTGTATTTTTTTATTATGACTTGCAGCTGGGGCAGGAACTCCGGCAGTTTTGACGGCGGGACAACCATATCGTCAATGAAGGGAGCCGTGTGTTTGTCCTTGACCTTTTTACGCAGTAGGTTAAAGCTCTCCCGCCGGATAATACGAAATTTAAACGCTTTTGCCTCGGTAGAATCTTCTTCGAGCGCCTCTAGCTTATACGGTTTGAGCTCTTGGTGCATCTCTTTAATTTTGGCTGATACTTCCTCGGCTGTCTGCCCGGTGAACTCGATTAACAGCACCATTTTTGGGATACCCCGCAGCAACAAAAAGGCATCTGGAATCAGCTGGATAGCTAGTTTAATTAAGCCTTTCAAGCCAAGTGTTTTTCGGAAATAGGGAAAGAATTTAATCGCCAGCTCAAGTGTATAGTTATCAAAAGCCTCAAAGCTGGCTGGTTTTTTAGCCACTACGGTGTTGATAAGCTCGCCGAGGCTGTCCATATTCTTTTTCTTCATAAAAGCCACCAGGACGCCGGAGTGAGGCTTATCGTTTATAAGCCGGAGTCCGATGTTATTGATTATGCCCAAAGTGCCTTGCGAACCGGCGAACAGTTTAGTCATATCAAAGACGCCGGTTTCGCGGTTCCAAACGTCCCACAGATTGTAGCCAGTGGAGTTTTTGCTGACATGCGGTTTGGCTTTTTTAATTTGGTCATAGTGCGAGTCGAGCAAATCGAACATCTGACTGTATATCTGGCCCTCGAAATTTTTCTGGGCTTTTTTAGCCTCGAGCTGTTCTTTGTTCAGGGCCGTGAAGCTATAGTTCTTGCCATCGGCTAATACAACATCGAGGTTAGCTATAAAATCTTCAGTTTTACCGTACTCCAGCGACTTTTCTCCGCCCGAGTTGTTGGCAACCATACCGCCAACCGTGCAAAGTTCGCGGCTGGCCGGAAAACTTGGCAGCAGAGCGTCTTTTTCAAGTGTGACTTTCTCAAAATCACGATAAAAGACACCCGGTTCTGTTTGGGCCGAATTTGCAGTGACTGACTCTATACGGTTGAGGTACTTGTTGATATCGATGACGACTGAATCATTGATAGCCCCGCCTGACATGCATGTCCCGGCACTTCTAGGCGTCAGGCTCAGCCCAGGGATTTCACC
>DASSFC010000012.1:0-11642 GCA_035694865.1 Saccharimonadales bacterium (SeqCode) | reverse complement strand
TGTGCTGTCGATTTTGGGCCGGGCAGTTTTTTGGCCGTCTAAAACCTCTAAACGGGAACTTAAAATCGGTCTTTGGGGCCGGCTGGCTGATAAAGCTATCAAAAAGCCGATAATAGTGATTGTTTTAGGCCTGTTAGTTTTTGGAGGCTTGGGACTGGGATTGATAGGTTACCGGGCGGCCGGCTTTGGCCAGCAGGCCGCGCCGGCCGGCAGTGATTCGGCCGCCGGCCAGCAGATAGTCGACCAGCACTACCCTAAAGCCAATGATAATCCTCAGCTGCTGGTATTTCATTTTAACCGCTCGGTCTGGAATAATCTGCAGCCAATCGTGCAGGCCCAGTCACTGCTGAATTCCTCCGGAGTCTTCGCGGCCCTTAGCGGGCCATTCAACCCGAACGGACTGAGCCTGAGCCCTGTTCAAGTACAGCAGCTGCACGGCAGCGGTAATCCACTCGAGCAATCAATCAACCAGTTCATCAGCAGCGACGGTAAGACAGTCCAGTTTTACGGTGTACTTAAAGCCGGGCCGTCCGGTACGGTGGCAGCCATGAGGGCTACGCCAGAAGTTACGGGCAGGCTGCAATCAGTTGCCGCTAAAGTCGGCGCCGATAAGGCCAGTGATTACAGCGCCGATACCGTGGCTTACGACATCAATAAGACCACCAACAGCGACTTAAAGAGGATTATTCCGATAGTTCTGCTAATCATTGCTGCCCTATTGGCCCTGCTGCTGCGCAGTCTGGTAGCGCCGTGGTATCTGATAATCAGCGTAGGTTTGAGCTACATCGCCTCACTCGGATTGTCTATGCTGCTGTTCGTTCGTGTATTTAACCAGGACGGCATAAATTTTGTTTTGCCATTTTTGATGTTCGTGTTCGGGATGGCGCTGGGCGAAGATTACAACATTCTGGTCATGAGCCGGATACGAGAAGAGGCCCACAAAGAAAAGACTTTGTTTGGAGCCATAACCAAAGCAATTGGTATAACCGGTACCACGGTTACTTCAGCCGGTTTGATATTGGCCGGTACGTTCTCGATCTTCGGAATTGTCGGCGGCAATGACCAGGCCCAGCAAATCGGTTTTGGCATCGCCTTTGCTATTTTGCTCGACACCTTCTTTATAAGGACTTTACTGGTTCCGTCAGTCGCCGCCAAATTGGGCAAGTGGAACTGGTGGCCGTCCAAACTATCGGCCAAATAAGTGCTACAATCTGATTTATAAGGTGAGTCAGTTATGAAAAAGTTTTGGCTATATTTAATCGGCGCAGTTTTGCTGGCGGGCGCGGCCGTAGCTGTCTTTCTAGCCGCTAATGGTTCAAAAGATGATAAATCAAAATCGACCACCTCTTCAGATCTGGCTGTTCCTGCGGACTCCAAAAAGGCCTGCTCAATCCTTAGCCTGGCTATCGCTAAACAGGTCTTGGGCGATACGGCCAGAGGGGGTGTTAGCACACCGGAGAGCTCATCGGATGACCTGGCCGTTAGCCAATGTGTTTATGCCAAAGCCAGCGGGCCGACCGCACCTATAAATTCAACAGAAACCGCCATATTGCTGATGCGTGTACCTAAGACTGCCGGCGGCAGCCAAAGTAACGCTGAACAGTTTGGTGAATTAAGGCCGAGCGGTGTACAAGACGTCAGCGGCTATGGTGATAGTGCTTATTGGGACGCTCAGCATGGACAGCTCGATATTCTAAAACATAATACCTGGTACATTCTGACCAATGGCCCTATTACCGCTTCCGCGCGGACACTCGATAAGGCTAAACAGCTGGCTGATTTATTGATTGGTAAGATGTAAATCCCTAGTCAAATGTTGGCCGAGAGCTTATAGTAAGCTTAAGCGATGGCCGAAAACGAAAACCAGCCCCAACCGATTGAGATAAATAATCAAGCCCCGGCCGAGGTTCCGGTTGATGCGCCGCCTGAAACTGAAAAGTTACCGGCTGGCCGCTGGGAAAAGTATAAGACCTGGTACCTGGACCGCAAGAAGTGGACGATTCCCGCCAGTGTCCTGATATTGATTTTATTGCTGGCTGTCATTCCGTTTAGCCGCTACGAGCTTGTCGGCCTGGTCCATAAACGCAACCTGGACGTCAGGGTAATTGATGCGACCGCCGGAACGCCAGTCAGCGGCGCCACAGTCAATGTTGGCAAAATCAGCGCCGAGACCAGTGCTACCGGTCTGGCAACGCTGCACAATGTAAAGGTCGGCAATCAAAAGCTGACCATCAGTAAAAAATATTATCAAGTAACAATCTATAAGACCTTAGCGCCGATTTTTAAACAAAAGACAGTCCCGGATATCAAGCTGACCGCGACCGGACGGCAAGTCAGGATATCGGTAAATAATCTGATTAACAAGCAGCCTCTGAGTAATGTCGATATAAAATTCGCTGATATCTCAGCTACCACCGACCAAAGCGGCAGCGCCACGGTAGTCTTGCCGGCCGGCGCCAGCCAACAAACCGCTACATTGAGCCGCAATGGTTATAACGACGCCCAGGTTACTGTTAAAGTCAGCAACGATAAGATACAGCAGGATAATTTTACACTGACGCCGGCCGGAAAAGTTTACTTTTTATCCAAACTCAGCGGCAAAATCGATGTCGTCAAAACCAACCTGGATGGTACCAATCGCCAGACTGTCCTCGCAGGCACTGGCAACGAGGACAGTAATAACACGGTGTTACTGGCCTCACGAGACTGGAAATATCTGGCACTTTTATCGCGGCGGGCCGGATCCTCGCCAAGCCTTTACTTAATAGATACCTCGGATGACAGCTTAATTACCATCGACTCCGGTACGGCTAACTTTAGCGTGACTGGCTGGGTCGATGACAATTTTGTTTACACCGCCACGCGCAGCGATATCCAGCTTTGGCAGTCTGGCCGCCAGGCGATTAAAAGTTATAATGCCCAGACTAAAAAACTGACGGTTCTGGACCAGACCAGTGCCTCAGGCAGCGACAATTTTGACTACGTAGCCGAGCTGGTTGGTGACGCCTATGCCTACAACGGAACCGTCTACTACATCATGAACTGGAGCGGCGGCATTAATGCCACAGCCAGCGTGTCGGCCAAGCAAGCGACCTTCAATTCCGTCAAACCAGATGGCTCGGCCAAAAAAGCCATCAAATCATTTGCTTTGGCATCAGGCACAACAGCCATTGACGTTACTCTGGAAGAGCGGGTCGAAAGCCCGGCCAAGGTCGACCTTAAGTTCTCCGACGGGAACAAAGACAATTTCTACGTTTACACTAACGGACAGGTCCAGGCCGCACCAAACCTGAATACTAACAGCTTTTATGACTCTGCCTACCCGACATATCTGGAGTCTCCATCGGGTAATAATACTTTCTGGAGCGAACCGCGCGATGGCAAAAACACCCTATTCGTTGGTGACGAGGACGGCCAGAACGGCAAACAGGTCGCCACTTTAAGTGACTACAACTCCTACGGTTGGTTTACCGATAACTACCTGCTTGTCTCCAAAGACGCCAGCGAACTTTATATCATGCCAAAGGACGGCTCCCAGCCGGCGGTTAAGATAAGCGACTACCACAAACCGGCACTCAACTTCCCGGGCTACGGCGGGGGCTACGGCGGTTTTTAGCACAAAATAGCCTTACTCGCCCAACTGCTAAAATAAATGCAAAGTGAGGAGGTTTTATGACGCTTGATGAATATCAGCAAAAGGCTTTGAGTACCAATATAAACCCCGGTGTCCATCTGTTTTTTGACCGGTTGTTCGGTTTGGTGGGTGAAGCCGGCGAGATGGCCGATAAGGCCAAAAAATGGATCCGTGACGACCAGGCCGATTGGGACAAGCTCGACAAGTCGGCCATGATGCATGAGCTGGGAGATGTGCTTTGGTATGTGGCGACCTTAGCCGACACTTTGGGCTACACGTTCGATGAAGTCGCCCAATATAACCTAAAGAAGCTGGCGGACCGTCACAGACGCGGCAAATTGTCCGGTAACGGCGACACCCGCTAGGCGCCGTGGCGCGATTTTTTCTGAGGATTGTTATCTAAGCTTTGCCATAGGTACCAGCTGGCGACTGATTCATACGGGTGCCAGCGGTTTTTATTGGAGATAGTTATGATTTGCTCACGCGTTGGCATCTCTTCTAAACCATAAAGCTTCATAGTAGCTTTGCGGACGCCTAAATCGCTGACTGGTAAAATATCCAGCCGGCCAAGCCCGAACATCATAAACATGTGTGCACTCCACTCGCCGAGGCCTTTGACGGCTGTCAGCTGTTCGATGATTTGTTCGTTTGGCATCTTGGCGATATGGTCTAAATCCAGCCGGCCATCCAGGATATGCTGAGCCAGATCTTTGACATATCTGACTTTATTCCAGCTCAGGCCGACATCACGCAGTTTTTGGTCCTCGATTTTAATAAGTTGTTCGGGCGTGGGCATTTTACCCCCGGACAAACCCAAAACCCGACGCCAGATCGTACCGGCGGCGATTGATGACAACTGCTGGCCAACTATGCTGCCGACCAGCTCACCGTAATGGTCAGTATGCGGTTTGATACGGCAGGGCTCTGAACAGGCTATAACTTTTGCCAGTTTCTTGTCGTGCTGAGCTAAATGCTTCTCAGCGGATCGCAGCTTTTGCTGGAATGCCATAAGTTATATTATAAAGTTGCTCTTATGCATGATAATAAACAGCCGACAAACCAACGACCTGTATCCGGCAGTCTGGTGCCCGAGATGGTCAAAGACATACCTATTGCTGTGCCTGGGGCTAAGCCCCGGGCGGGCAACGAAGATGATGAGCTCGATAAGATAATGCGTGATGTCGGCCAGGATATAAAACAAATCGATAAGAAAAAACCTAAACACCATTGGTTTGGCGGGCAAAAAAAATCAAAGGCTGAGGTTAAATTCTCGGCGCGGCCCATCGACCCAATTAAACCGCTGCCGTCCGCGCCGCCAAAACCACAGGATATTGCGCCTCAGCCGCAGCCTGCCAGCCCTAAACCAACACCAGCTATCAAAGCTAAACCAGCCAAAACCAGCCACGCACCAGTCGGCATAGTGATACTGGCGATGCTGGTTACCTTCGGCCTGATGGCAGCCGCCTATTTCGCCTACAAATAATTATCAGAATTCTTTACGCAGCCACTCGTCGATACTGTCGGCGCCGCCGGCCGAGAAGCAGATGACCAAATCGCCGGCGGCCAAATGGTTTTGGATATTTCTCTTTAATTCAGCATCCAGCCCGGCCGTTTCGGCCTTAGCTTTTGCCGAATTACTTAACAAGCCAAGTAATTTACCAGGGGTCAGAATTTCTAAATCGCCATCTTCGCGCCCCATATATGTCGGCACAATGTATAGTTTCTTGACGCTATCGAACAGGTTTTTAAACTCGTCCTTTATAAAATGCTGGCGCAGGTTATGGATGCCTTCATAAACCACCACGACATTGTCGCCAGCTACCTCGTGAGCCAGCTGCAGGGCGCCGCGGATTTTAGGTGGCGTATGCGCATAATCACTGTAAAGATTAGGCGCAATAGCTTCAAATCGTCGACCGGCACCCGGAAACTGATTTAACTTATCAATTAATTCCTTAACCGGTTTATTGAGCAAAGTCTGTAGCCCATGGGCTACCAGCCAGGCATCCAGCCGATTAACGTGGCCCGGCAGCTTTAGCTCGACATCGATTTGTGAATCCTTTTCATCTAATATTTTCAGGTTATCAGCCGCTTTCAGGGCCAGCTTTTCAGCATCATCGTGCCATAAAATTGTCCGATTACTTTGGTCAATAAACTCCAAAAATGCCGCGTTGTAAGCTTCACGGGTCGGATAGATGTCCGGGTGATCCCAATCCAGGCCTGATATCAGCGCGACTTCAGGGTAAAAACTTAAGAAATTATGGTCATATTCATCGGCCTCATAAATAAAATACTTACTGCCCGGATCAAACTGCCCCATTTCGCCAAAACTAAGTTTAGCGCCGACTGAATAACTGAGAGGTTCGCCAAGTTGTTTGAACAGCCAGATAGCCATAGCCGTTGTGGTAGTTTTGCCGTGGGTACCGGTTATAGCAATAAGCTTCAGATCTTTATCGTTAAGAAGGTTACTCAGGAATTCGTCGCGTTTGCTCGATTTAATTTTATGCTGTTCGCAAAATTTCAATTCGGGGTGGTCGGGGTCGGTTAAGGGCAGGGCGGATGTATAGACGAACCAATCAATCGGCTTCTTGAAGTGGGCCGCGGCGATTTGACTGCCGTCCTGCCCGATTTGGATATCGTCTATGCCTTTTGAACGCAGATATTTGGTGTAGCCACTCTCTTTGGCGTCGGAGCCGCTTACTTCGTAGCCAGCCTGTTTAGCTATCAGCGCTAAAGGCCCGATGGCTGTCCCGCCTATCCCCGAGAAGTAGAGATGCATATGTATAGGTTACAGCCTGAAGTGTTACATTAAAATAAGCTTATGAAAAAAATGCTTCAGCGTATCGGCCAGCTTACGGCTCGCACCTGGCTGTATCTTTTTATCGTCACGGCTATTGTCTGCGTATTGGCGCTCAGGCAGAACAACCAGACGATGATAAAACTGCGTGAAGCAGTCTATACGGCCGATAAGAACAACGGTGATGTAAACTCTGCCCTGAACAACCTGCGGGCTTTTGTATACGCCCATATGAACACCGATTTATCCAGCGGCGGCAATAATATCAAGCCACCGATTCAGCTTAAATATACCTACCAGCGGCTATATGATGCTCAGCTCAACCAGGTCCAAAGCGCTAATCAGGGACTGTATACCGATGCCGAGAACTACTGCCAATCTATCAACCATGCTTACTTTGGCACTACCAGAGTACCGTGTGTCCAAAATTACGTTATTAACCACGGCTTAAAGCAGGCAAGTATCAATATACCGGCCGGTTTGTATGAATTTGATTTCGTCAGCCCCAGTTGGTCGCCCGACTTGGCTGGGTTCAGCCTTATCTTAACGCTGGTCTTCTTAACGGCTTTTGTAATCCGGTTTAGTTTAGACTACCGGCATCATCACAAAAACCCCTGATTACTCAGGGGTTTTTGGCTTAAAACTGACCCTTTAGGTTTACGGGTTCGTCCTATTGGTGTTGCTGTTTGTTGTGCTATTGGTTGTCGGTGTAGTGGTCTGAGTGTTGGTCGTACTGTTAGTCGAGTTGGAGCTTGACGAGCAGTTCGGGCCGTTCGGGTTCTGCTGCTGGAAGGTCTTGATAGCCTGGACTACTTTACCGTTGTCCTGCAGGTTTTCCCAGAAGGCGACCTGGTTACGGTTGATGACCATCTCGTCATACGGCGAATGCAGCTGCTGACAGCCTAACTTGGTCAGCTGCGGGTTGGCCGACTGATTGTTATCAGTTGACGAGGTCGTCAGGTAATAGACGTCCTTTAAGATCATGTAAGAGCTGTTGAGCTTGGTAACATGACCAAAGTAAGTCGTATAAGCGACCGAGCCGCTGGTTGCGCCGCCGTTCAGAAAGACCGCCTGGTATTTAGACTTGTCGATCTGGCCGGATTCGCCATTGTTACTGCCATTGTTGCTAAAGATAAGCCAGCCGATGGCTATCAATAGAACAAGGGCTACTAATGATGTGAATATGAACCACTCAATCCGGACGGCGCGGCCGTTCCAGTCTAAGTGTTTTTGCCGTCCGCCGGCAGTGTGCGCGGCGGGTGCGGCAGGTCGGGTTTCCCCACGGGGTATAAATTCCATGTGTTTATTCCACCTTTGTTATTACTTTTATACTCCACCATACTACCGCATAAGCATTTTATGGTGCAACCCCGGGCTATGTGAATAAGCCATTTCACCTTAGGCCGGCCTGTGAACAACACCTTGCTAACAGATGTGTTGTACTAAATACCAGTTGACAACAGAGAAGGGCACAGAGTATTTTAGGGGTACCACTACTAATTAAGGGAGAGAGGGAAGTAAATGGCTTACAAGCACACTAATAGTAAGGGTGTTACATATTATTTAAACGCTAAGAAGGTAACCCTTCGCGGTGGTAAGGCTCAGACCATCTACTACTTTAGTAAGGATGAACGCAGTGACACCGGTGTGGATTTGCCAGGCGACCGCACAGTCAACGAGAACCCACGCAACGGATTCCTGACGCTCAAAAGAAAATAGCTTACTAGTTTTAAAAACCAATTTTAAGCACCCGCCCACCAGGGCGGGTGCTTTCATTCAGGCCGGTTATAATCCCCCTAGTTAAGTTGTATAATCGAGCCGAGTGCCTGACATAATCGTCAAAGTCGATAATCTGCACAAGAGTTACGGCAGCAAAGAGGCTGTCAGAGGTATTAGCTTTGAAGTCAAAAAAGGCGAGACCTTCGGAATCTTAGGCCCTAACGGCGCCGGCAAGACTACAACTCTGGAAATGATTGAAACTCTACGGACTATCGACGAAGGTAAAGTCACCGTCGATGGGGTCAACGTGGCTGAGCATCCCCAGAAAATCCGCTACATGATAGGTGTCCAGACCCAGTCGACCGCCTTTATGGATAAGGTCAAATTGACAGAGCTACTGGAGCAGCAAGCCGCCGCTTACGCCGAGCGTATCGACCCAATGGAGCTGCTCAGGCAAGTTGACCTGGAAGAAAAGGCCAGCAGTTATATAGAGGATTTGTCCGGTGGCCAAAAACAGCGTTTTTCTATTGCCGCAGCCCTAGTCCACCGGCCTAAGGTTTTCTTTTTAGACGAGCCGACCACCGGACTTGACCCGCAAGCCCGCCGACGGCTGTGGGATTTGATAAGGAAGGTTCGCCGCGAAGGCATGACTGTCATCTTAACCACTCACTATATGGAAGAAGCCGAAGAGCTGTGCCACCGGGTAGCAATCATGGACGAAGGTAAAATTGTCGCCCTGGATTCACCCAAGAACCTGATTAAGCAGCTGCTGGGCCGCGGCTTTAAGAAAGAGCGGCGGGTAGAACAAGCTGATCTCGAAGACGTCTTTTTGGATTTAACCGGTAAAAGGCTGGGCAACTGATGGGCGGGCGGATTTTACTTATTGTTTTAGTGTTGCTGGTCATTTATCGATTCATTACCAAACGCACTCCGATTGGCGGCCGGCTTAAATCCGCCCGCCAGGCCAAGGCTCAAGAGCAGCCAAAAACAGCGCTGCAGCGCAACATTTATACCGTTGTAACCTTCGCCAAAATCAGCATCGCCCGCTACTTCCGGGATAAAACGGCTATTTTCTTTACAGTCCTTTTTCCGCTTATATTTCTGTTTGTCTTTGGCAGTTTCAGTAAAGGCAATAACATCTCTTTCCATATCGGTCTGATAAACCAGAGCCATAGCCAGTTTTCCCAGAATTTCGTCAGCCAAATCAAGCACAACAAGATGTATAAAGTAAACTCCGAAGTGACAAATTTATCGATTGCCAAAGCTAAAATGGGCCGTAGCGAAATCGATGCTACCTTGGTTCTGCCGCCTAGCTTCGGTGATGTTCAAAACGGCCGTTATCCATCAGGTCAGGCCGTGATTTATTATGATGAAAACAATTCTTCAGCCGCCCAGACCCTTAAGTCAGTCCTGCAAGGTGATTTTGAGGGTATAAACACCCGTTTGGTGAAAAGCCCGGCACCGTTTAGCGTCATCGCCAAATCGACCAATACCCGGGGTCTATCTCAGCTTGATTACACTGTTTCGGGCTTAATCGGGTTTTCGATTATCGGTCTTGGCATATTTGGTCCGGTCAATTACTTTCCGCTAATGAAACGGCAAGGTGTGCTGCGCCGGCTGCACATAACGCCTCTGCGTGTCTGGCAATTTTTTGTCTCGAGCGTATTATCGAATGCGGTTATCGGCTTGTTCTCTATTGCAATCATGATAGCCGTCGCCAGCTCGCCGCTGTTCCACTTTAAAATTATCGGCAACTACTTCGAGCTGGCCGCCTTGATTATATTCGGCATTTTAACCATCTTCGGGATTGGTTTGGCCATCGGCGGCTGGGCCAAAAATGAAAACCAGGCCGCGCCGTTGGCCAACATCATCGTCTTCCCGATGCTGTTCTTATCGGGTACTTTCTTCCCGCGCTTCGCTATGCCGGAATGGCTGCAGCACATTACGGCTTTTTTGCCCTTGACACCGATAATCGACGGCATCCGGATGATTTCGACCGAAGGCAAGCACCTGACCGACATTGGCCCGCAGCTTGGCTTAATCGCTGTCTGGGCGATTATTATTTACGCTATAGCATTCCGAGTTTTCCGCTGGGAATAAAAATACTTAACTTGTTAAGTATTTATAAAAAAGCGCTAATTTAAGCTTTAACCGATAACACCTAAGGCTATATACTTACACTAAGCATGCAAAGCTGGCTTAACCGCGCCAACGCGCGCCTCACATTGATAAGCGCCGCCTCCTTATTGGTGGGGGCGACTTTATTTGGCCAGATTTTGGGCTTCATGCGCACCCAGGTAGTCAACGCTAACTTCAATACGACCGGCCATATTACCACCGATGCATACTTCGCCGCTTTTAAAATTCCCGACTTCTTCTTTTACACGATTGCAGCCGGTGCCCTTGGCGTCGCCTTTATGCCTTTTTTGGCGGAGAGACTGGCCCAAGGCGACCGCAAATCAGTTTGGAAAATTACCTCCAGCCTATTGAATTTTTTGGGTGTACTGATGTTCGCGGTCGGTCTAATACTGTTGATTTTTACCCAGCCGCTGCTGCGGATAGTGGTCGGCCATAATCTAAGCCCGTCAGAGACGCACGACGCCGTGGTTATAATGCGTCTGGTCGCCTTTAACCCCTTGCTGTTTACAATATCCGGTATTTTAACCAGTTTGCAGCAAACTTTCGGACGGTTTTTCTTTTACGCCCTGGCGCCGATTATCTACAACAGCTGTATCATCGCCAGCGTTTATCTTTTTAAGAATAATATAGGATTGGTCGGCCTTGGGATCGGTGCCTTGGCCGGTGCGATTATCCAGTTGCTGGTAGTTTGCTGTGGCCTTATCGGTTTACGCTTTCGTTACACCCGCGGCGTTAACTTCGCCAGCCAGGACTTCAAGCATATTCTGCGCAACCTGCCTCCACGCTCAATCGACCAGGGGCTTGACTCCATCAACTCGATAGTTGAAACCAACCGGGCCAGCACTTTGTCACCGGGGTCGATAACGATTTATGAAAACGCCTATACGCTGCACTTGGCACCGATTTTGCTAGTTGGCACGGCAATTTCAACGGCGGCTTTTCCGCGCCTGAACGAACGGCTGGCCCAGGGGCGCCCTGATCTGTTCAGGCGCGATTTTTTAATGGTCCTGCGGGCCATCATCTGGATCGTGGTGCCAGTGGTGGTTATCGCGTTCTTTACGCGGGCTTATCTGGCCCGCCTGATATTTAAGAACCCCCAGCCGGAAATCGCCGGCGCTTTAGGCTTTTTGACCGGGGCTATATTCTTCCGCACAATCTATGCGCTGATTAGCCGTTGGTTCTATGCCCAAAAAGATACCCGGACGCCGCTGTTTGTTTCGCTTTTTACGATTGCCCTTAACGTTTACCTTGCTTTCACTCTGGTTCGCGAAACCCACGATGTTGTCAGTCTGGCGCTGGCCCAATCGATTGTTGCGGCCGTTGAGGTGTTTATACTGGTCAGCATTATGCTTTATC
>DASSFC010000011.1:0-9949 GCA_035694865.1 Saccharimonadales bacterium (SeqCode) | reverse complement strand
CTTTCTTTTTACTTTGGAAAGTAATAAACTTATGCAACCTTTGGTGGCAAAGGTTGCGCCAAACCACCGGCCGCTGGAAATACTTGATGCTCATTTCGAACAAAAGATAGCTTGCTTGAAGAGCGCCTCAGAAATTCATCTGCTAGATAAATTTCCTCGTTGAACGTACTTCAAGCACCCAAGGTCGCTACTTTTGTTCTCATTCGCTTCAGGTAATTCCAGATGGCCGGAGTATAATCAGATATGAAGGAGTATTTAATGGAAAAAGTACCTAGCCCAGAAGGACCAAAAGGCCGTACGCCTGAGCAGGAGGAGCGGCTTAAGGAGTTGGCAGCTCGAATTCCTGAAAGGGATCCAAGCCTCCCAGACCCCGAGTGGCTTGAGCGCATATCCGAGAGGGCGACTGATGTCTATAGCTCGAATATGAAAGACGGAACCTGGCAAAGTGTGGCTCCCAAGTTGCCCGAAGGCCAACAAGAGACGGAATCGCCGCAAATCGAAGAGGGGTCGCTGGCAGAGGGTATCGGTTACGACACGATTCAGGATGCTCTAGGGGACTAGTACGAGTTCTTATTAACAAGCTAGAAGGTCCAACAGTGGAAGTTTACTGCTACGGCGATTATTAATATTTCTAGAAAAGATAAAACCAGAAGGGTGAGGAAGAAGAATACGGCTTTAAGATTGGATTTAACCCCAGTAAACCATCTAAAGTAATACCCCAAAATTACAAATGTGATTATTCCCAAGATGATGTAATTCCAAGCCGAGTCATAATAGAGCGAGCAGACGCCGCTACCCGTTTTCGCAAACACAGCCACCACTGTAAGCGGTAGTAACAGGCCGATTATTAATACAGCCTTGTTGCGGTTTTTCATAAGCGGAGTATATCACTCCTTAGGAGGATTTATTTTGATTTTTTATAGTCGCTTATGTTAGGTTAGAAATAGGTTAACTAAAACCAAAATTATGAAAAAAGAACGGCAACCCTTTAGTCCTGATGAAATCGAAGAGCTTTTAGTGGTTAACTCGGCTAACCCCGAAGAAGTTTGGAATTTCATAGATGCAGTGCGAATAGGTAAGGTTAGTGTAGAATCGGTAGTTTCACGATCTGAAGCCGAAAGCCACCTGAAATTAGCTCCGATAGCTCATCTGGGTAGTACAGCCCTAGAAAGCATTCCAATTGAACATCTACGAGCGGCTTAAATAGCCGTCCGTACAACTTTTATTCTTTAGCTAAGCCGCTGGCTTTCGTGCTAGTGTTAGGTAAGCATTAGCGTAACCTGATGGACGTAATAAACAGAGGTGAAAAAGTTTTTTGGCTGGCTGCGGGGCAACCCAGCAGCGCTTCGCGCTTTGTGCTGATATTCCCATGGCTGATTTTTTTAGGAATGGGGCTGATAACAGTCCGGCTGCTTTACCAGGCCTGGCAGGAACAGGCGGTACTGGACGCGCTGGCCCAAAAGATTAAACGCGAGAAACTGCTGCGTAACCAAAAAGAAGACTTTACACGGCTTAGTTCGCACTACCTCAGAACTCCTCTGACACTGATAACGGCCGGGCTTGAGTCCATGGCCGGCCAATCGGTCGACAAGGCCGGGATAGAACCGGTCAAACAGCTTAGTGATAAATTGCAGCTGGGCATCAATTTTTTACTGGAAAGCGGTGGCCCGGCCAAGCTTAAACCGGCCGATAAACCGAAGACAAAGCCTGGTTATAACCCGTCGCTCTATCTGGCGACTTCACTGGCAGGCGCTTTCGTAATCATCAGTTTCGCCGTCTATTTGCTGGCCCACTTGGATACCTCAGCTTTTAAACTGAATAGCCTGCTATCGGAGATAGTTTTATTACTGCTGACCTTAGTTTTGCTGTACAGCAGCCACCGGTCGAAATCTAACCGGCAAACGGTTAAAAAATACTATGAGGAGTTGCTTGCGGAGCAGCGCCAGCTGGACCGCCAGCGGAACCAGCTAGTAAGGGGCAGCCTGGATAGCCTCAGGCAACCTCTTGAGGAGCTTAAGCTTAAGTTCAGGGGTCTGCCGGTCCCCCCAGCCGTTACGGCGGGAATTAGGACGTTTGAGACGGTTTTACGGCAATTTACGATCCTGACCAGCCTCGAAGCAGGCTCGATGCAAACCGTTATCAAGCCGGTTTCGCTGACTGAACTGATTCAATCTGTAGCCGGCCGGTATCAGCGACAGCTGGCCCAAAAATCACTCCAGTTACGGATTGATATCAAGGCTAATGAACTGAACCAGGACCCGCTTTTGCTGGAGTTTGTGCTCAATTCTTTGCTAGATAACGCGATCGAATACAGCGAGCAGGGCGGTTATATTGATATAATCAGCCGGCCATCAGGGGCAAATACAGATATTTTCGTGCGTGACAATGGTCAGGCCGTGGCAGCGAATGAACTGGCGGGCTTGTTTAAGCCGTTCTCGAGGGCCGAAGCCGTCGAACAGTTTGAGCATCGCGGTTTAGGCCTAAGTTTATATTTAGATAAATTGGTTATCCGCTACCTCGGCGGCGGCATAAAGGCCGAAGCCGCCAAGCCCAGGGGCCTGACCATAAAGCTAAGAGTGCCCTCAAACCTAAGCCCATAAATATATCATATTTGATTTAAGCTTAAGCATCTTAGTAAATTTACACCTTGGCGGGACGGCGACAGAATACAGCCATTTTGGCCCAAAAAACTGGCCTGGTGGGTAGAATTTGTATACGAATTTTAAGTCATCTGTTAAGTCACATTTTTTCTTCTTGACGCGGTCACATTTTTGCCGCATACTGCTAAGGAGTTAGCAAAAACACTAACAAAAACCTAACAAAAAAACGAAAATGGCCCGTGCGCAGTCCAAAATATGTGCTCATTGTCAGCAGCCTTTTGTCGCCAAGCGAAAGGATACTAAGACCTGTTCGGCCCAATGCCGGAAAGCTTTGTCACGGGCCCAACAAGCTATTGCCCGTGAAGTTGAGAAGATAGAAGTCAAAGTTGAAAAAACTGCCCAAGAGCTGGAGCAGGTGGTTGTCCCGGCCTTTGCTACCGAAGAAGGCTTTATCGGCAGCAGTCCAGCCCAGCCGGCAGTAAGCCAGCCAGCTTTAACCCAATCGCCACCGACGGTAATTCTGAGCCCGGCGACTGATTTGGACCCGGATAATGAGCTGAATTTTGAAGAGTCGACTAAGTCGCACCGCGGCCTGCTAAAGGTATTGACTGGTGTAATGGCCGTACTGCTTATTTTGGCCGGCGTCCTGGCATTGCTGGACTTCGCCGGACTGCTGCCCACTAATTACAACCAAAAAATAACCGTCAATAAGCTGGGCAATAACGTGCAGAACGTCACCAACCAGATAACACAGCTGAATAAGCAAGTGACCACACTTAAAGGGGAACAGGGGGAAAAGGGTGCCCAGGGCCCGCAGGGTATCCAGGGAGCCGCCGGACCACAGGGCCCCAGCGGTATAAACGGTGCAGCCGGCGCTGATGGCGCCCAGGGTCCGGCCGGTCCGCAGGGGCCCCAAGGCCCATCCGGTTCGGCCAGCTGTACAAACGGCCAATGCGTTTCGCTGCAGGCTACCAGCCCCGGAGTCCAGGAGGCCGGTAATATCTCCATCACCGGCAACGTGAACGTCGGCGGGCTTTACCTGGTCAACGGTAACCAGATAGCCGTGGCTAATCTGGCCGATAGCGGTAACATCGCCCGCTTAAATGGCACTGGTCCCCAGACCTTTACCGGTAACAATAAATTCACCGGCACGGTACTGTCGCAGAATGTTTTCAATACGACGTCTGCTTTCCAAGTCCAGAATGCCGCTTCTAACGGCATACTGACCGTCGACACCGTGAACGACAGGGTAGCCATCAACCAGAACACCGCCAACTATACTCTGGATGTTAACGGCGATATCAACACCAATGGAATCTACCGTGTCAACGGCAGCCCTCTATCGTCGTCTAACCTGAGTGATAGCGCTAATATTGCTAAACTCAACGCTAACCAGTCATTTTCTGGTATCAACTCTTTCACCAATGGTGCTAACAGTTTTACCGGAGTAGGCACAAACCTGACTCAGCTTGACGCCAGTAACTTAACGACCGGCACAGTGAATGATGCACGCTTACCAAGTACGCTGGTTAAGGTTGACCAAAACAACACCTTCACCGGCAAGAACATCTTCCAGTACCACCCGCCTATCGGCCAGAATGGCCTGCAATCTTTTGCTATCCAAAACCCGGGCGGCAGCAATCTATTGGTAGCCGACACCGATAACATGCGGATTGCCATCAACCAGAATTCGGCGAACTACACCTTAGATGTAGCTGGGACTATCAATGGCACGACACTGCTGCAAAATGGGAATGACGTCTGCGACGTGTCCGGTAACTGCGCCGGCGTCGGCGGGCAGATAGGCGGCAGCGGCACGCCAGGGACTATTGCAATGTTTACAACAGGCTCAGCCACCATCGGTGATTCACTAATTACCCAATCCGGCGGGACCATCGGTGTCGCCGGCAACCTGAATTTAACCGGTGTCAATCCAAAGTATGAGATTAACGGCAGCCAGATAAGCTCGAGCAATTTAGCCGATAACAGCAATATCGCCCACCTGAATGCCAACCAGACATTTTCGGGCGACAATGTTATCCGTCACTCCCTGACAGGTTCAGCGACGCAATTCCAGGTACAAACTCCCGGCGGTACTGACGTGCTTTTGGTCGATACCCTCAACAGCCGGGTTGGTATCGACCAAAACAGTGCCAACTACCCCCTAGATGTTGCTGGTGACATAAATACAACAACGGGCTTCCGCGTCGGTGGAACTGCTGGGACAGGGGTGACTTGTACGGCCGGGGATGTACTGGAGAACGCTGTTATTACCGGCGGGATAATTACCGGTGGTGATTGTGTCTCCAACGGCGGTACGGTTGGTGCCACAATTACGATGCAAAACACCTATAACAACTCTTCAACTCCGGCCACTATCGTTACTTCTTCAGCCGCCAAAAACATCACTTTCCAGTCGGGCTCCGGCTTTGACGCCGCCAGCCTGTTCCAGCTCCAGAACGCCGCCGGTAACTACCTATTCAATACAGACACCCTTAATAGCCAGGTCCAAATCGGTCAGGCTGACCTGAATGTCCAAGAGGGAAACCTTTCGGTATCCGGCGTAACCTCTCCTACACCGGTGCTGACAACAAGTTCGAGCGGCGGTACGCTGGCGGCCGGCACATATTTCTACAAGCTGTCCGTCAACAACTATCATGGCACGAGCGTCGCGGTAGTTTCTTCACCGGCATCAGTGACCACTTCGGGAACGACCAGCCAAAACACCCTGACTTGGGCGTCCGTACCAAATGTAGTTTCTTACAACATTTACCGCTCGACCAATGGCGGAACAAGCTGGTCCGTCAATACCGTGCCGGCCGGCACTACCACTCTGGTTGATAACGGAACCAACTTTACCTGGGGAACCGCCGGCACTCCCGATACAGTAAACACTTCGGGAGGAAACCTGACGGTGGGCGGAACAGGGCTTTTCAAGAATGCCAGCGACTCAACCGCCGCTTTCCAAATACAGAATGCGGCCGGCAACGGGGTCTTAAGCGCCGACAGCACTAATCGTTTTGTGGGGATTGGAACGCTGACTCCTCAGGCAACGCTCGATGTCGAATCCACATCGCCCTCATTCTTTGATGGTTTTGAAACTGGGGTTTTGAGTCCGTTTACGACCAACCAAAACTGGCACATCTCTTCTACCAGCACCCATAATGGTCTATTCGATGCCGCCTATACGGTAAACAACTCAACCGGTAACCTGACATTGACCAAGACACTAGGCTCACCGGGCACAATATCTTTTTGGGCTAAGGAAAACGGGACCTGTAACAATACATTCTCGTTTAAGATTGATGCTTCCAGTACTACTCTGGCCGGTAACTGTACAAGCTTTAACTATACTTTCTTCTCGTTTGCAGTCTCCGCTGGGACCCATACCTTTACTTGGGTAGAAAGCAGCGGTGGTTTTACTCCTTCGACTTTTGTCGACGACGTTACAGTCACCAATGCGGGCTCAGGCACGGCCGCGGTGTTCAATGGCGGCAGCGTCGGCATTGGTACGTCCTTCCCATCGGCAACCCTGGAAGTCGACGGCACCCAGCTGCTTAAACCCGCTGGCCTCGATACTTCTACGCTGTTCCAGGTCCAGAACGCTGAAGGCGGGGCAGTATTCAATGTCGATTCGCTCAACAGCGCCGTGACCGTCAGCCAGGGCTCGCTGTTGGTAACCGGGCTTGGTACTCCGTCGGCACCGGTAATCGCCAACTCTTCCAACCAGGGCGGTTCGCTCTCCGGCAACCCGGCGACTACTTACTATTACAAGATAACCGCTGTAAATACGGCCGGCAAGGAAACTCTGGCTTCACCGGAAACTTCGTTCAGTGCATCTGGATTTACTCCAATCAGCGCGCCTGGCGCCCCTGGCGTAACAGCCACCACTGGCTCTGACCTGGGAGTCGGCACCTACCGCTACAAAGTCACCTATGTAACCGCCAACGGCGAGACGACCGGCGGTACGACCGCTTCGGTGACAACGACTTCCGGCAACCAGGATGTCAATGTCAGCTCTATACCGATCGGTCCGGCAGGCACCATAGCCCGTAAGCTCTACCGCACAGTAGTAAATGGCGCCGACGGCAGCCAGCAGCTGCTTACCACTGTTAATGACAATTCGACTACGAGCTTCCTGGACAATATCCCAGACGGTTCGCTCGGGGCGGCGCTTCCCGGCTCAAATACGGCAACCACGAACAATAATGAGACGAGTGTGTCATTCGCAACTATAGCCGGCGCGGCTTCTTACCGTATCTATCGTGGGACTTCGCCTGGCGGCGAAAACTCGTATCAGACAACCACGACCCAGCCGTTTATTGATACAGGCGCAGCCGGCACCCCGGCTTCGACTCCCACCAGTTCTAGTATCGAAACCGTTGGTATCGGTACATCAGCTCCAACCGCAAACCTAACGGTTGCCGGCACAGCCCTGTTCCAAAACACTATCAATACGGCAGGCGCGTTTTCTATCCAAAATGCGGCTGGTAATAATGTGCTCGGTGTCGATACAGCTGGCGGCCAGGTGCTCTTGGGTAAGGCTTCGGCCCTGACAGGAGTTTTAACATTTAGTAACTCGACTAATTCCAATACGGCATCTATCCAGTCCGGCGCTACGACCAGCTCCTACACACTGACTCTGCCAACGGCTCTGCCTGTAAGCAACCAATGTCTTCAGACGAACAACACAGGCTTAATAACCTTTACCGCCTGTATCGGCGGCGGCTCGGCTACCCTAGCCGCCGCCTACGGAAACGGTGCAGCGCCGGCGGATGAGACGATAAGCTTGGATTCGACAAGGCAGGGCGTAGTCATCCAGGACGGCAGTTCGCCGATTGGAACAAGCTTATTTACAGTTCAAAGCAACGGTGGCACCACTAAGTACTTCAGCGTAGCGGCTGCCGGCAGTTCATTTAATAATACTTCGACTGCGGCTTTCCAGATTCAAAAGGCTGACGGTAGCGGAAACCTGTTTATCGCTGACACTACGGATGGCCGCATAGCCATAGATAAGGCCTCGGCCAGTTATCCGTTGGACGTATCGGGCGATATCAATACCACCACGGGCTACCGGGTTGCCGGGACGGCCGGCAGCGGCATAACATGTTCATCCGGCAATGTTATCCAAAACGCAGTGGTCACGGGCGGTATTATCACAGGTGGTACTTGCATAAGCAACGGCGCCGGGGCGACTACTACACTTCAAAATGCCTACGATAACTCCTCCAGCCCGGCTACCATCACAACGAGCTCGACATCCAAAGGCATAGTCTTTAAAGCCGGCTCCGGCAATAACACCAACGGCCTGTTCAAGGTACAGGATTCCAGCAGCAACACAATCCTAGATGTCGACTCAGTCAACCGTTATGTCGGGGTGAACAATGCAGTACCTAACGCCGCGCTTGATGTCGTCGGCAGCAGCGGCAGTTTTTTTGACGGCTTTGAGACTGGACTGCTGAGTCCCTTCACCTCCACGGGTAATTTCGCGGTCGGCAGCGGCAATGCCCACACCGGCTCATTCAGCGTCAACGCCACAGGCAGTAACGGCACAACAAATTCTACGCTCACGCTAACTAAAACCCTTAATTCTCCCGGTACCGTATCTTTTTGGATGAACAGGCAGGAAACAGTTTTTTGTTCTGATTTCACTACGTTCAAAATTGACGGAGCCACACAACAGTCCTACGGATGTGTCTTCCCAGGAGTCTATACATTAAGTTCATTTGCGGTAGGAACCGGAACCCATACCTTTACCTGGACATATCCAGCCAACCAAAGCGGCTTTATATACATCGACGATGTGACGGTCACAAATACAAGCAGCGTGACGACAGCACTATTTAACGGCGGCAATGTCGGTATCGGCACCAGCTTCCCGAACGCCAATTTAGAAGTAGATGGTAATACGCTGTTCAAGGCTTCAAGTGACTCGGTGACCCAATACCAGTTCCAGAACTCATCAGGAGTAAACGTACTGAATATAGACACCAGCCATGGCAAAGTAGGTATAGGTACGGGCACGAATACGCCGACAGCAACATTCCAGGTAGCCGGGACAAGTACAGTTAATACCGATTCTGCTTCGGCCTTCCAGGTCCAAAACGCGGCCGCGACTATCACTGTACTTGCAGTTAATACCCTGACTAGCACCGTTACAGTTACCAACCTTGCCATAACCTCTTCCTTAACGGTTAACGGACACGTAATTACAGGTAATACCTCCGGCTCTACGGCCGTGACGGCCGGGACGGCGGCTAACTGCGGCGGCAGTAGTCCTTCAGTCAGTATTTCTGGCAACGATACCTCGGGAACAGTTACAATAACGACTGATGCGACGCCGGCCTGTGTTGCCGGCACGCTGGCGACTGTAACTTTTGCCAATAACTTCGCCAGCGCGCCGCGCGTCTTGCTGACAGCAGCCGGGTCTAATGCTTCGACCCTGCAGTACTATAACAATGCTTCAGGCACATCAAGCTTCACGATAGACACCAATACTGCGCCAACGGCCGCCACTACCTATAAATTTAACTACTGGGCAGTGCAGTAATTGACGCTATTGACGTAAGAGTAATAAGATGCTAACATAAGCATAGTTTCAGAGGAAATCAGAGGGTCCAAATGTGGGCCCTTTTTGTTTTCTCTGGCCCGGGTGGGGCTTAATAACCAACTAATAGGAGATAAATCCTATGGCAGGAACAGCTCAGGGCGGCAAAAAGGCCGCCGCCACCAACAAGGCCAAATACGGCAAAGAGTTCTATGCCCGTATCGGCCAGATGGGTGGCAAAATCGGTCGCACTGGTGGTTTTTACGCCAACCGCGAACTGGCCCGCCGGGCCGGTCGGGTCGGTGGTCGTATCAGCCGCCGCGGCCCAGCCAAGGTCTAAACATAAGGCCTAAGCTTTAGGAAAAACCGAGGCGTTTGCCTCGGTTTTTTCGTTAGAGTTTAACCTTACGCCGGTAACTGCGGGCAAACCGGCCAGAGCTGACCTGCCAGACTTCGCCGCAGTTAAAGCATCGGTATGACCGGGCGTTCTGCTGCAGGGCGTGAATGCCGCAGGACGGGCATTTGCTGCGGCGGTGTAGCCAGTCACGATAGGTATCTAGACAGTTCTGGATATGTTCATCATCGATTTTAACACCGTATTTTTGACCTATTTTAGCCGCCTTCTGCCAGGCTTGGCTTTCCAGCTTCAGTAACTCAAAATCACTGCGGTAGCTGTCGTGGCCGAGCAGGGCGTGGGCAAGTTCGTGCAGCAGACCATATTTTAAGTGCGGGGCATCGGGCTCATAGGTTATGGTCTTGCTGTGGGGGGACCAATGTTCTTGCCGGCCAGCCTTAAATTTGA
>DASSFC010000010.1:0-17617 GCA_035694865.1 Saccharimonadales bacterium (SeqCode) | reverse complement strand
CGAATCCTGGACTTTTTGCAGTACTGAGGGAGGATTGGAGCTAAACAGCAGACGTAAGAACTTAATGTCGGCCGTTTTATATTTTTTACCCGGAGTAAAACTCATCACTTGATATTCAAAATCATATTTATGGCCGTCTATTAACTTAGCGCCGGAATTTTCGGTTTTCAGGTTAGGCGTGTGGCCGGCCAGCTTAAGTAACTGGGCGCTAAACCAGCCCTCTGCTAAATCCAGGCTTAAGGTCTTATCATCCAGCGACCCAAAGCCGTCTTTCAGGAGATTAAAGTAGGCGGTCTCCGGCTCGTCCTCTGTCGCCTGGTCAACCATTTTAATAAACTTATAGGCCAGCTCTGTCCTGTCCAGCTCTTTAGTAATCTGTCCATAATGTCTGGCCAGGCGGCTGGAGGCAAGTGTATCAATATCGCCACGCCCAACTATCACGCCGATGTCGCTAATACTGAACAACTCTATGCCGCCAGCCAGTTTACTCTTACTTTTACGGACTCCCTTAGCAATAGCTTTGACTTTGCCCCTGTTTGGTGTAAGGAATGATATTATCCGATCAGCCTCGCCGTAATTGGTGCGATTTAGCACAATGCCCCGGGTGTTATATTTTTGCATGAGCGGGCTGGAACTGGCGCACATTTTCTAGTAAGACTTGCAGGTTGGTATCGGATTTATAAAGGCAGGCAGATATATTTAAATCTGTTAATACTTCAGTGTGCTTAGAAATTTGATCGGGATGTAAGCTGGTATGAATTATGAGTGGTGTGTCCTGCCAATCGGGATAGCTGCGGAATTCATATAAAAATTCTACGCCGCTGCGGCCGGCCAGCTGCAGCTCGGTTATCACGACATCAGGGCGCAGCTGGTCGGCCGCACTCAAGGCCGCCTGCGGATCGGCATGAGCCGACACCGAGAATCCCGCCGGTTTAAAATATTCTTTTAAATTCACGGACAACACAAGGTCGGGTTCGATTATCAAAATATGCGGCATCTCAGATGATTTGCAGCTGTTTGCTGGGAGGCAGCGACGTTACCAAGCCTGGCAGATTATGATGAGCAGCTGCCCGAAGAGGTTGCCACATAGCGGCGCATAGCATATCGGCGATTAAAATACCGGCGGCAGCACCAGCCGGAACAGCCGGCAGGGGCTGGCGGGCCTTCCCTATCAGGCTGCGGGCAGCCCGCAAGGTCCGGTCAGACAGACCATGTACGCTGCTGAAGGCCCCAGCGGCGATGGCCTTATCGGGCGAGCGGTGCGCGCCTAAAACCAATTTATAGCTTTTGGCTTCCGACTGGGCTGTTTGAGCCCGGATAAGGCTGGAGCCTAGTATCTGTATTGCCGCCGCCAGGCTGGGCTGATGAGCCAGAACTGGCGCCAGCCGCGGCTGGACACTGACCTCGAGCTTAGTATTGTATTGCTTGGCGTAGGGCGATAACTGGTGGGCGATGTTTTCCAAAACCGCACCAATCGCCAGTGGTTCGAGTGGCTGTTTTAAATTATCTTCGACAGATAACAGTAACCTGTAAGCTTCGACCAGCTGCAGGCCACTGTCAGCGCTTAGGGCTGAAGCCGTGGCGTGCTGCCTGGCGGCTGCTTTGGCAAAACTTTGGTTTTCTAGCAGCTCAATCGATGATTTGATCTGTAAGAACGGCAAAGCCAGGTCTTCGCTTAATGTCAGTAACAAAGCTCGCTGTCTGGCGAGCTCTGTCTGCTCACGTCCAAAGGCTGATTTTCTCAGCTTTATCCCCCTTTTACTCTAAAATTATACACCTCAGACTAAAGCTAATTTGTTGTAAAAGCCGAAAAAGGCTGGGTCTATGGCGAGAACGTCAGGCTGCTAAGAACGATACTGTTGAAGTCGTTAAGATAATCATTTGATTGGGTCGACAGCTGCAGTGTTTTATCGCGAACTTTAATAACCAGCATGGTGCCGTGCTGAGTCTGGTCCTGATTGTTAATTGTGCCGGAAAGTAAGGTGCCCGGGGTTACATTGTTAACCCCATTAAGTTTAGGCGGAACATAAACCTTAGCGGTAACTCTGCCTGTTTTTATCTGGCTTTGGAACTGCTGAAGAATCTGGTTATAATCGGTGCTCACCAGCTCCATCCGCAATGCAAAGGCGGTCTTGCTCTGGATGCCAGGAACTATGTTAGGGAAAAAGTAGCCATTGATTGGCTCGCTCTGGCTGGTTGTGTCTATGTAGGCACTCCAGGTTTTGGGGTAACTAAAGCTTATTGTCCCGAAAACCGCCGGGCCGGCATATTGCTTAGTGTTAGCTTTATCAAAAGCATCCTGGACCTGTTTAGTTTGAGAATCTTTAGCAGCTGACAAAGCGGCCTCTATTTTTTGATTAGTATTGTTCTTATAGCTTTGCATCTGCGAATATGCCCAGCCGCCAAAACCGAGTGCAGTCGCTAACAAGATCACTAAGACGATAATAATTAGAAGTTTACTTCGACTAGTTTGGACGTTGCCGCTGTTATAAGAGGTCGGCTGGTCGGGATTCATACTAAGTTTAGTATGAAGCAGATTAGCGTAAGCGGCAAGAACTAGTACTTATATAAATAAACGCCGTATTTTTGGGCGGCCGGCCGCTTGCTCGGAATTTTGAAAGTGTGGCTGGCCAGCTTGGCGCCTGGCTTGGCCTCGGCTTTAAGCTTGCCGTCAAGCTGGCGCATATACTTGTCCAGCAAAAAAACAAAGATAGCATCGGCTTCAGAAATATCAGCTTTCCAGAAGTTGCCCCAGCGGACAAGGATTAACTTGCGGTAACGGCGGGTCGTCAGCCAGGCATAAGCAAAGACAAACGGGTTCAGCTCATAGCCGACCGTCCTGTAGCCACGCCTGGCGGCTTCTTTTAAAAACCGTCCGTCGCCACAGCCCAGGTCGTAAACTAGCTGCCCTTTTTTCAAATCGAGCAAATCAAACGCGGCTTTAAGGTGCGGCTTGAGGCTGGGAAAATAGGGCGCACCAAACAACAGCACAAAACCATAGGCAAAAATAATTAAAATCGCCAGTGTCCAGACCAGCCAAAAGAAATCGTAGAGGCTGTTCATCCGCGGACTTTATCGAGTCCGCTGCGCACTGCCCGCTGGTAAAAATAGTAGCCCGGTGTCAGCTGGATAACCATGTTGATTACGCGGTACATTATGGTTACGGGGATACTTAAGCCGGCCGGTATACCTGTAGCGACCAGAACGGCTGTCATCAGGCCTTCATAAATACCTATACCGGCCGGCAAAACTGACACTAACCCAGCAAAATTTGCCACCGCGTACGCCAGTATCACCGCGCCGACGTTCACCAGACGGCCAAAGGCAATATAGACGACATAAACCGCCGCAACCTCTGTAGCATTGGCGACCAGCATGTACAAGAACGGCACTTTTAGCTCGCGCCAGTTTTCCTTGAGGAGCTGGTAATTATCATGCAGTTCGCCAAAAGCAGACTGGGCGCCGGCGATATTAATCGTTTCGGACTTGCGGCGGAAAAGGCTCAGTATTTTATTTAAAACTTTGGTAGCGGTAGTGAGGAAAGAGTTAATCCGGCTGCGGCTTTCAATCATATATATAAAGGCAAAGGTACCGACCACCAGTAAAGTTATCAGCGAGCTGGCCACTACCATTACAAGATTGTTGACGTGCCCGCGCAGCGCCAACAATAATACTCCGACGATTAAGATTGGCTGGAAACTAATGTATAGGAGCAAGAGTTTAATCAGCTGCGACAAGGTGGACTTTGGGCCGCTGACGCCAAAGGCCCGCATCCGGACAGTAAAGTAGCTTATGCCGCTTACCCCGCCGCTCGGCAAGATGTGGTTGACAAAGTTCAGTTCAAGGTTGAGCCGGAACATATCACCATAGCCGACTCTCTTATCCAGAATCTTAAACAGCCGGCGATAAAACCTGGCATAGACATCATAGTTAATGATCTCGATTGGTATGATCAGCAGTAAAGCCAGAGTATTTACTTTACCGAGATTTTCGATGACTCCACCGATATCTTTTCGGACGCCATAAATTAAGATTGCCAGGGCTATAAAAGTAACTAGTGTTAAAACCAGCCGCCACTTGGAGCGTTTTATAAGCTGGGCATCCTCGTGAGATTCCATTTACTGTTAGTATACTAGGAAAAGATGGAGAAATTTGTGGCAAAGACGATTTGCATACTCGGCCGCCAGCCAGCGCTCGGGCTGGCCGAGCTGGAATCACTTTATGGCGCTGAGCATGTCCGGCCGCTGGCCGGACATGCTCAGCTGGACATTCCGGCCAAGGACATCGATTTCAGACGTCTGGGCGGCACCATCAAGGTCACCCGCCTGCTTAGCGTCCTGCCCGACAATACCTGGGAAGCTGTTTTTAAATATTTAACTGATAAAATCCCAGAGCATTTGCGCCATGTCCCGGATGGCAAATTCACTCTTGGCCTTAGCCTTTATGGACGCGATCTTAGTGTTCAAAAACTAAACGCCGACATGCTGGGTATCAAAAAAGCTATCAAGCAAAAAACTGGCCGGGCGGTCCGGATCGTACCTAATAAAACCATGCAGCTTAACTCCGCACAAGTGCTGCACAACAGCCTGACCAAAAAGGGGGGCTGGGAACTAAACCTATTGGCAGATGTCGATAAATTTTACCTTGCCCAAACCTTATTCGTCCAGGACATAGAAGCCTACGGTGGCCGTGATCAGGCCAGGCCCGCCCGTGATGCCAGAGTCGGCATGCTGCCGCCTAAGCTGGCTCAGATCATAGTTAATTTAGCGGCTGGTCCGCTGATGTATGAGAAAAGCGTTGACCCGGCACGAGTCAGGATTTTAGATCCCTTCTGTGGTACCGGAGTTATATTGCAAGAGGCACTGCTGATGGGCTACAGCGCTTTGGGCACCGACCTCGATGAGCGCATGGCTGAGTACAGTAAGAAGAATATCAGGTGGCTGTTTGATAAGTATCCTGGCCTTTCAGGCCAGGTCGACATTGAGGTAGCTGATGCGACCAGCTACCAATGGCCAGGTTTTAGTACTATTGCCAGCGAAGTTTTTCTCGGCCGGCCGCTCAATTCTCTGCCAGCCGAGGATAAGCTCCGAAAAATAATCACTGACGCCGATTTAATCACTAGAAAGTTTTTGGCCAACCTGCAGCCGCAATTGCAGGTTGGCCGGGCTTTTTGCATTGCCGTGCCGGCCTGGCGTAAGCCAAACGGCCAAATGATATACTTACCGCTTATTGACCATTTAACAGATATGGGGTACAATTATTTGGACCTAAAAAAGGTGCGGCGAGAGGACTTGATTTACTTTAGAGAAGACCAGGTCGTCGCCCGGCAATTATTAAGGTTAAAGAAGACAGGTAAGTAAGCGATGTCCCATGTTAAGGCGGGCGGTTCCGCCAAAAATGTCCACGATAGCCCCGGCCAGCGGCTGGGTGTCAAAGTATGGGGCGGCCAAACTGTCAAAGCCGGCGACATAATTGTCCGCCAAGTAGGCATGACCAAACGGGCCGGTACGGGCACCTTTTTATCACGAAACTTTTCAATCCATGCCGCCAAAGATGGTGTCGTTCAGTTCAAACAGCGCCGCGTTAAGAAATTCAGCGGTCGTTCGGTCCCCCGCACAGAAGTTACCGTCGAATAATTATTGCTTAGCTAGGCTGGCCTTGATGAAGGCGACGTATAGCGGGTGCGGGCGGTTCGGCCGGGAGCGGAATTCGGGGTGCGCCTGCGTACCGATAAAAAACGGGTGGTCCGGTGCCTCGACCATCTCGACCAGATTACCATCCGGTGAAGTACCGCTGATACGCAGTCCCCATTTTTCGTATTGGCCCCGATATTTATTATTAGCTTCGTAGCGATGGCGGTGACGTTCGACTATCTGGGGCGCGCCATAAATCCGGCGCGCCCGGCTGCCCTGCTCTAAAGCGCACGTCCAGTCGCCCAGACGCATTGTACCGCCGGTATTTTCTTTACCTATCTGCTCAGCCATTGTGCTTATTACTGGGTCTGTGGTTTTTGAATTGAATTCGGTTGAATTAGCCTTAGTGAGTCCTGCCCGGCGGGCCATGGCGATAATCGATATCTGCATACCAAGACAAATGCCCAGATAAGGTTTTCTGGTTTCATAAGCCTGGGTTGCCGCCCATATTTTGCCTTCAGAGCCGCGGCTGCCAAAACCAGGCAGGCCGACGATACCGTCCACTTCATCTATAATTGACCGGTTTTTCTTGTCTTTTTCCAGTGATTCGGCGTCGACCCAGATAATTTCAACGTTGACGTCATTAGCCCAGCCGGCTGTACGGAGAGCTTCGGTCAGAGACATATAAGTGTCTTGGTTATCCAGGTACTTGGCGATGACACCGATGCGGACGGTTTTGCGGTAATGTTTAAGGGCGCTGTTAACCGTCCGCTTCCAGGCACTCAAGCTGGCTGCGCTGCCCCGTAGGCCCAGCCGACGGCAAATTACATTGCCGATGCCGCTATCTTCGAGAGTCAGCGGCACCTGGTAAATCGTTTTAGCGTTCGGCAAAAGAACAATAGCTTGCGGATCTACGCCCGAGAATAAGCTCAGTTTCGAGATTGTCGATTTGGGCGGCTTAACCTCTGAACGGACCACCAGGACATCAGGTACAATACCCAGTCCGCGGAGCTCGCGGACGGCGTTTTGGGCCGGCTTGGTTTTGAATTCGCCGCTGGCGCCAAGATACGGTACGTAAACCACGTGGACAAACAGGCAGTTATCAGGCTGTTTTATGGACAATTCGCGGACGGCTTCAATAAAACTGAGGCTTTCGTAGTCACCAACAGTGCCTCCAATCTCGGCGATGTGAACGTCAAAGCCGTGGCCGGTTTTAATGATGGATTCCTGGATGTGGTTTGTAACATGCGGGATTATCTGGACAGTTTTACCCAGGTACTTGCCAGCCCGTTCATCACTGATAACTTCTTGCAGTACCCGGCCGGACATCAGGCTGCTGCGACTAGTCAGCTCGACATCTAAAAACCGTTCATAGTGGCCGACATCCAGGTCAGTTTCAGCGCCGTCGGCCGTAACGAAACATTCCCCATGTTCGGCCGGATTGAGTGTCCCGGCATCCACGTTAAGATAAGGGTCGCACTTTTGGATATTAACGGAAAAACCGCGGGCTTTTAAGATAGTGCCAATTGAAGCGGCGGTGATACCCTTGCCGACGCCCGATAACACCCCGCCGGTCACAAACACATACTTGGTATCAGCCTTGGCTCTGGCCACGCTTGTCTCTTAATACTCCCCTTAAAATTTCTATGGATAGCTTACCCCACTCTTCCGGATTTGCGCAAGCCACATGAAGCTAGAATTTGGCTTGCAGTAGCTCTATCGCTTTGTCTTTTTGCGGGTCTTTATTCTCCGCCAAATTTACACCGCTGCTGCTGATTGTAATGTCCGGGGTTATACCCTGCTTATTGATATTTTTACCGTTTGGCGTATACCAATGAGCTATCGTTATCTTTACTTCGGCACCCGAACAATTATCTGCACCCGACCCGCCGCCCGGCGCCAGACAAAATACCTGCTGGACGCTGCCCTTACCAAAGCTTTTCTCACCGACTAGCTGGGCCGCCCCGTTATCGTGCAGTGCGCCGGCGGTAATTTCACTGGCACTGGCACTGCCGCCATCTATCAATACGACTGTGGGTAGGCCTTTAAGTGGATTACTGCCGTTGGCGGTATCGGTTTCAACTACCGTAGCTCCCCGGCGTTCGGACACAACAGTTTTACCATTGTCGAGCCAAAGGCTCGAAACCCCGATCGCACCGCTAAGGTAGCCTCCTGGGTCGCCGCGCAGGTCTAAAATTACTCCCTTTACGTTTTTGGATTTAAATTCCTGGGCGGCTTTTTGGGCCAGCCCGACAGTGTCGCTGCTAAATTGGCTGATTTTCAGATAGCCAATGTTATTGTCTTCGCTATAAGTTACACTTGGCACGGTAATTTTTTGACGAGTAATCGTAACACTAAAGGGGTTGCCGCTGTCGCGGATAATTGTCAGCGTTACCTTGCTGCCGGCTGTCCCGCGGATTTTAGTAACTACCGAGTCAACGCTCATACCCTGGGTAGACTGGTTATTTACTGCCGCGATGATGTCGCGGGCTTTTAGACCTGCTTTATCGGCCGGGTAGCCGCTGATTGGTGAGATGACTACTATATTGTTCTGGTCGTCAGTGCCCAGTTCGGCGCCGATACCAGTAATCGTTCCGGATAATTCGTTATTAAAAACCTTCGCGTCAGCCGGACTGAAATATACCGTATAAGGATCACCAGCAGCGCCGACCAGGCCAGATTTTACTCCGTTAAGGAGCTTTGCCTGGTCCAAGCTGCCGTCGAAGTTTTTGTTTAACAGACCGTAAAGCTGGTTGACTGATGAATAGTCAAGCGAGCTGGTCGACACCGGCTTAGCCCCCCAGTGAACGTTGCCACGTCCAACGGCGAAACCAGCCCCAAAAACGACCAATACTGTCACTAAAGTAAGCAGAATCTTAAGCAGTGGCCAGTGGTGGCGGCTTTCTATATAATGCTCCTCCGGCTGCCGCCGGCTATCTGCCTCGTTAAACACTAAGAGCTATTATACCTTAAGCTTTAGCGCTATTTATTGGCCAAAGTAGATATATGTCAGGCCCGAACCATTGATACTCATCTCTGAGTAATGGCCCGCTAGGTCGTAGTTGTACTGGCTGACGTAAATCGTGCTGCCACTGACGGCTTCGACCCACATAGCGTGGCCAAACGCTCCTACATTCCAGATCGCAACCGAGTGAACTTTTGGAGTTGAGCCAGTGGGGATACCCGCGGCGCGGGCGTCGCCCGGCCACTGGTTAGCGTTGCCGCTGCCGCCCCAGTAAGGCATATAACCGTAAGTCTGATAAACCTTCCAGGCGGCGTAGCTGACACATTCGCGGTTGTACATCCCCCAGTTGTCTACCATCGTATCCTGGCCGGCGTTGTTCCAGACGGCCGGATAGCCACCGTGCCCCGGATCACCGGCAACCGGCACACCGCCAAGCTCGCGGTTAAGTGCTGCCTGCTGGGCGCGTAGGTTAACGATTTGGGCATTATTGCTGCTGATTTGCTGGTCGTAGCTGGCTTTTTGGGCCTCGGTGTAATTAAGCAGCTGAGCCTGTTGGCTCTCCTGGGCCTGCAGCTGGGCCTGTTGTGACTGTAAATCTTTCAAAAGATCTTGCTGCTGCTTTTGCTGGCTCTGCAGCTGGGCCTTTAAGCTATTGATTTTCTCGACTGTATCTTTAACTTTATCGGCGACCGAGTTGCGGTATTCCTGCTTATTAACAAAGTCGCTTAAGTCCTTGCTACTAGCCAGGATTTCCAGAGTTGAGATATCTCCTTCCAGGTACATGGTCTTGATGTTCTCGCCCAGGACGGCTTTTTCCTGCTCCAGCTGGGCCTCAGCCTGGTTAATCTGGGTTTGCAGGGCATCAATCTGGCTTTGGGTATTGACGATATTGGTCTGCAGCGAATTGATTTGCGAGGCCAGCGCGTCGACCGCCTGCTGATAGGTCGAAGCGGCTGCCGCTAACGAATCAGACTGGGCCTGCAGTCCGCCGTTTTGCTGCTGCAAGGCATTTATCTGGGCATCGAACTGGTCGGCCTTAACAGTACCACCGATTATGGTAGCTCCGCCCAGCAAAAATGCGGTTAGCAGTGTGAAGATTAAAAACTTGACTCGAACCATTTTCAAATTAGTTTTTTGTTTTAGCTTTAACACTTTAATAATAACATACCCCCGTGTTATTCAAGCAACTTATCCACAAGCCGTTAAAAACAGACGGGTATAAGTATTGCCCGGACCTTTAGTTTAATATTGATTATCTTAAGAGCTGTTTATTATCGATTAAGTCGTAGATACCGCCGGGTCGCTATAAGGGAAGAAGCGGCACCAATGAGTATACCAACCAAAAGCTGTATGGTCAAAACCGAAACTAAATGCTTCGAGAAATAAGAGCTGGAATAGCCGATATCAAGCAGTCCAAGCGTTGAGGCGTTTAGGGTGGAAGCTGCCAGCCGGAATAGCGACCAGCAGACAATGAGAGAAAACCCGGCTGCCACAGCACCGTAAAGCATTGTCTCAACTACGAATGGCCCTCGGATATAGGCCGTGCTCGCGCCCAAAAGGCGCATGATAATCAGCTCGTCGCGGCGATTGAATATCGCCATCCGGATGGTGTTAAAGATAATCAGCATCGATATGACGATAAAAATGATGATACCGATTACTCCACCCTGCTTGAAAAAGTGGGTGGCGGCTGTGATTTTATCGATGGCGTTTTTACGATCACCTGAATAGCTGGTTGCATCAGACTGGAGGGATTTTTGGGCCGGTTTATTTAAAAAGTCCTGGATATCCTGCAGTTTATTTGGGTCGACCGGTTTGATAGTGATGCTGGCTGGTAAGGGGTTGTCGGTTTGGGAAATAGCCGATAACAAGGTCGGGTTATTGGCATTTTGCTGTTCATAGGCTTTAAGAGCGTTGTTCTTGCTGGTATAGCTGGCAGATTTAACATTGGGCAGCTGCTTAAGCTCAGCAATCTGTTTGTTGGCCTGGGCAACAGTGACGTTATCTTTTAGGTATTCGACTACATCGATTTTGCTGGTCAGGTCGTTGATAGAGTGGGTAAAGGTGGCATTAGCGATAATGGCAAACAGCAAAATGGTAAGCGTTATGCTCATCATGGCGATAGCGGCGATGGCCAGCCAGACGTTTCGGCCAAAGTTGATAAAGCCGTTTTTTATAATCCGCTCGGCGGTTATGTATTTGTGGTCTTTCATTGGTTCTTGTACTGCCCCACCGCCCTGTCAGATACGATATGGCCGTCCCGGATAGTTACGACCCGCCGCTTAAGGGCATTGACTATTTCCTGGTTGTGAGTAGTTAAAAGAACCGTTGTGCCGAATTTGTTAACCTTCTCGAGTACTTTAATAACATCCCAGGCGTGCTTGGGATCGAGATTGCCGGTTGGCTCATCTGCAATCAGGATTTTGGGCTGGCGGATAATTGCCCGGGCGATGGCCACGCGCTGACGCTCGCCACCGGAGAGCTCCAGCGGATAGGCATCTTCTTTGCCTTTAAGGCCGACCACATCTAGTACCTTTGGCACGGTGTGTTTTATCTCGGCGTTGGATATACCGGCGATTTCTAGGGCGAAAGCGACGTTTTCGGTGACAGTCTTATTATTAAGCAGCTTAAAATCCTGGAAAACGACGCCGATTTTCCGTCTTAACAAAGGGATGTCTTTATCCTTAAGATGCTCATAGTCAATGCCACCGACTATAATTTTGCCGCTGGTCGGTTTTTCTTCCCTGGTCAGCAGTTTAAATAAGGTAGACTTGCCAGCACCGGATTGGCCGACGATAATAACGAACTCTTTCGGCTCGACATGAAGCGAAATCCGCTCAAGGGCGGGTCCCCGGCGGTTATACTGCTTACTCACCCTGTCCAGCAGAATCATCGGTAATTATTATAACAGATAGAGCTAGTGATTACCCTCGAGCCAGGCGTCGATAATTGGGTCAAGTTCGCCGTCTAGTACTTTTTGGGGGTCGTGATTTTCATAACCGGTCCGCAAGTCTTTAACAATTCGGTCATCCAGGATGTAGTTGCGGATCTGGCTGCCGAATTCGTTGGATTGGCTGGGCCCTTTTATGTCGGCTAATGTTTCGGCGTGCTGTTCCAGCTGCAGCTGGGCTAATCGGGAGCGCAATATATTTAAGGCTGTCTCTTTATTTTGTAATTGGCTGCGTTCGTTTTGGATGGCAACTGTGATGCCGGTGGGCAGGTGTGTTACCCGAACAGCCGAGTCGGTCGTATTAACGCTCTGTCCGCCGTGGCCGCCGGCTCTGAAAACGTCGATTTTTAAGTCTTTATCATCTATTTCGACTTCGTTTGGCTTATCTATAAGTGGCAGTACATCGACTTTGGCAAAACTGGTCTCACGTGAGCCGGCTGAGTTGAAGGGGCTGCGCCGGACCAGCCGGTGCACGCCGTGTTCACCGGCCAGTTTGCCATACAAATTAGCTCCACTCATGATTTCCAGAGTGGCGCTTTTAATACCGGCTTCTTCGCCCGGGCTTTCCTCGACCACCTTAGTTTTTAAGCCTTGCTTTTCGGCCCAGCGCAAGTACATGCGCTGGAGCATTTCGGCCCAATCCTGAGCATCAGTGCCGCCCGCCCCGGCATAGATATTAAGAATTACGGCGTGGTCATCATAGGGTCCGATGAATTTAAGGTCTTGCTTTATTGAGTCAAATATTTGCTCGATATTGTCAGCCTGCTTCTGCAATTCTGGCAACATTGAAGCATCATCAAGCGCCGCCAAGCCGACAAGTTCGGCGGCTGAATCAACTAACTGTCGCCACGGGCGTATTTTTTGGGCTAAGTTTCCTTCTTGCTGGGCTAGACTTTGGGCGTTTGGATTTTTCTGCCAAAAATCCGGACTGGATACCTTACCAAGGAGTTCAGCATGCTGTTTTTCAAGCTCGTTTAGGTTGAAACGGGCCGCCACCTGGTCGATTTCTTTTTTAAGCGCGGCGGCCCGTTCTTTTAGTGCTTCCATAGCACTTGCACCTGCTCGTTCAGCTGGTCAGCTAGCTCGCGGCTGCGGCTGGCGCCGCCTAAAACACCCAGGCCGCCAACACCGTCGCTAAACATCCGGCGGGCGGCTTTTTGTATCCGGCTGGCCGAGACAGCCTTGATGCGCTCAGGTATGGCCTCGTAATCATTTACGACATCATCAAAATAGTAACGACCGGTGTAGCCGGCCATCGTCCCGGCGACAGTCTGGGCGCTGCGCTGATGCCGGCCCAGCCAATATTGCTTGGCGGCCTCCAGATCCTCGGGGCTGATGTCGCCGGTTTTTACCCTGCTCAGCTCCCGGGTAATGATTTCGAACAAAGCCGGCGCATTCCGGTTGATAACCTGGGCGCTGAACCACCAGCCGGTCACTAATTTCATGACGTCGATACCAGAACCCATGCTGTAGACCAGACCGCGCTCACGGGCCTCGCCTAAAATCCTTGAATAAAGCGTGGCTGTCAGCATACCATTGACCAGCTCCAGCGCGTCCATGTCGGAGTCCTCAAAACGTGTCAGCGCAAAGGTTTCGAGCTCAAAATAGACATTTTTAACAGATGGGCGGGCTACAAAGACCGGCTGTTCGAGATTAACCGGTTTTTCATCTGGCAGGGCTATGTAGCTGCGGCCTTTTGGCAGCTTGAAGTCCTCGAGCATTTTAGTGATTTTGGCCGTGCGGCCTTTCATGTTACCAGCGATTACAAACCGCAAGTTATTGGTAGTATGGGTATTGGTATAATGCTCGACCAGGTCTTTAAGCCGGACGTTTTTAATCTGTTTGAGCCGTTCCCGGTCGGTCATAGCCAACAAGTTCTGGGCTTCCCGGACACTTAAGCTAAGTGTCCTGAAATGGTTGTTTGAACGGGCGGTTAGCTCGTCTTTTACATTGCCGTATTCGGCTTTGTATTCATCGCGCAAAAATAACGGCTGGCTGACCGCCGTAATCATTAGCTCTAGGATCCTTTCCCACTCGAAATCGGCGCATTCGGCCTCGTAAGTAATGTGATAAAGCCCGGTGCTGGCATTATTAGCGGCCCCATTTTTCTCGAATTCAGCCTGGAAAAGCCGGGCTCTTGGGATGTACTCGTTAGCACCCAGCAAGACGTGTTCCATCAGGTGCGGCACTTCCCATTTACTGCGGTCTACCAGGTATTCTCCGGCCCGGAAATTGAACTCGATATCCATTACTGTGGCGCCAGGAACATCTATCAATAGGCCCTTGGCGCCATTATTAAGCTCGATTTGCCGGGTCGTATGCTTCATTGATCGGCTTACTTTCTTTTTTTCTTTTTATTTGTGGATTTTTTCTTGCGCTGGCGCTCGGCTTTTCTAGCCTTTTTACGCTTAGCATGCGCCCGCGCCTCATCGCTTTCTTCGCGGCGGGCCGACTTAAAGTCACTTTCTTCGAATGTTTCAGCCGCTGTAATCTGTGAGGCGTTATCGACCGAGCCGCGGGCCGCCCGGGTCAGTTCGGTTTCGATTGTTTGGCTCAGATTCATATCAACCGGCTCGGCGTGAGTAATCGAGCGGATTATTTCCTGCCGCAGTTGTGCCTGCATCTCATCGAATATTTTACCCCCCTGTCGCCGGTATTCGACCAAGGGGTCGCGCTGGCCGACACTAATCCAGTGGATGCCTTCTCGCAAATGGTCCATGTTTTCCAGGTGCTGCATCCATAAGTTATCCAGAACTTGTAAAAATATATCCCGCTCGACTTTGCGCATATCGTCTGAGCCAAACCTTTTTTCCTGGTCTTTATAAAGGGCCAGGGCGGCTTTGTCGAGCTCGTCCTGGAATTTGTCTGATGGGCTGTCAAACAGCTTATCCAGGGTCTTGCCGTCAAACGGGAAACTCTCGAGCAATATCGATTCGTACATTTCGCTGGTCGATTCAGGATGGTTAGTCAGCCACTCAACCTCTTCGCTGATCATTTTCTTAATGCGGGCGCTGATGTCTTCGGCCCGCAAGACTTCATGGCGCATCGAATAAATGGCCCGGCGGTGGCGGTTCATGACGTCGTCGTATTGGACGACGTTTTTGCGCTGATCGAAATTAAAACCTTCGACCTTCTTTTGGGCACCCTCCAGACTTTTAGTAATCATGCGGCTCTCAATCGGCGTGTCCTCATCGACTTTAAGTTTGTCCATGATGCCGGCAATCCGTTCACCGCCGTAAATCCGCATCAGGTCGTCCTCGGTAGAGACGTAAAATTGAGTCTTACCAGGGTCACCCTGGCGGCCTGCCCGGCCGCGCAGCTGGTTATCGATCCGGCGCGATTCGTGCCGCTCGGTACCTAGCACGAACAGGCCGCCAAGATCGCGCACCCCATTGCCCAAGACGATGTCAGTACCCCGGCCGGCGATGTTAGTCGCCAGAGTTACGGCGCCCTTTTCGCCAGCCTTAGCTACAATCAGCGCTTCGCGTTCGTTATTTTTAGCATTAAGTATCTCGTGCGGAATCCTGGCGGACCGCATCATCGAACTTAGTTCCTCGTTTTTTTCAACACTTACCGTACCCAGCAGTACAGGCTGGCCCTTTTTTTGTAATTCGCCGACCTCTTTAACGATTGCCTTAAACTTGCCCGCTTCACTCTTGTATATACGGTCGGGCAGATCATCTCGTATGACTTTTTTATTGGGCGGCACCTCTACGACATCGAGTTTATAAATCTGGTGGAACTCTTCGCTTTCGGTCATGGCCGTACCAGTCATTCCAGCCAGCTTTTTATAGAGGCGGAAGTAGTTCTGGAACGAAATCGTGGCCAGTGTCATGGATTCTTCCTGGACCTCAACGCCTTCTTTGGCCTCTATTGCCTGGTGCAAGCCTTCGTTATAACGCCTGCCGCGCAGCAGGCGGCCGGTAAAGTCATCGACAATGACGATTTCGCCGTCGGTGGTAACGACATAATCTTTATCGCGATGAAATAAGGTTTGGGCTTTAAGGGCTTGCTCAAGATGGTATATGGTCCGCAGGTTTTCGGTGGCATATAGATTCTTGATGCCGAGGATTTTCTCAACCAGCTCGATACCGGCGTCCGTCAAAATTACACTGCGGCGTTTTTCGTCCTTTTCGTAATGCTCGGTTTCCTTTAAGTTACGGACAATTTTGGCGAACTGGGCATAGGCCGCACCGCTGGCGGTGGCCGGCGCACTGATAATTAATGGCGTACGGGCTTCATCGATTAAAATAGAGTCGACTTCGTCGACGATAGCATAGTGCAGTTCGCGCTGACGCAGCTGGTCGGTCTCGCGGACCATGTTGTCGCGGAGGTAATCAAAGCCGAATTCGTTATTGGTGCCATAAGTTATATCTGCCGCATAAGCCTCCTGACGGGTAGCCGGCCGCAGGTGGCGGAAGCGCTCGTCGGTATGGCCCTTATTTTCGTAACTTTTGTCATATATATAAGACTCGTCGGGAATGACAACACCGGTGCTTAAGCCCAGGAAATCGTAAATCTGACCCATCCAGCCGGCATCACGCTGTACCAGGTAATCATTGACGGTTACCAGGTGGGCGCCCTGGCCTTCCAGCGCGTTTAAGTAAAGCGCCAGTGTGGCAACTAGAGTTTTTCCTTCGCCGGTTTTCATTTCGGCGACATTACCCTCATGCAGGACCATACCCCCGATTAACTGGACATCGAAGTGCCGCTGTTTTAGAGTGCGGGTGGAGGCTTCGCGCACCAGGGCGAAAGCGTCCGGCAAAATATCATCTAGCGTTTCTTTTTGGAGCCGTTTTTTAAGCAAATCAGTCTGCTCGCGCAGCTGTTTGTCTGTCATTTTTTTATATTTATCAGCCAGCTGGTTGATTTTAACGACACGCTTACGCAGCCGCTTGATGGTAGCGGCCTGCGGATCTCCTAAGACACGTTTTAGAACCTTTGTATTAAGTGCGGGCAAATTCTCCTCCAAAAGTTAATAAAAACTTCTTATCTATTTTAGCGCAAGCCTCGACCAATGACTACAGTTGAGTTTGGCCGGACATGTATTTTTGGACAGCTTTTGGAATGGTGACATTGCCGTCTTTATCCTGGAAGTTTTCAATGATGGCTATTGGTATCCGGCTCATGGCGGCCAGAGTGCCGTTGAGCGTATGTACCGCTTCTGTCGTGCCGTCGGCTTTTTTGTATCTTATATTGAGCCGTCGCGCCTGATAATCCGTTACGTTTGAACAGCTCATTAGTTCACGGTAGGTTTTATCAACGGGGCTGTAGGATTCGATATCGAACTTCTTGTAGGCGGGGGCGCCCAGATCACCGGCCGCGATGCGGACTAGACGATACGGAATTTGCAGTAGTTGGCAGAATTCCTCTTCGAGAGCAATCATTTTTTGATGCCAGTCTTCGCTGTCAGCCGGCAGGCAGTAAACGTAAAGTTCCAGCTTATTGAACTGGTGTGTCCGGAAAAGGCCTTTATTGTGCTTGCCGTAGGCGCCGCCTTCGACGCGGTACGCCGGGCTTAGCCCGGCGTACCGCGCGGGCAGATCCTTTCCGTTCAAAATCTCATCGCTGTGATAGCCAGTCAGCGGAATTTCGGCCGTTGCAATCAGATTTAAATCATCGTCTTCAACTTTATAAATCTGTTTTTCTTCGCCCTTGGCCGAAAAACCGGCGCCTTCCAGAGTCCGGGTGTTGACTAAATGAGGTACCATCATCGGCATAAAGCCGTGTTTTTTAGCCAGTTCCAGGCCCAGCTGGAAGACTGCCAGCTCCAGCTCAACTAAGGCGCCTTTTAAAAAGTAAAACTTATTGCCTGCGACTTTGGCGCCGCGCTCAAAATCAATCAGTCCGCGGTCTTCGCCCCACGTCAAGTGGTCTTTGGGTGTAAAATCAGGTTCGGTAATCTCACCCCATTTTTTAATTTCTTTATTAGCTTCTTCGCCGCCGGCAGGCGTGTCATCAGGAATGACATTTGGCACTTCGCGAAGCAGTTTGTCGTACTCGGCGCTGAGAGGTTTTAGCTGGGCCTCCAGCTGGGCCAGTGAATCCTTTAGCTTTTTACCCTGCTCG
>DASSFC010000009.1:0-5120 GCA_035694865.1 Saccharimonadales bacterium (SeqCode) | reverse complement strand
AACTGGGTGTAAAAATCGAAGGGGTTGGCAGTGATACCCTAAGAATCCACGGACTAAGCCATATTAAAAAGAATATAAGCTATGCGCCGGCCGAAGACCCGCTTGAGGCAATGACCTTTCTGGCCGCGGCTGTTACCACCAACTCATCCATCACTATAAAGCGGGTACCGATAGATTTTTTGGAGCTCGATTTCTTAAAACTCCGGAAAATGGGGCTGAAGCTTGATGTCGGTCCACTTTATAAAGCCGATAATGGGCATACCGATTTGGCCGACGTAAAAGTCCATAAGCATAACGGAGAACTGAAGGCACCCGAAGAAAAAATCCATCCCTTAACCGGCGGGGCCGGCATCAATATCGACAATCTCCCCTACTTTGTGCCGATTGTAGCTTCCGCCAAAGGCCGGACTTTAGTCCACGACTGGGTTTATGAGGACCGGGCGCTGATGTACACCGAAATGAAAAAAATCGGTGTAAATATGGAACTGGCCGACCCGCACCGGATTTTCATCCAGGGGCCGACCCGCTGGCGGGCCGCTGATATTGTCACGCCCAGTGGGCTGCGGCCCGCCGTCATGCTGCTGGTCGGTATGCTGGCACCGCACGGTATCTCTATGCTTAGAAACGTTTACACCATCAACCGGGGATACGAAGATTTAGCAGAGCGCCTGAACAGCTTAGGCGCTAACATCACAGTTGTCCACGAAGCCTAGTTTTACGAGAAGCTAACTGTACCGCCAGCCCGCTTGGGTGAAACCCAGTTAGTGTGGCCGGATGATAAGCCAACGACTGTCTTATGGTTTTTAAGGCAGCGTATGACGGATATAAATTGGACTGCGTTCATTATGTAAAAGATGAAATAAAGGAATGGCACGTAAAGTGAAGCCTTAAGTTTGCCTTTTATATTCATGTGCTCGTCCGGCCAAATCACCAGTAGTAGATAGGCTGTAATCGCTGTATAAGCTGTCAATATTAGTACTGGCGTAAAAAAACGGACTGACAGATAAATTACGTATCCTAAGGCTACTGGCTCAAGCAGTAACAAGAGTTCGCCGATATATGCCATTGGCATTCGGTACCAGCGAAGGCCGAAACTGTATTTCGAATCTCGCGAAAACATAATCTGCCGATACTTAACCAGGTTTTGCAAATTGCCCAGTTTCCAACGGTAACGCTGTTTGAGCAACGTCCTGAAATCTCCAACTCCTTCAGTCATGGCGGCTACGTCATAGGCATAAACTAAGCGGTTTTTCTTGTTGCCCAAAGCAACGACTTTCATGGATAAGCCGATATCCTCTGTCACAGTGTCGGTGTCGTAGTTGCCGACCTGCTGTAATACACTGCGGCGGTAGGTAGACGCCACGCCGCCAATAATTAGTTCGGAGTTTGTGAGCGTGAAAAATTTCTTGGAGCGGTAGCCGACCATATGCTCAAAGCGCTGCAGAATGGCCAGTACCCGGTTTTTCTCGACGATACGGACATTGGCGGCAACTCCGGCGACGTTCGGATCATCAAAGTATTTAATGACATTAGCAATGGCTTTGGGGTGAAGGATAGAGTCTGCATCTACGCTCATAACCAGTTCACCGCGCGTATGATAGCGCAGGCCGCGGTTAAGGGCCGATCCTTTGCCGTGATTAGTCTGCTGCACCAGTTTAATACGTCTTTTGACACTAACGCCGCCGCGTTGCCAAACGCGGCGCAGACTGTACTTCGTCCTTACTGCCCGAGTCTTTGTATGACGATAGATTCGGGTCCGATTATCCATAAAACGCTGGACGGCGGCGGCAGTACCGTCAGTCGAACCATCGCTTATAACTACTATGTCTGTATTCTTATGGGTATTATCCCAGATGGATTGTATACACCGTTCAATTACCAGTTCCTCATTATAAGCCGGCACCAGGACTGTTACCCGGGTTTGACCATTGTTTTTTCTTCGGGATTTTCTACGAGTGCGGTTGAAGTATTTAATATCGTATAAGTTGCCACCGATTAAAAATAGGGCAAAGTGAACCAGATGGATTGTTCCGACCACTATAAAAATATAGAACAGAATTGATAACAGCATCTTAGCTCACCTTATTAAGGTTGAAGACAAACAGTTGGCGGTTTTGAAAGTGTACCCCAGTGCAGGTCTGCAAAATCAGGATGGGCTTACCCCGATAGTTGAATAAAGCGGTATTGTCGGGGCTAGTAATAGTGCTGCTTAGAAAGGAATAGGTGAAAGTATGGCCGTTTGCTGTGGTAATGATTGCTTGGTCGCCGGTCTTAACATGCGGCAAAGTATAAAAGACGTGCAACCTATAGTGGGCGTAAATAAATGTATCGCCGGATTTATTGTTAGGTTTGGCAGTCATTGTGGCAAACTGGGCGTCGTCCAGGCTTAGCGTCCAGGATTGGGTCTTTGGATAATAATAGCCAGGGATAACGTTTAGATTTATTCCGACATTAGGGATGGTAATGTGAACAGGAGTACCACTTATAAGTGGGCTGCCGTCATCTTTAGGGGTAGAGTTGTTTAACACCTGGGACAGCGGCCTGGTCTTTTCGGCACTTCGCTGGTTCCACCAGATACCGAATAAACTGCCCGCCGCAATTATCAAACCGATGACGATTAAACTTAAGCCGGCACTATTAAGTAAATGGCTCCATCGGCTGGGAGTTGACTTTGACTTCTTAGAACGAGATGATTTGGACTTCTTAACCTGTTTATGAGGCATACTGTCTCTCCTTAAGAAAAAGGTCGGGTTCATGCCCGGCTTTAAGCCGCGCATCCCCCCGACCCTATTCCATTAATGCCGCTGTTTAGGCGTTGTAGCGCTGCTTAGCAACAAAGCGAACCACGTTGCTAGTCAGGATAGCCACACCTAAGACAACGCTAGCCACGGCAACGTAAAGAATTACATTGCGGCTGCCGCCGGTATTCGGCAAAGCAGCGATGGCACCGGCACCACCAACGGTGGTGGAAGCACCCAAGACTGTTCCGTACATGTCTTATATCTCCTTAAACTTATATAAGTTGTCCTTGGCCAGAGAATAAATTGAAGATGCCGATTTTAGGCAGACTCCCTTCTTCCCTTTCCAACTAAGCAAATCCTACACTACTTATGACAATTTGTAAAGAGTATTTTAAAACTATACTTTTTATGCTTAACTTAGCGGAGAGCTGGTTGCTCGCCGGGGATGTCTTGTAGGCCGCCGTTCAATCTTTGGGCGAACTCCGCTATGCCGGATAAACCCCAGTGCCAAGACGGGTCATTAGAATATGGATCGTTGCCACCATTATCTTGCCAATAAATGTCACCGGCCTTAAACTTCGCACTACTAACAATTCCTTTGTAAGCGCCCTTTGCCGCTGTTTGATAGCTTTGTTTACCATTCGCCAAATATAAATCACGCATAAAGACGCCTATGCCAGCGGCTCCATTATTCAGGTTAGCGTGAACCAAAGGGTTAACTGGATTTTCATTTTCATGCCAGGTCAGGGAACTATCTTGCCCTTTGACCGCTACATTGATCAGCCAATTGCCGGCCCGCTCGGCCAATTGCAAGTATGTATTGTTACCTGTCAGCTTGTAGGCTTGCAGAAAGACCCAGCCGATGCCGGCGTTTCCTTCCTCGAAACCAGTAGCATATCGGTTATTATTCCCGCCCCGTGGGTCTAGGGCCAGCCGCCACGTTACCGCATTATTACTAACTTTAACCATAGGGCCATGCTGGTCGTCGCTCAGATAATCTAACAGCTCAGTGGCATGGTCAAAATCCTGCTTGTCATGGAATATTTCGTACAGATGCATATACATAAAAGCGTCGCCGGCAGCACCATGTAGGTAGCCTGAATCCAGCTCAGTATCTCCATCCTGTCCAACTACTCCTGTTTCAGGTATGGCCGGCCCGGAGCCGATATTCTTAGCTAACTCTTGCCTGACGCTTTCGATGAACGCTAAGCTGCCGTTCATATACTTTTTGCAGCGGTTAGCGACATCTGGGTCGCTGTGCTGCAATCGCTGATAACCATCGGCAAGAGCATAAGTTATACCGGCAGCACCTTCGCCCATGCCCATGTAATAAGGTGAGTTTGGATCTGTAACGTTCCACTTCCAGCGGTAACCGCTGAGGCCATCTTTAGAATATGGCTCAGCCTGAGACACTGTCCAATTAAGCCCCTCAATATATACCTGCTTATACTGTGGATCGTTGGTTTTTTCATACAACTGCCAAAAAAAGTCCCCGATACCTATAGTCCCATCATCAAAGGAAGTATAAACATCTTTAGATGTATTATTATCATCTATATAATCATGCCAATAAAGACCGCCTTTGCCGTCTTGGCTTGATACCGACATCAGCCAAGCAGCGGTTTTTTTAGCATCACCAACTTTGCCCAATGCCAAAAATCCCTCACCTACACTTGCAGCTCCCACATCTCTATCAGTTTGATAATGAGGGGCTTGGATGGCGCTTTTAAAACGCCAGCCACCACGGCTATCCTCATGATGATCAATTAAGCTTTGGCCGATTTGATTTAAAGTTCTATTAGCTTGCGGTGCCGTCTTTTCGCTATGATTTGTTTTTAAAACCTCGTAAGAGACTATGCCAGCAGCTGCTAAAATTATGCAACTAAATAAAATATATAGAGTCTTGCTGTAACTCTTAATAAAATGCTCCGCACCAGGCGAAAGTCCTTTTAATGGATTTGGCAAACTGAGCAAAACTCAACCTTTATTAATTGCTATACATTACAATGTAATTGAAGTTATTGCAATTTAGTTTAGCTATTGCTTTTATGTAAAGAATATTGTAGTATTTGGATAATAATATTGGTTGGGTGGATGCCGGAGGTGCTCAATTGAGCCAGACATTTTTAAAAAATTTAAAACTGCTTGCAGCCTTTCTTATTATTCCGATTCTCACCTTGTCCCCCTTAAAAGTAATGGCCGCAACCACGCCGATTAACACTGGCGCCAAAATATCTTTTACTTTTGATGACGGCTACACCAGCGCAGCGACACAGGCTGCCCCTACTTTAGCGAAATACGGCTTTACCGGTACCGACTATGTAATCAGCGGTTGTGTCGGCATGACCAAAGCCCCTAATACCTGCCATGCCGATACTT
>DASSFC010000008.1:0-8122 GCA_035694865.1 Saccharimonadales bacterium (SeqCode) | reverse complement strand
TGAGCCAATCGGCCGGCTTTCGCTGGCAATACCAGATCGGCTGCGGCGGACGGCTTTGGCGACTGTTTCAACCGCCTCATTCTGGCCGATAACATATTTGCCAAGGTTTTTTTCAAGATTTACCAGGTATTTAGCTTCGGAGCGGATTACTTTTGTAGCCGGCACGCCGGTTATGCGCGCCACCGTTTCGGCCATATCTTCGGAATTAATGTTAATTGGTTTACCCGACCGGTTTGATGCTTCCATCTGTTTTATCTGGTCGCTTAGCTGGCTGGCTTTTTGCTTCTCGCGGGCGGCTTTTTCGTAGTCCTCGGTGTCAACCGCATCATCTATGCGAGAATTTACCAGTTTGAGCTCTTTTTGGAGCTGGCGCAGCTCAGGCGGGGTTTTGCCCTTGTTAACTCGTAAATAAGCGGCTGTTTCGTCGAGTAAATCGATAGCTTTATCCGGCATATAGCGATCATTTATGTAGCGGCGGGCCAACTGGACGGTGTCTTCCAGGACCTCATCGCTAACTTTAACGCCGTGAAATTCCTCATAATGCTTGCGCAGACCTTTTAAGATGGCTAATGTCTCAGCCGGTGTAGTTTCTGGCACCTTTACCGGCTGGAAACGGCGCTCCAGCGCGGCATCCTTTTCGATATAACGGGTGTACTCGTCGTTGGTCGTAGCACCAATCATTTGGATCTTGCCGCGGGCCAGGCTGGGCTTTAGGATATTGCCGGCGTCCATACTGCCTTCGGCCGCTCCAGCTCCAACGATTAGGTGAAGCTCGTCAATGAATACGATGGCGTTCTTATCCTGCTCCAGCTCGGCAATAACTTTTTTGAGCCTTTCCTCGAATTCACCCCTGTATTTCGTGCCGGCGATCATGCCTGCCAGGTCTAGGGTGACTACTCTTTTATCCAGTAAACTATCAGGTACCTCTTCGTTTATTATGCGCTGGGCCAGACCTTCAACGATAGCCGTCTTACCGACACCGGGTTCGCCAATCAGGACCGGATTATTTTTAGTGCGGCGGTTAAGGATGGTTATTACACGCTTAAGCTGGGCTTCGCGGCCTACTACCGGGTCTAGCTTATTATCGCGGGCCAGTTTGGTTAGATCAGTGCCGAAGAACTCCAGGGCACTCTTCTTGCCTGATTTGCTCCGCCGCCGGCCAGTGCTGTCCTGCTCATCAACCTCGTATTGCTGTTTTTGCAAAAATTGTTCGACTTCACTACTAAGCCGGTCGACATCGACGCTCATATCACGCAACAGCTGGGTGGCGCGGGCATTTTTCTGGCTCAGGATGCTATAAAGGATATGCTCTGTGCCGCAGTAGTCCTGGTTAAACTCCTGGGCTATCTCCCAGGCCATTTTTAATGTCAGTTTGGCCGTTTCGGACAAACCTTTACCGCCCATGTTGATAACCAGCGTCTTTGGTGTCAGATTCAGAGCGAGACGGGCCCTGTCCAAAGTCACACCGACACCTTCTAAAATCTTTGAGGCCATTGAGCCCTCTTGGGCCAGTACACCCAGCATCAGATGTTCTGTACCAATATATGCACTGCCTGACGCCCTGGCGATAGCATCAGCGTGCCGCAAGCTATGCAGTGCGTTATTGGTCAGGTGGCTTAAGAATTCTTGGAAATCAGGTGAATTTGGAATCATATTACTATTTTATACCCTCGTCTGCTTACGTTTAGCTGTAACCAGTTTTACAGATTAGCAACTTGATTAAGCTGATTCCATAATAGCGAAATTAGCACTCTCAAGTCAAGAGTGCTAATTTGATTTTATTCTTTTACTTCGGTCTCTTCGGTGCCGTGTTCTTCTATTGCTTCCAGCAGCGATGATTCGAGTTCGGACTTCTTTTTGAGTTTTTGCTGGACCGGTTTGGACTCGACCCCTTCTTCCTTGACGGGTTTTTCTTCTGCCGGCGCACTGCCCTTGTCAGCTTCAACATCCAGCTCAAATCCAGTCAGCTTGCCAGCTAAGCGGACATTCTGCCCCGATTTTCCGATAGCGATGCTCAGCTGGTCTTCGGGTACTATCACGGTCGCCTTTTCGGGCTTAAGCTCAACTTTAGTTACGTTGGCTGGCTTCATGGCGTTGGCGATGAAGGTAGCTTTATCTTCGTCCCATACCACGATATCGATCATCTCCTGGTTGCCGATTTCGTCGCGGACAGCGTTGATACGCGTGCCATGGCCGCCGACGAATGTGCCAACCGGATCCACGCCCTGGACATTAGAGGTTACGGCGATTTTGGAGCGAACGCCCGCTTCGCGGGCGATTTCCTTAATCTCAACGGCATTGTTATCCATCTCAGGAACTTCGGCGGCGAACAGCAGCTGGATGAATTCTTTGGAACCGCGGCTGACAATCAGCTGGGGGCCGCGAAAACCTTTTTCAACGTCTTTAAGATAAAGCTTGAGACGCTGGCCAGGATAATAGCGCTCACCCTGGATTTGTTCGCTGGCCGGCAAAATACCCTGTGCCCGGCCGAGCTCGACCCGGACCATACGACCCTCTACCCTCGTGACCACTCCATTAACAATCGTGCCGATTTTGTCTTCAAACTCAGCCAGGACGATTTCGCGCTCGGCTTCGCGAAGCCGCTGCAATATGACTTGTTTGGCAGTCTGGGCGGCAACCCGGCCGAAATCTTCAACCGGCTGGATGATTTCGACTGTTTCGCCGACTTTAGCGTTTTTACGCATAGCCTGAGCCTCGCTTAGGTTAATCTGGGTATGCGGATTCTCAACCTCTTCGACAACTTCTTTAGTAACAAAGGCTGTGACATCGCCGGTATTCAAATTCATTGTCACCCGTACTTCTTGCTCGCGGTCACCATAATCACGCCGCCAAGCGGCCGCCAAAGCCTGCTGGACAACATCTTGTACCTGATCCTCGGGTAAGTTTTTTTCCTCGGCAATTACTTTAATAGCCTGGCCCAGCTGTTTGAAATCCATTTCCATTATTTACTCCTTTTCATGAAAAAATCCGACCTGTCTGGCCGGATACATCATCTTTATGTTAGCACGATTAGGCTAAAGCCGCAAACCCCTAAACGGTAAACTGGCCATTTTTATAGATAACTTGTTTTTTACCATTTGCCAAAGTGGCCGTTGCCGTCCGGTCGGTGGTTGAAATCATGTCGGTATGGATTGCGGATTCATTGTAGCCAAGCTGTCTCGCCAAAGCTTTATTCATCTTTGAAGTGTCACCGACATATGTATCATGGTAGGACTTTCCTACGGCCAAGTGCGTATTGCCGTACGGCCCGCCCATGTTCTCATCAAACAGAGTCTCAGCCATGAATTTGGTAATACGGCTAAGCCGCTTATCGGTCAGCGAATACTCGCCCATCTGGGCGGCACCGCGGTCGGTAGCCAGCATTTCCTTAAGCAGTTTCTCGTTCTTAGCCGCCGAACACTTAACTACCCGGCCATTTTTAAACTCCAGATATATGCCTTCTACTTTAGGCCCGTAGTAATAAAGCGGCTGATTAAAGCGCACCCAGCCGTTAGTGCCCCGCCAATCCGGTGATGTAAAAACTTCGAAGCTGGGAATGTTTCGGCCGCTGCCGCCCAGCCAGCGCCGCTTGGCGCCAATCGTCATATTCAGATCAATATCAGGACCGGTTACATGGAGCTTATCGATTTTAAGGCTGGTTAATTTTGAGGCCACACGCTCGACTTCAGCGCTTATCTTTCGCCATTCGGCAATCGGGTCCGGCTTATCAAGATAGCAGGCGTCAATTATCTGGTCCCAATAGCCTTCTAGGCTAAGGCCGGCTTCTTTGGCCATGCTGGGAGTACCGTAAAGAGCCAAGGTCCAGGTATATTTACCCTGATTCTCCTTTTTATCGAACCATTCTGCCACTGCCCTACGGCTTTTTTGGGCCATCATCATCTTTTTAGGATCAATTTTATCCAGCTCGTGGACATTGTAGTCCGACAGCACGGCAATCCGGTGATCGGTAACCTCCACAAGGCCCTTAAAATAGGGCGACGGAAAATCGGTTATCTGCTCGTCAGTGGCATGGTCGTAAAAATATTTGCTGAACCCATCCATGTCGTCACCAAGTGAGCTGATTACATGGCCGCCCGAATCCAAAATAACTCTCTTGAGCGCCCGAAAAAACGGCAGGGCTGATAAGGCTGCCTGCAAAAAAACCCGGTCGCCTTTTTTAATGCCTTGGCCGCTACCCAGCGCAAAATTGACCAGTACTTTGGCGTATTTGTCGAGTATTTCCTCCGATGGTTTGTAAGCCATTGAAAGATATTATACCTCAGTAAGTTCGATAGCCTGACAGGCCTCGCCCGTCACGGCCGCGGCCTGCAGCCGATAATCCGAGCGCCAATCGTGGTATTGCAGCCAAATCTCAGCCGCAAAGTTCATTCGGTGGAGCTTTTGCAGCGTTATATATTCCAGACCATTTCCCTGAGCGGCCTGGCGGCGATATTTTACCTCTGTAAAATATATCGTGTCGGCTTTTTTAGAAATGATATCAATTTCGCAGACTTTGGTTTTCCAGTTTTGGCCGATTATCAGATGGCCATCTTCTTCTAACAGTCGGGCGACAGCTTGTTCAGCAGCTAAACCTTGCTCAGTTGTTTTAATTTATCTGCACCTCCGCTTAGAGCAGCAATCGGGCTATACGATTGCCGGTGCACGTATTTAAGCGCGCCAAGCTTTTTGAGCGCAAGCATATGGGCTTTGGTGCCGTAGCCGACATGATCTTCGAATTGGTAGTTAGGGTGACGGGCGGCCAGCTTTGCCATATATTTGTCGCGATTTACTTTGGCATAAACGCTGGCCGCCGAGATAATCGGTATAAGGCTATCACCTTTTATCAGGCAACTTGCCTTATTAAATTTCTCTGGTATGTAGTTGACCGAACCGTCCATCATAATTTCTTCATCAACTGCGACTTTAAGGGCGTCCAAAGCCCGCGCTACCCCTAGCCTTAGGCCCTTTGCGAGCCCCAGCCTGTCTATTTCTACTGGCTTTACCCAACCCTCACCAAATTCACAGCAAATGCTTAACTTGTTAAGTATTTCTTCTCTCTGACTTATCGATAATAATTTGGAATCTTTTAAATCATCTGGTAGTTCGCCGTAAGCGCGGGCGGCAACAACCAGTAAAGGACCAGCCCAGCAGCCTCTGCCGACCTCGTCGACACCAACGATATACCCCATACTAACTACGATAGCACGGGAAGCATAAAAGCTATTCTTTGTTTTGCGGTTCGGCTGGGCCTTTGGCTTCGGCTTTTTCGGAGGGCTGGTCTTCTATCTTTTCGGCTTCGGTTTTCTTATCATCGTGGGCGGCCAAAGCGGCTTGGGCCTCGGCTTCTTCGGCAGCCTTTTCTTTGGCCCGCTCCTCAGCATCGGCATCATGGGTTTCTAAATTCTGCTCATGAATTTTAGCTTCTTCGGCCTCGGCTTCTTCGTCGTGTATAGCATTGACCTTTTCTTTGTCAAAATCTACTCCCATCAGGCGGGCGCTTTTACCAGTCAGCTGGCGCATGTAAGTCAGGTAATTACGGCGGACTTTGGCCCGGCGGATTACCTCAACCTTAAGGATATTCGGCGAATGGATTAAAAATGTCTTTTCAACGCCGATTCCGCTGGCAATGCGGCGGACTATAAAGCTGCTGGTCAGGCTGTTTTTACGGCTGGTCCGTATAACCAGTCCCTCGAACACCTGGACACGCTGTTTGCCGCCTTCGATGATTTTTTGGTGCACACGGACAGTATCACCACTTTTAACATCAACAACGGCCTTTTTCTTATACTTGGCCTCAATTTGTTCTATCACACTCGCCATAAATCTAATCTATCCTACACTAATTCACATCTGTTATCAAGGCTCTAGCCAACCACCCGGTAGACTTCTTCTATTGTTGTAAAGCCGGCAATAGCTTTAAGGACGCCGTCGTGCAGCATCGTCCGCATGCCGTCCTGGACGGCCTGGGCCTGCAGCATCTCGGTAGTTATTTCGTTGGGCGGTTTGCGCAGCAGCTGTTGGACGCTATGGGTCATCTGAAGCTGTTCGCGCAAGGCTATTTGGCCGGAATAGCCAAACGGGTTGGCCTGTGAACTGCCGGGTTTATATAGGGTGAGATTATCCATATTAGGCTTTTGGATATGCGGCGGCAGACTATCGACCACCGATTGCAGCTGAGCTTTCAAAGCCGGATCCGGCTGATAGGCCTGCTTAGTCGAGTCATCCAGACGGCGGACCAGGCGCTGGGCCATGACCAGGTGCATCGCATTGGCAAATAATGGGCTGATGCCTACCATGTCGAGCATTCGCGTTAGGGCAGCGGCGGCGCTGCCGGCGTGAAAAGTGCTTAGCACAAGGTGGCCGGTCAGCGCCCCCTGCAGAGCGGTTTTGGCAGTATCCTGGTCGCGGATTTCGCCCACCATGACTATATCAGGGTCCAGTCTCAGAACGGCCCGAAGATGCTCTGCAAAATCATGCCCTTCCATCTCGCCAAATACCGGTATCTGTACAATACCCGGCAGGTTATACTCCACCGGATCCTCCAGTGTAATGATTTTCCGCTCCGGTGTATTTAAGGTATTAATCAGCGAATAAAGCGTGGTTGTTTTACCCGAACCGGTCGGCCCGACAATCAAAACCATGCCGGTGGGATGCTGGATGACATCGTTGACGATAGCCGCTTCCTGGCCGCTCAGGCCAAGCTTGTCCAGTTTTAAAAGCTCCAAACTCATATTGAACAAGCGCATCACCACGTCCATTCCGTAAACCGCCGGCATAGTCTCGACTCTCAAATTAACTGTTACTTCTTCGCCTGTCGCCATCTTAAATGACCGGCTGATGTGTCCGGTTTGCGGATTTGTGTCTTGGGTGGATACATTGGCAGCGCTGGCCAAGCTGGCGCTCATGTGCAGATATTTTTCGTGGCTGATATAAGCAACCGGGTGGAGTACGCCGTCGACCCGGAATCTTACCCGGACATCGTCTTTTTGGTTTTCTAGATGGATATCACTGGCTTTAAGGCTGTAAGCCTGCTGGACCAGATAGGCCAGCATGTCGTCAGGCCGGACTTTTTCCAAAGTCTGGCTGACTTGCTCTATCATTTTCTCCCTGTCTGAGCTATCGCTAAAACTGATATCTTCGTATTCGACCTTTTTGGGTGGATCGTAGAGGTTGATGTAGTCTTTAAAGCCGCTTTCAGAGATGATGGCGAAACTAAGCCGCTGATCTGTAAAGCGGCTGCGCAGATTATTAAGAGTCTGCTGGGCAGTGGTTGTGGTGATACCGAAACTGATATTATGCTCGTCTGCCGTCAGCGGTATTATGCGAAGGCTCTTAAGCTCAGTAACTGTGAGAATATCTTTAAAAAGCTGTTTTTGAAGCTGAGATGTATCGACGTAATCCATGCCTAAAACAGCTGCACGGCGAGCAGTAACAAGCTCCTCTTGTCTCCGGGCGTCTTGCATACTCTTTATTAAAGCATAAGCGGCGGCGCTGGCGATAGCTGGACAGCGCCGCGCCGCCCAGGCTAGACTATCAGCCAATGAGAGATATCGTATTGATCGTCCATAACATCCGCTCGGCGGTTAACGTGGGCGGCTTATTCAGGACAGCCGACGGCCTGGGTGTTAATAAGATAATCTTAAGCGGCTATACGCCTTATCCCATATCTGATAAGGACGGCCGTTTGCCGCACCTCGCCCGCAAAGTCCACGCCAGAATTATCAAAACTGCTTTGGGCGCTGAAAAAACAGTAGTCTGGAGCCATTCCCAATCTTTAGAATCGGTTTTAAAAAAATTAAAGACTGAAGGATACCAGATAGCCGCACTCGAACAATCAATTTCGGCAATTCCGCTCAACACTTATCCTGCGCCCCGCAAAGTCGGTCTGTTGGTAGGCAATGAGGTCGGCGGCATCGATGAAAAACATCTCCAAAAAGCCGACGTTATTATAGAGATTCCGATGCGCGGCCGCAAAGAATCCTTCAATGTCTCTACGGCCGCTGCTATGGCGCTTTACCACCTGAGCTTACTGGACAAACAAGACAGTTAAGTTTAAAATAGCCATCAAATGGCTAAAATAAAAACTCGCAATACTGATTCTCACCATACCCGGCCGCGCGGC
>DASSFC010000007.1:0-22756 GCA_035694865.1 Saccharimonadales bacterium (SeqCode) | reverse complement strand
TAAAGTCGTTGTCGAATCTTATGTTATTAAAGCCGACAGCAATCGTGTTTTTTATAAATACTTGACTTGTTAAGTATTTTACCAGTTCGGCTTCGCTGATACCCTCCGCAAGAGTTTTTTGCGGTGTTATTCCGTGCACCAGCACCGCATCAGGCTGAGGCAAAATATCGGGAGTAACCTTAACCAAAATATTATCCGACTCACCAATCGGGTTAAGCTCCGGATCGGTCCTCTGGCCAGCAAACTGCATTATACGGTCTTCCCTGGCTCTAAAGCCGCTGGTCTCCAGGTCGAAAAAATAAAACGAATTATTGAGCATTCTCGTCCTGAGGAAGACCCAGTTGGGATTTTAGGACAGATAACACGGCCCGCATACCCATCGCATATACCCGGATGTAATTGATCCTCAGCAGGCTGGGATCTATATGTTCCTCGGTTTCGGCTTCCTCCAGGAAATCAACAAGTTCTTGATCAATTTCGAACTTAGACTCTGCTGCTTGGCTTTGCTCGTTATCAAATATGACGGCGAGTTCATCAAAAATACTATTAAGCTCTGAAGCGGCGTCATCTTCGCTTCTTTCCTCGGCGGGTGGCTCGATTTCAAAACTGCCCATTGGATTAATATTTTATAACGCCGATTGGCGGCTGGCCAATGGTAATGGTTTGGCCGGGCTCCAAACCCTGGCGGTCGAGTTCGCGCAAAATGCCCATTTTGCGCGTAATATCCAGCAGTCTGTCCTCGGCCGGTACTTCGCCGAAGCGCGTGCGCGAGGCGAAGCGTTCAATCTTTCTTCCGGTGATTACAAAGCCGTCTTTAGTCTTTTGGACTTGCCAGAAATCATCGGATTCGCGGATACCGATTACTGGTAAGCCTTTTTTATCTGCCTTCTCATCAGATGTTCTGCGAGCTTGGCGGACCTTTTTTAAAAGGCTGCGCATCAATTCATCTATCCCCTGCTTGCTTGCGCTTGAAAAAGCTAGGACCGGTGTGTTTTTAGGAACGACTTTCTTGAGAGCTTTAAGTTTAGCATCTAGTTCTTTTTTGTTAACTCCTTCAGTTTTCGTAAAGGCCACTATCTCTGGGCGGCGGCTTAAATCGACTTTATAATCGGCAAGTTCCTTGAGGACAGTCCGGTAAGCCGCCGCCGGGTTGTCATTATAAACATCAATCAGATGGAGCAGGACGCTTGTCCGTTCGACGTGCCGCAAAAAATCATCGCCCAGCCCTTTGCCCTGGCTGGCGCCTTCTATAAGCCCGGGAATATCAGCCAGCAGTAGGCTGTTTTTAGAATCGATGTCGGCCACACCAAGGTTAGGCTGCAACGTAGTAAAAGGGTAATCAGCGATTTCGGGATTGGCGTTGCTGACAACCGACAGCAGAGTCGACTTACCAGCATTAGGCAGACCGATTATGCCGACATCGGCAATCATTTTTAGTTCAAAAATAACTTGCAGATTGTCGCCTTTCTCGCCTTTTTCGGCGACTCGCGGCGCCTGGCGGGTCGAGCTGGTAAAATGGGCGTTGCCAAAACCGCCTTTGCCGCCTTGGGCGATAACGGCCTGCTGGCCATCTTCGGTCAGATCGGCCAACGGTTCACCCTCCTTATCTGTTATCAGTGTTCCCACAGGCACATCGGCCAGCAAATCTTCGCCATTTTTACCATGACGTTTTCGCTTGCCACCGGTTTGTCCGGGTTTGGCTTGCAGTAATTTTTTATAGCGAAAAGCCGCTAAGGTGTTTTGGTTACGGCTGGCATGCAAAATTACATTGCCGCCGTCGCCGCCGTCACCACCGTCTGGCCCGCCTCTTGCCCGGAATTTTTCATGCCGAAAACTCAGCGCGCCGTCACCGCCATCGCCAGCCTTTACAACTACCTCAACCCTGTCTACGAACATAGTTATAGGTTATCTGTTTTAAGAAGTTGGGTCTAGTAGATGTAGCGATACATACTGGCCTGCGAAGCGGGGATTAAGCGGTAATCGCGGACATCCCATCCGCCGGTCGGCGTCGGGTTGGTCATGCTGACCTGGCCGGCATCGTTCATCTCAGAAATCCAAAAGCTACCATCCGGATTAACTTGCTCAACGAACATAACATGGTCGCCGGCCTCATAAACTACAACTGCTCCTACTCTCGGTGTTAAACCAGTCGGTAAGCCTTCGGCAACTGCTGCCCGGTACCAGGTATAAGCGTTGCCCAGATTGCTGGGTACCGGATTACCGACCTCTGCCCGGCGGTTAGCCACATACCAGGTGCACCAGCCAAAATCATAGCCGTTGCTGCCAAAGGTGGCTATAAGGGGCGCGAAAGTCAGTGCACTTAAAGTGGCCACGGGTGCGACTTTACCGTTTGGGACGATAATCTGCTCACCAGGCAGCAGGCCGTTTATTTCGGCGTCGTTCAAATCGATAAGCTGGCTTTCATCGGCCGAATACTTGCTGGCAATCGATGCCGGCGTATCTCCGGCTTTAACAGTATAGACGATGCCGTTTACCGGTGGAATTACCAGTTTAACCCCAACACCAAGGGCGTTACCACTGATACTGTTGGACCAGCGAATACTATCACCACTGACACCAAACTTATTGGCCACCGAATCAACCGTATCTCCCGATACGGTCACGTAATGGATAATGTCCTGCTTTGATTTGCCGGTAGCGGAAATTAGCTGGGGTTTATTAAGGCTCGATGTATCGCTCGGTGCCTGCGACAGAATCAAGCTATCCGAGTCAGCCTGGTTGCGGACGGCTGTAAGTTCTGGTAAATGGGTGAGCTGAGCGGTCGCCAGGGCGATCTGGGAAGAAGATACGGTATCCAGCGGACCGGTCGCCGCATCGGCTGTAGCCACGGCACTGCTCAAAGTATTGGCCCGGACAGTTTGGCTGGCTGAGCGGTTTAATATAACAAAAAGGCCAACTATCAATAAAAGAGCGACATTGCCGCCAATTAAGCTCCAACGGATAAACTTACGCCTGGACTTTTTATCCAGCCGGGCCATCGGGTTTGATAAAGCTAAGACCGCCTCCGACGGGCGGTTCTTATATGGTCTGATTAAGTCAAACAATTGCTTACGAATTTGCAGCTCCTAGCGGAATTTACCGCTAACCGTCCTATTATAACAAGAGTATCGGCCTGGGGTTGTTGTCACCTCTGTTATAGTACTGTTGACAAACTTTAAGAACATGCTTTAGCACCATATTTTTGAATGTTTTGCTCGTGCTGGGCTTCGGTTTGGGCAAAGTGGATTACGCAATCGTTGCCACTGACAAAGAACAGATAGTTGGTGTTGGAAGGCGCGGCTACAGCCTTAAGTGCGTCATCTGTCATATTGGCTATCGGGCCTGGCGGTAAACCTGGGTGAAGACGGGTGTTATAGGGCGAATCATGGTTAACGGCGATCACTGATGCCTGGTCGATATTATCGGGTAAATTGACGCCGTCATTGACAGCTCCGTAAATAGCCGTAACATCACTGCCCAGGGCAATGTTTTGTTTTAGCCTGGAAATAAACACCTGGGCTATAGTCGGTTCGTACTGGGAACTGCCTGACTCTTTGTAGACGATTGAAGCCAGCGTAATGCCCTGATAGACGCTGAGCCCCTGGCTAGAAAAGCCTTTTATGATTGCCGGCGTCAGGTGTTTTTGCATTTCTTCCAAGCTCTCGCGGACAATGGTTGTGGCTGGTGTGTCGGCTTCTCTTTGGAAAGAATCCGGATAGAGCATGCCCTCCAGCGTGCCGTTTACCGGCATATAGCTTAATATTTGCTCGCCGGAGTATGTGGCCGGATCGAAGGCGGAGGCCAGTTCGCTATCCATATAGCCAGCCGCTTCGAAGGCCTGTTTAATCTGTTTAATAGTCTTACCGGGCAGGATGGTAACGTAACTTCTGGATACATCGCCGTTGACGATTTTGGTAACAATCTGGGGGGTGCTCATTGAAGGGCTTAGGGCATAGGTACCGGCCTGCATCTTGGAGTAAAATGGCCGGCCGTAGGTTTCAAAAGCCGTTGCACTACGAATGAGATGGGCGGTTTTCAAATCATTGGCGATATCGTGCAAACTAGCGCCTGAGGCGATCGGGAAATAAATAACCTGCCGGGACGAAGACACCGCGCCGAGGTTGCGGTTGTACCAGGCGTGCAGGCCCAGGCCGCCGCCAATAATAAGTAAAACTACTATTATTAGTATGGCCGGACCCTTTTTAAAACGGTTAAACCGCGGCGATTTAAGGGAATATCGCATACTTAGCACCTTACCCGCTCATCTTCCGGCGTGTCAAGGAAGTCCTGCAGGATACGTGCGGCCGCCGCGGCGTCAATATCAACGGCTTTGTTTGCCGCGGCGGCGGCACTGGTCAAAGCTTCATCCTGCCAGTAAAAGGGCATGGTGATTTTCTCTTTGGCGGCGGCAACCCACTGCCGGACTTTTTTTGTCTGCTCAGTATCTTCGCCTTTCAGATTTCTCGGCAAGCCCACTACAACTCCTACGGCATCGCTGCCGGACACCAGCTGTTTAATTTCTGCCAGAGCTTCAGCGGCCGGGACAGTTGTTAACGGCTCGGCCAGGCGGGCTATCGATGAGCCACGGGCCAGCCCAACCCTGGCCAAGCCGTAGTCCACCCCTATATATTCATCATTATGGCGCACTGTTGTTGGTGCTAGATGTTTTCGCCTCTACCAAGATTACTTTGATTTTAGAGGCTTTGGATGGAGCTTTTGAAACCCAGAACGGGCTTAGATCGACTTTGACGCTTTTTACCCCGGCCCAGCCGCCCAGCGCTGACTGGATATCGCCGGTTTTCTTGCTTTCGGCTTGTTTTTTAACACTCGCAACATCGATAATCGGCACCGCCGTGGTGTTTTCGTTTATAGCCAGGGTGGCCGAATTGGCCGAAGTCTGGTTAACGATGATGTCGGCGTCGTTAAGGAAACTGCCGCTCAGTTTTTGCTTGGTCTTATCAATCTGGCTGGCCACGGCCGCCTCGATGGCCTGGCTCAGGTCGCTTTTCTTTACTGTTAGCACCGTGTAGGTGATTTTAACTGTCACGTTGGCGCTGCTGGCTGGCTGGCCGACAGCCGGTGAGGCATTTACGTTAGGCGATCCGGTCTTAAGCGTTGAAACGAATACATATTCGCCCTGGCTGGCCAGTTTGTCTTCGAACTGCTTAGTGAAGTCACTGCCAGAAGAACCACTGGTCATTTTTTGAGTGACGCTATCGACGTCGGATTGGCTCAAAACTGTAACGATGTTATCAGTTCCGCCCGAAGCCGACCCGCTGCCGCTGACATCTGAACGGCCGGCCACTGTGAAATTAGCATTAGAAACATTGTATTTTGATCCGGCTGCCTGAGCGGTAATATCAATATTATTGTTTGATGCGTAGGTAGCACAACTTCCGTTGGTGCTAATACCGTGAAATGAAGCGGATTCCTGCGTAATAAAGTTGGCGCCGCCTGATGAGATGCCGGTACCAGCAGGCACTGGATCTGGCGGCACAAACAAATTACCAGAACATTTTTGAGCAGTCATACTCACACTCCCACTAGCTTTTTGGCCGTTGTTTTGCTGGCCGGTAGCATTAACAGATTGGCTGTTCATCTGGTCGGTGGTTTCGACCTTAGCCGGAATGATGTGCTTCTGCGTGTCTACCGCCTGGGCATTAGTTGTTGCGGTCAGATTAAAATTTGCCGAAACCGGCTCGCTGGTAGTCGTAAGCGTAACCGTGGCTTTGGGCAGGACAAATAGTGCCAGGATTATAAATACTATCAGTGTCAGCAGGCCAAGCGCGCCAAGCGCAATCATCATCCTAAAGCGGTCAAAATTAGGTACCCTAGTTTTTTTGTCTTTGGGCGCTTTGGCGGCTTTTGGTTTGGGCGCGGAGTCGTCTTCATCGTCTAAGGCTATCGCTTCGGCGTTATCGGCTTCGTGGGCGGCCGCCAAAGCGCCAATCGATTTATCGCTGTAATCGATTTTCTTGGGCATATCTTCCGGGTCGGCTTCGGGAACTGCTTCGGCCGGTAAATCTTCGGCATGGGCGGCGGCCGCGGCACTGGCTGGCGCGTGAGGAACTTCTGGCGCACTTTGTAAATTCTTGGCCACATGCAGGCCGGCGGCACCGGCCAGCGGCATAAGCGCCGCCTCACTGGTTATCAAAACCGGGTTTTTATCAGCTTGGTCGGCGCTGCGCTTCAGCAGCTTCATATTAACGATGCTCTGCAAGCTGGCCGCCCGCTTTGGCAGCACCAAAGCCACGACTTTTTCTTTAGAATTCTCAACCTTATCGATAATCGAGGTTATCTCATCATCGACATCGATATAAATTACATCTTTGCCGGGTTTGGGTGGAATTTTAGCGCTCATACTCTTAATAACCGGTTAAGTTTATTCCTGAGGTTATTATCACCCTCGGCAACCCCCGAATTCAAGGTGTCCATGCCGACGCGCAGCAAACCCATGGCCGTAATAAAGGTGTGGTCATTAATACTGCCGGTGGAATCAGTAATGCCAACCACTTCATCAGGCTTTATGTGCTGGATGACAGGTTTGCGGGTAAACGGCAGGTCCTTGTGCCATTCGCTTCTCTCCAGGCTGTCCATCAGCATTTCAAGGCTCGAACCGCCGCCGCAAAGTAAGATGTGGTTCGGCAGATGGTCGAGCTTGGTAAATTCGCTCAGAGCCAGTTCGACGCCGCTTAGCCAGACCTTCAGTGTCTTGTTCAATGCCGTTTCGGCTTCTTCTTTATGTTTTGGCGCGCCGGTCGCAAGACTGAGTTTTATGGCCTCTGCCTTGACGAAATCGGTATCGAGCTCGCGTTCGATGCTATGGGTAAAAGCCCGGCCGCCGATGCCGAACATTTTGGTTCCCTCAACTCCGCCTTCGTTAACGACGGCGATATCGGTCGTGCCGCCGCCGACGTCCATTAGGATAGCGCTGACAGCGGCGTTAGGGTCATCGCCGACAACCGAGCGGGCGACCGCGAATGGCTCAGCGGCGACAGCTAATAACTCTAGATCCAGTTCGGCGGCTGTGCGTTCCAGCGCGCCGATGTGTATCATTGGCGCGAAAGCCGTGTACATCTCGACGATAATATCTTTACCCTGGAAGCCGACCGGATTGGTCACTTTATAACCATCTATGTCAATCCTGACCAGCGCGCTGTTAACCAGCCTTACCTCAACATCCTTGCCGCCCAGCTCCCAGGCTAATTCCTGGCGGGCTTTGGCTTCGGCGCGTTCCTGGACCAGTTCGATAATCCTGGCCATCTCATCGATACTCAATTCTTTAGAAGGAGTTTTACGGGTAAAGCGGACTGTGCTGGTCGTTCCTTTTACAAGTTCCCCCGCAATACCAACAACGGCGGTACGGGCACTAACGCCGGCCTGCTGTTCAGCGGCGGCTAAGGCTTTATCGCAATTGGCTACGACGGCAGCGATATCGGCGATAGCGCCAGCTTGCATATCGGCCAGCTCCTGGTGGGCCCGGCCAACGCCGATAATCTGGACTTCATCGCCAATAACCTGGCCTACCAATGCCTTTACGAATTCGGTACCGACATCCAGCGCCACCATGTACTCACCCTTGGGCTGGCGGCTGCCGCGGCCAGAGTCTGTGGGCGCTTTGGGAACCTTATCCTTCAACGTATTCAAAGACTGGCTCAGCGACTTGGCCTTATCAAGCATAATCAGATTAGATTATAACATGCGGCTCTTCTTAGAATCGCCGTCATGCCCTCCGTATTTGTTGGCGTTTTTTAATCAACAGGGACTCTTCATGTTCGCCTAATTTAAAGCTTATAGCCATAAGCACAAGGGCGGCATAGAACGGCCAGACGGCCCAGACCCATTGATGGAAACCGCCAAGCGAGGGCGGACCTTTGGAATAAATACTGCCGCTTGCACCGGCCTGATTACGTACGTTCACGATGACAAAGAATTGCAGGTAGGTATAGTTGCCAGCTGCATCTGATGCCTGAACTTTAACGGTGTAGTTACCTAGTTTATTGTCCGGCGGCTGTTTATATATATGGTTTATATTGAACTGGCCGGCTTGAGGGCGGCTGATAATGCTGGATCGTCCGTCGCCCCAATCGACGCTCAGGGCGTATGGCGGGCTGCCGCCGCTGATTTCAAGCGGCCAAACAACTTCCTGGTTGGTGTAATAGCCCTTGTAAACGAAGGCTGTCTGGAGCAATAAAGGGCTGGTTTTTCCGCTAGAACCGGCGGGAGTGGTTTGCAGGTTTGGCTGGGGCGCCGGCGGGACATCATAATAAACCGTTACCGGTGCAGAAACCGGCCCTTCGTCATCGGTCAGGTTAAAAACATGGGCTTCCAGTTTGTTTTGGGCGGCAAAAAGGTCAATCTGCAGCGTGAACTGCTTACTGTTATCGCAAATAGCACTGCCTCTCATGACATTGTTATCAAAAATCTCGACATAAGCCCCATAGTCTGGGCAGGTACCATCTACGGTGATTGGCACAGCCTTAAAGTGATCGCCATTGGCAGGAAACGTAATTACTGCCGGGTCGGTTATCTGCTTATCTTTAACAATCGCGTTCACAACCAAATCATCGGCGTGGGCATTGAATGTCCAGGCCACAAGGTAGACTCCAGATAAAAGCAAAATGAATAAGAATAACGGATACGGAACAAACCAGAGTTTTTTCCGTTTAACAGATTTAGCGGCGCGTTTTTTAGTTTTTGACCGGGCCATTTTTGATTTTTGTTAGGAACACCTAAACACTAGCACTTTTCGGCCGAAAAATAAAGCGGTCTTACTGGAGGACGGCTTTGATGCGACGGACGCCGGCCGAGCTGGCTTCTTCTTTGGTAACTTTAAATTTTTTGCCGCCTTGGCCGATTACGCCGGTGTGTTCGACGTGCGGACCGCCGCAAATTTCGCGGCTGAACGGATGTGCGGGGTCGCCAATAGTATAGACCTTAACAGTGTCACCATACTTGTCGCCAAAGGCGCCGCTTGCGCCTTTGGCGAAGGCTTCCTCTGTTTTTTCTTCTTTCCATGTCACCGGCAGGTCTTTGGCTATCTGTTCGTTAACGATTTTTTCGACTTCATCCAATTGTTCCCGGATGACTTTTTCGGGATGGCTGAAGTCAAACCGCGTCCGCTCGGCGGTAATGTTGCTGCCGCGCTGGACCACATGGTCACCCAATACATTTTTAAGGGCTTGGTACATAAGATGAGTAGTGGTGTGCAGTTTTATAACCTCGGGCGAATGGTCGGCCAGACCGCCCTTAAACATGCCGGCACTGGCGGTCTGGCTGCGCTGCCGCTGTTCCTGCATACTTCTATCGAATTGCTCAGGATCTATAACCTTTAAGCCGTGCTTATCAGCCTCTTCCATAGACAATTCGGGCGGAAAGCCGTAAGTATCGTATAGGCGGAATAGATCGGCTCCAGTTATCTCATCCTTTTTAGCCATTTTTTCAAATTCCCGGACGCCTGATCTTAAGGTTTGGCGAAAAATACGCTCTTCCCGCCTAAAGCTATCCAAGACGTCCTTTTCACGTTCGGCGACTTCGGGAAAGTCGTTTTTGTATAATTTTATAACTGTAGGTGCGATTTTTTCGCACAAATCTTGCTCTATTCCCAAATCAAACGCATAGCGGATAGCACGGCGCAGTAACCGCCGTAAGACATACCCCTGCTGTTTATTGCTGGGCGCCACTCCATCTACAGCCAGCCAGACTGCCGCCCGCATATGGTCGGCAATCACACGCATACTGTTTTGGTGCTGCTTGTATTCCTTACCGGATAGCTTCTCTAGTTCGACAACAAGTGGCTTGACAAGGCTAATCTTAAAGATGTCCGGGTCGTTATTTACGGCCGCGGCAATGCGCTCAAGGCCGCCGCCAAAGTCAACGTTCGGCTTAGGTAATTCTGCGAATTTACCGCCGTTTTTGCGAAAGGTCATAAAGACGCTGTTGCCGATTTCTAAAAATCGCCCGCATTCGCAGTTGGGATGACACTCTTGCCCATATTTTTTATCATGTCCGACTTGTGTAAACTCATAAAAAACTTCGCTGTCCGGCCCGCCTGGCTCGCCGTCGCGCATATGCTCCGGCTCGCCTTCGCGGCTCCACCAGTTATGTTCTGCGCCGTAAAACTTTATCCGCTCAGTTGGAACGCCGAGTTTTTTCCAGATTTCGGCTGATTCGGTATCCTTTGGTATGCCGTATTTATCATCGCCCTCAAAACAGGTTACCCAAAGTTTTTCCTGTGGAAGCTTAAGCTCTTCTGTTAAAAACTGCCAAAACCACGGTAATTGCTCTTCTTTAAAATAGTCGCCCAGGCTCCAGTTGCCAAGCATTTCAAAGAAAGTAGTGTGGCGGTTGTCGCCAACCTCATCCATGTCCTCAGCCCTAAAACAGGTTTGGCTGTCAACCAGGCGCTTACCTTCGGGGTGGGGCTGACCTAACAGATACGGTATAAGTGGCTGCATACCACTGCCGGTGAACAACGTCGTCGGATCGTCTTGTGGTACCACTAAAGCCCTGGGCAATATCTTATGCCCTTTGGCCTCGAAAAACTCAAGATATTTTTTTCTAATTTCCTCAGCTGTCATTTGAGTTAATTCTAACAGAGGTGAAACTTGATTTAAATGACTATGCCGCCGCCCAGGCAAGTTGAGCCTGAGTAAAAGACGGCTGACTGGCCTGGTGTAAGCGCCCTTACCTCTTCGCCTAAGTCTGCGACTATATCAGAATTACTTAACTTGTTAAGTAATTTAACAGGTGTTAATTTAGCACGATGACGCAAGCGGACACTTATAGTCTGATTATTTTTCGGAGCATCATTTATCCAGTGCATCTCAGCTAACCTCACTTGGCCGCTCCAAAGTTTTTCATCCTGCAAATCAGTCGTGACATAAACTTCATTCTTTTTCATATCTTTACCGGTAACGTAATAGGGCAGACCGCCGCCTACTGCTAAACCGTGTCTCTGCCCGATCGTATAAAATATAGCGCCGTCGTGTTCGCCGACCAGGCTGCCCGATTGATTGATAACTTTACCCGGTTTTTCATCAACGTATTGCTTCAAAAAATCTTTGATACCGACTTTGCCGACAAAACAAATGCCCATGCTTTCTTTTTTATGGGCCGTGACCAGCTTGAACTGCTTAGCCAGTTCCCTGACCTGGGGTTTGGTAAGTTCACCTAACGGAAAAAGGGTTTTATCGAGCGCTTTTTGGCCAACCCGGTACAAAAAATAGGTCTGGTCCTTGTTATCGTCCTTTGCCATGTGCAGACTGCCATCTTTGACGCGGGCGTAGTGACCGGTGGCGATTAAGTCCGCCCCGTCTTGCAGCGCAGTCTCTAAAAAAAGCTTAAATTTAATTTCCTGGTTGCACATGACATCGGGGTTGGGTGTCCGGCCGGCCTTAAATTCGGCCAGCATATAATCGACCACTTTTTGCTTGTACTGTTTATGGAAATCATAAAGTTTGAAAGGTATGCCAAGCTGGACAGCTACCCGTTTGGCGTCCTGGTAATCGTCTTTCCAGGGACACGGCACACCCGGCAAATCCTGGCTCCAGTTTTTCATATAGACGCCAACTACGTTATAGCCGCGCTGCTTAAGCAGCGCGGCCGCCACGGAGCTATCAACGCCCCCTGACAGGCCGACATATACCGTTTTCATCTGTTACAGTTTAGCAGACTTACTTAAAGGCGCCTTCGCCTTTGCGCAGACGCCGCCGGATAGCTTCCAGTTGATGTTTTTGACCCAGCCAATAGGCGGCTAGTGTCAGACCGAAAAGCAATAGGAGCGGCCACCACAAAATTTTAGTTTTCTGATTGGTTATGATCCCGTTGCCAGACGTATTGGTCGATTGCTGGATTTGGCCGTTACCGATACCAACCAGCTGCAGGAAAGCGGTATTACCCTGGCTATCGCTGGCCTTTATCGTCACTTTATATACACCGGCCTGGGCATATGTGTGCTGTAAATTAATGTCACCGGGTATGTTTTGGCTTATCAAGTCAGGATCGGTTTTATCACCCCAGTCAGCGCTTATGGCATATGGTCCGGTGCCGCCACTAAGCGTTATCGGCCATGTCAATATGCTGCCCGGTGTAGCCCCCCTCTTAGCGTATTGCGTAGTCAGCGAAATCCTAGGCCCGTTAGTCTGCAGAGGGCTCGAAAAAGTTATTGTAACGGTGTTTGAATCCGGGCCGGCCTGGTTAAGGTTATCAAACACCTTGGCTATCAGGTCATTGCGGCCGTCGAATAAATCTACCTGCAAGCTATAACTGCCGCGTGAACAATCGACCGAGCCGCCAAAGACATTATTTTTATAAATTTCAACCAGGGTGTTATTAGGACAAAGTCCAGACACTGCTATAGGGGTAGTGGTAAACGTTTGGCCGTTTTTTGGCACATTTATAGTTGCGGCCTGGGTTGGCGGTGATCCAGCAATAGTACCTTCTACGCCGGTGCTGTCCGGCTGCGGCCCAGGCGGTGGGGTAGGCTGTAGGGCCAATGCTATTGAAGAAAACAGCACTGAAGTAATCAGGGTAAGGCTAAGCAGTCCTAGTTTTTTTGCCACAACTGATTCAATTTAAACATAACAGGTTTGCTATGTCTAAAATCCGGTTTGGACTACCTACCTCTTTTGGCGCGGCGCAGGATGCGTCGGTCGTGCCGGCGGACAAGCTTGGGGAACACATAAATTGCCAGGATGATTAAGATTATCAGAATAATGACAAGTATGACTAACCACAGCGGAACGATATAAAAGGTACTTGTGGCGCTGATAAGCTGTCCGTTACTGCCATAGCCAAAGTTTCCCTCTAAGGTGTATTTACCCAGGTTTCCGAGGTTGGTTAAATTAACCGAAAAGCGGCGGATACTATCGGGCAGGACATTGCCGCGGGGCTCGGTATTGTTAATCTCATAGGAGGATAGTGTAGTGTTGCCCTTCTTGAGCAATATTTTACCGAAGGGCTGCTCTTGGATGTCACCATTGTTACGGAAGCGGGCAATGGCATTAATTTTATTGTTTCCAAAGAAGATGCTTCGAGTTTGGGTACCTCTCGCCGCTCCAAAACCAGCGATGGAAACATTTTCATAAATATTCCCGGGCACCTTAACCAAAATGAGAGAACCGACACTGGCTGCCAAATTAACGTTCTTTTGACCGTTAATGCTGGCTGGCGAAAACCTCACGGCACCGTAATAGCCCCCGGCGACTGCGTTCTTGGGAATTTTAATTGTTACAAAGACAGATTTCGTTTCTCCGGGGTTGAGCGTCAGGTTACCAGTTGGCAAGATAGCATATTGTTTAAGGCCATGGCGCGGCAGGCTTTGGCCGCTAAGCAATAGACCGGGCGTGCCATTCTCGTCCTTAGCCTGGAAATCATCGAAGACAATCTGAAGATTTTCCGGACTTGTCGAGATATCTGTCATGTAGACCTGGACGTTGGCTGAATTGCCTGGATTTATAGTCAGGCTTGTAATTACCGGCGATATTCGGTAGCCATTACCGTTACTAGTGATCGAATTATTACTAACGCTGGCAGCATTAACCGTTGATAAGGAAAGGACTATAAGTAAAGCAGCCACGCTGATAGCACTGAAGATTAGTCGGATTTTTTGTCTCACTGTTTTCCCTCTGTTTAGGTTCTTGACACAATATTAACAGACCAGCTATTGCTTTCCAACTAGCCCTAGAATGTTCCTGTGGCTACGAGGTTTAGGGTGGTAGTATATAGTCCGGCCTCTGTCGTGGCAGTAATATCGCCCAGGAAGGCGAACTGCGAACTGGCACTATTTACAGCACCGGCAGAAGTCAGTACCGTATCGCCGGTTGAGCTGTTTGTGCCGGTTGCGGCAGTATCATCAAAGCCGAATTTTGAAGTACCCGCATATGTCCCTGTAGCGATACCTGTACTGCAGTTATTGCCTGTGCCGTTATCGTCGTATGGAGATTGGGCGGTTGTTCCTGTGATAGCATTGACGCACATACCGAATTGCTCTGTCCCTGTTGTCTTGGTTGCCTCTGTCGAACCGATGGCTGTTATAGTGTTAGCACTGGCAGTAGGAGTAGCCGGACAGTTCGCAAGTGTCAGTGAAGCGGCTCTGCAGAGTGTCAAGCCGAACATTTGGACAGACAAACCGGTTTGAGCATTAGTAGCTAAGGTATATTTGGCATTGTTATTGACATAGGCGTTCGTCGCGCTTAAGCCGGTGTTTGGATCGCCTAGCGTCAGCTGGGCTTGTGTGCCGCAGCTGGTCTGAAAAACACAAAATGATAAGGTTTCAAAAACTTTGGATGTTATCAAGACATTTTGAGTTGTGCTAAGTGCAACGCCTCCATAATCTATCTGGTTGGCGAAGGAGGCCGGGCGGGTGGTAAAACCACCGCCAGAGCAGGTGTATTGGCTTGTGGCGTTGGTGTTGGTATTGAAGGTAACGATGCGGGCGTAAAAAACTCCATTGGTAGAACTGTTTGTTATGCCGTTGATGTCAAACGTTATCGGAGTAGCACCGCCAGTAGGAGCTTGTGCAGTTGCGTTTGTCAGGAACAGTACCTGCAGGTTAGAGGCAGCGGCACTGCACTGTAAGCTACTAGCAGTGCCCCAGGTACCACCAGTGCCAATACCGGCGATGTTGGTAACCGAAGCTGATGAGCCCAGCGAGAAACCCGTAGGATAAGTGCAAGAGGTATCACCAACAACCGGATCATTAGCACAGAAGTCTACAACGATACCGCCCAGCGTGCTCGTAACTGTTGGAATGAATGAAACGTGGTAGACAACACTCGTAGCGCCAACCGCTGAGTTGGACATAGTTATCTTACGGCTTGTTACCTGACCGTTGGCAGAGACAGAATGGCTATGAAAAACCTCGATGATACCAACACCGATAATGAATAGAAGACACAGAAGGCACAAGGTGAACCGATACAGGATATTTTTTACACCTCTAAGCATAGGTTTTTAATTATTAGGCTTAAGCCTAAGACTAGCAAAAGCCCAGATGTATTACAAGGTACGGCTTAGAAGTTACCGACGACTATATAGGTGACAGTGCTTACATAAACTCCGGCCGGCTGACTGCTGGTGGCGTCGGCGACATAGCTGACTGTAAACCGCCTGAAGTCCTCGGCCAAGGGCGATGAGGCAATAATATCCCCAGATACGAATTTGTATTTATCCGGCTGGTTATAGTCAAACGTTGGAACACCTGTACCAGGACCGGCCGGATCCTGGCCTACGGCCGGCAACAGATTGGCCCGGAGGTTAAGGCCGAACTGATTAGTGCCGCTAACAGGAGCGGTTGGTAGTGAAAGCGAATTTATAACGTCATTACCAGAGGTCAAAGATGTACCTTGCATATATATCGAATAGCCGCTCCCGGCATTGGTGGCCACTAGCAGTTGGCTTTGGCCGGCACTGGTAGAGTTACTTTTGATATTCCCGAGATCAACAACCGAACCGTTAGCGCTCGAGCAGTTATAAGCCGGCACGATTACGGCTGAACAGAAGAGTACGTATGGAGGCACCTGGGAAGTAATGCTAATACTACTTGTGATGCTGAAGGCCACACCGCCGTAATCAGTGGACGGGCCAGTAGCATCGTTTGAAGCGTAGGTCTGTATCCGGGCATAGTAAGAGCCGGTCGTTGAGGGATTGATAATATTGGCCAAATCATAGGTATTAAGCTGGGTACCATCAGCCGACGGAGCCCGGGTAAGAATGATTTCGTTGGCGGTTGAAGCCGGGCTGATGCTAAAGCCGGTTTCGCCGCTTTGACCAAGCAAGAAGGCAATGCCCGCATCCATGCCACTTGGAGCTACGCATCCATCAGCTATCAACGGACTGTTAGAGCAAAAAAGGATGTCGATTGAGCCAAGCGTCCCAGTTGTGGCAATTTGGAAACTAAGATGATAGGTATTACGTGCGCTTACACTACTGTTAGTCAAGGTAAGCTCTCGGGGGATTAATTGGGCGCCTGAAGCATGGCCGCTTAGTATGCCCAAACCCACGGCTGATAGGACTATTGATGCTGCCAAAAGGCTACGGACGATGTGTTTTTGATGCTGCCGGGCCATTCATATGCCAACCTAGAAGGTGCCTGTGGCAACCAGGTTCAGGCTGGTTGTGTAGATGCCGGCCTCTGTGGTCGAAGCAATGTTGCCCAGGAAAGCAAACTGGGAGTTACCGGAGTTGACTGCACCGGACGAGCTTAGCACCAGGCTACCAGTCGAGCTGTTGGTACCGGTCGCGGCAGTATCATCGAAGGCGAATTTAGAGGTGCCGGCGTATGTGCCGGTTGAAATACCGGTGCTACAGCTATTGCCGGTACCGGGATCATCGTATGGCGACTGAGCGGTCGTACCTGATATGGCGTTGACGCACATACCGAACTGCTCACTATTAGTTGTGCTGACAACTGCTGACGTGCCGATTCCGGTTATAGTGTTAGCGCTGGAGGTAGGTGAAGCCGGACAGTTAGCCAGAGTTAATGAGGAGGCTCGACAGAGTGTCAGGCCGAACATATTTACTTTTACACCGCTTTGGGCGTTGGTTGCCAGGGTATACTTGGCGTTATTATTGACGTAAGCAGTGGTAGAGCTAAGAGCGCCGGTCGTCGGGTCGCCTAGGGTCAGGTTGGCCTGGGTGCCGCAAGAGGTCTGGTAGACGCAGAACGACAGAGTTTCGAAGACCTTGGCAGTTATCAGAATATTCTGGGTTGTGCTAAGGGCAATGCCACCGTAGTCTATCTGGTTAGCGAATGATGCTTGGCGGGTAGTACCGGTCGGGCAGGTGTACTGTCCTGTAGCGTGGGCATTTGTATCAAAGGTTACGATACGGGCATAGAAACTACCGTTAGTCGATGGGTTTGTAACAGTGTTGATGTCAAAGGTAATAGGAGTAGCACCTCCGGTCGGGGCTTGAGGGGTAGCATTCGTCAGGAATAACACCTGGAAGTTAGAGGCGGCTGCACCGCACTGCAGGCTGCTGGTAGTTACCCAGGAGCCACCTACACCGATGCCGGCAATGTTTGTTACTGAAACTGTAGTCCCAAGCGTAAAGCTGGTAGGAAAGGTACATGAGGTATCACCTACAACCGGATCGTTGGCGCAAAAGTCCACCACGATTCCACCCAGGGTGGTCGTGACTGTCGGGATGAATGAAACATGATAGGTAGCAGAACCTCCCGGACTGGAGTTGGTCATAGTAATTTTTCGCGATGTCACCTGGCCGTTGGCGGAAACAGGCGCGACGTGTAGTACTAGGTTAGTAAGTGCCGTCAACGAAAAAGCGGCAACGAACATAGCGGCAATACCGGCAGTACCGAGGCGGGTGAGTTTGGGTTTGTGTTTACGCATTTTATTCTCCTGATTGTGGAACCGTTGTTATTTTTTTGTTTTTTAACGTATGCGCGAAATATAGCACGACAATATAGGGTAAGTAAATAGCTAAAGCACTTTAGTTATCCACAGGTTCAGAATGTTGAGGTCGCTACCAGGTTTTGCGTCATTGTATAGGTACCGCCCGGTGTCACACTGGATATATTAAATAAGTACGAGATAGTGTAGTCAGTCTCGCCGCTGCTGGAGTTAGATTGGGCGATTGTATCACCGTTGTTATATGTAAAGTTACAGGCCACATTATAATTAGTCGCCGCCGTGCCAAAACTAAAGGTATTGTCCGGCACCTGAACCGGATCACTGCCAAAATTTACCGGCAAACTGGCACCGCAGCCATTATTTTTAACCAGGTTTATGCCGAACTGTTCTGTTCCAAACGAGGAAGTAGTTGGAGTGCTTAGGTTCTGTAAGGTATGGGTTCCATTCTTTGGGCCGGTCGATTGTGTCTGAACGATATAGCTATTGGCCAGATAGGTTTTAACAGAGAAGGTCGCAATGCCGGTGGTCGGCGCACTTGTTGATAAATTACCGACATCTAAGCTGCTGGTATTGACGATAAACTGCAAGTAAGGTGTTTCCGGGGTTATCGGCCCTGGGTAGTTCTGAAAGTTTGTACTGCTATATTTGCCTACCCCCAGGCTGCCAAGGCTTTGCTGGGCCTGGTAATTAGAAGAGTTAGCTAAACCGCCGCCGGAGCCAAACAGTATTTCATTGGCCTTATAGTTTGTAGATGAGTATTGAGCATAGGCCGTACCACCCAGGATGGCAAATAAACAAAGGCCTGGCAGAACCCCCAAACCGCGGAAGCGTAAAATAAAAGTTAAGATTTGTTTCATATCAGCTTAAAGCTATTGGCGATATTGACGATATTTTGGGCATCCGGGTGCCCGCTAAAGTCCTTATATAAGATAACCACTGTTAACGGATTATTTGATTTGGCCATATGCAGGTTATAGTCGCCTCCCGGCTGAGCCAAAGCTACACTAAAGCTGTTGGGATTTGGATCGCAAACTGTATTTACACCATCAAAGTTTATTTCTTTGACTTGCCGGCTGTTAGCTGTCTGGCTGGTGCCACATCTATCTGACAGGTTTCCGGCATTAATGCTATCTCCATTAATTACACTGACCGGTAGGACGCGGCTGGAGGAAAGCTGCATCGCGCTGGGGGTCTTGTTTATATAAACGGACAGTTCTCGTACGGCCGTACCGTTGGCGTACTGATAATATACGACTTCACTTGGGCTAGTCTGGCTTTTATCCTGCACCCATTTGCCGCTGTCTTTGAACATAAAATAGGGGTTGATGTAGCCAATCGTTGTTACGGGCGTATTATTGATAGTCGTATCGGTAGTACGGCTGAGGTGTTGGTACTTTGAGAATAGCTGCAAGCCAGCCAAACCAAGCCCTAAAAAGAAAGCTGTGCTGACAAGGCCAACCAGCCGACGGTTGCGGCGGTGGTACTTGCGGCTGTATATATACATTCGGCTCATTTGACTTTATGCAGTTAACAAAACACCTGCTTTTTAAACTTTGTCGAAGTTTTTAAGTTTAGCTTTTAGTAAAGATATTATATCAAAAAACTTGTGTTAATCCAGCAGCCTTGCGGTAAACCACTGGAGTGCGCATAATAAGTAGCTAGTTTTAGCTTAAGCTTTATAAAAATGCAAGATGAAGAGCAAAATCTGGTGGCCCCGTCTGATGATAGTCTGGAGGCGCCGCCACCACCTGTTCAGGTAACAGGAGCTCCTGTCTCGCCCACTCCACCACCAGCCCCAAAAAAAGACGGGCTGGTCACCCGCCTAAGATCTGCTATCAACATTTACCTGGTTGTGTTTGTGCTGCTGTTGATTGGCGCCGGCTTTGCTATTTATTTGACTGCCCGCGGTTCCAAGCCTAAGACAAATGTCGCAAATGTAGGGTCGCTGACTGACCAGCAGCTATCAGCCTTAAAGGGCAACACAACCTTAGTGGGTGATGCCAAACAGACTCTGGATGTCCAGAGTAACTCAATTTTTGAAGGCCAGATACTGGTCCGCGGTGACTTGAACGTAGCCGGTGCTATAAAAGTTGGCGGTGGCTTGTCGCTGAATTCTATAACGGTGGGTGGTGCCGGAAACTTTGGACAGCTTGGCATAAACGGCGGACTGAATGTTGGGGGCGATGAGGTACTGCAAGGCAGTTTGACAGTACAGAAAAGCTTAACTGTCGCCGGCAGCGCCAGTTTTGGCAGCCTGTCAGTATCGACCCTTAGCGTCAGCAGTCTCCAGCTAAAAAACGATTTGATAGTTAACCGCCACATTATTACTTCTGGCGGCGGTCCGAGCCGCAGCGGAGGTACAGCTCTGGGAAGTGGCGGTACGGCGTCTGTCAACGGCAGCGATACGGCTGGTACAGTTAATATCAACACTGGTGGCAGCCCACCGGCGGGCTGTTTCGTCACTGTTAACTTTAGTCAGCACTATGGTACAACTCCGCATGTCGTAATCAGCCCTTCTAACAGCTCAGCAGCTAGCCTGCAGTACTACGCCACCCATAGCACAGCCGGGTTTAGCATCTGCACCGCTAGTGCTCCGGGAGCTGGTGCCAATTACACGTTTGATTACGTAGTTCTAGATTAGACGTCCAAAAAAACCCGGACTTCATCTGATTTAACGTGCATTATGCCTTTAGCAATCGGCACTTTTAAGTCAGATTTATTTGGTATCCGGACCGTCAGATCGCCCGGCTCTAAAAGCGTGATGAAGTTGCGGTGATGGGGCAAAACATCGAAGGGGCCGACTTGGTTGACAGCCGAGATACTTAAGGCTGGGCCGTCGAAGTAAACCTTAAAAGGCGCGTAAACCTTAGCGTGGACTGTCAGTGATTTAGCTTCGGCCATGTTATTTATTTAAAATAGCCTCTACGCCTTTTAGGGTGTCCTCCCGGCTGACGAATTCGCCCGGGTGGTTATTAAACTGCTCAGTGACGAACATAAATTGTGAGAAAAATTGAATCAATTCACGGGCTTTGGAGTAATCCTTGCGGTCATTCAGCGACAGCTCATCCTCGCCGATGATGGCGATAATGTTTTTCAGGCTTTCATGCTTTTGCAATAAAGCCTGCACCTGGACGCTAAGGTTATAATGACGCTCTCCGACAATGTCCGGACTAAGCAGGCTCGATGTGGTCGCCAGAAGATCGACGGCCGGTCGGATTCCTTGCTCGGCTACTTTTCGGGACAAGACAATTATGCCGTCCAGTTCATTTTGGATCATCTGGACTGCTGGATCAGAAAAGTCATCGGCTGGCACATATATAGTCTGGACAGAGGTAATCGAGCCGTTTTCATTGGAACTTAGCCTGTCCTGAAGTAGTTTTACGTCACTGAAAATAGTCGGTTCGTAACCGCCTTCGGAAGGAATTTGCCCCAAAATCGTGGATAGCTCATTACGGGCCTGGACGTAACGGTACATATTGTCGGCGAAAAATAATATGTCGCGCTTTTCGTTATCACGCATATATTCGGCGCCGGCCGCCGCCGACAAGGCTACTAAAACCCTCTGGACGGGGTTTTGGTCCATCTGGCCGAAATACATGCAAGTATTTCCCAGCAAGTCGCTTTCTTGCAGGGTCTCATAAAGCTCATGCCCTTCGCGGATGCGCTCGCCGATACCGGTGAAGAAGCTAAGGCCTTGTCCGCTTTTTGCGACATTATGTATTAGCTCCATAGTCAGAACTGTCTTGCCGACGCCGGCACCACCGATTATGCCCATCTTGCGCCCCTTAATGAACGGCGCAAAGAAATCAATTACTTTTAGACCGGTCTCTAATATCTGGGGTTTATCAGCTTTGAAAGAACTGCCGCGCAGTGGGTTTTGCAAGATGTCGCGGTAGACGGTATCTTTAGTCCGTTCGAACGGCCGGCCGTCAATCGGCTGCCCCAGCGCATTAAGGACCCGGCCGATAGTAGGTTTACCGACCGGTACTTCTATGCCCCTGTCCGTGGTTTCGACTGCCATGTTCTTTTGAAGTATGCCAAGCCCTAAGATATTCAGACAAATCGCCATATTGCCTTTTATCAGGTTATTGACTACCAGCGGCACTTCGCCGGCTGCCAGCACAATTTCCCCCTGGGCCGGCGGTTCACCGTCGAACTGGACGGTCACAACCAAGTCGCGGATAGACCTGACCGCACCCCGCGTCACTGTAAATTCCCCCGCATGCTGTTGATCATTTCCTTTAGCCGTTCATCCTTTTCCTGCCGCTTGGCCCGATGATAAAGAATATTCATTTCCGAATAGTTATCGTCACCGCGGGTACGCGCCATGCTCATGGCTTTGAAGCGGCTGGCGTGCTGAGCCAGTTTTGATTCGAGCAGAACCTCGCTTAAGGTAATCTGCATCATCGAGTTTTCTAAATGATCAACTACCGCAAAGGTACTTGGCTCGAAAATATAAGTGGCTTCATTGATTATGTCTTCGCTGTCCTCGACCTGTCTGCCGCGTTCCAGTACCGCCGCTGACAGTCTGATCTGTCTGACCTCCTGGGTCATCAGGGACTTGTATTGTGGATAAAAAACTACTGTCGACTGGTACTTCTGGACCTCTGCCAGCAGCGGCGCGGTGTTTATTTTAAGGTCCTGTTCGGGGGTCTTAAAACTATGCTCGTATTTGATGCTTCTTTGGGCCAGCTGCACGGCGCCGTGGTGGCCAATGACAATGATTGCGTTTTTGTCCGGGTTATATTCGGCCAAAGCTCGGTTTATCAGGCGGCGGTCAACGTCACCGCTGAAACTGCCCTCGGCAGTAATGAGAATCATTAATTCTTTTTTTATAACCTCTCCGGTGTTCTGCAGGCGGCCGAAATGGAAAAGTTCATCTACCCTGATTTGTTTGTAAATCTTCCAAAGATCTGCAAAAAACTGTTGGCTGGCTAGAGTTTCACGGCGAATCTGCGATATCTTTAAGCTGGCTATGCCTTCAAAAGCACCGGTAAGCTCAACTAAGGTCATAATAGTCGACCGCTGCGCTAGATACTCGACTGCCCGCTTCATGCCGCCGCCTTCTGAGAAAATACTTGTTCTTTAAGCTGTTGCTTGGTCGGTTCATATTCATTGTCGACCTTTATTTCCGGTTCCAGCTGTTTAGCCTGGCGTTTTAACAGAGGGATATCTATGTTAGCCATCGGGTCAGTTTCTAAGATTACATCAAGCATTAACTGCTGAGCCAAAAGGTTGTACGTTTCGCCGGGTGTTTGAGTAAAGAGCTGGCGCAAATGTTCGCCTTTATTGATATCTCCTTTTGCCGTCGCAGCCAGGCTGGAACCGAAGTGCGCGAATTGCTTAGCTTGGTTATAGGCTGCCATAGCCTGCAGGGCGGCAGC
>DASSFC010000006.1:0-33581 GCA_035694865.1 Saccharimonadales bacterium (SeqCode) | reverse complement strand
TCAGTAAGCCTGAAGGGATTGAGATCGTTGTTATTGCCGGGGTGGTTTTATCGAGCGTAGTGGTGTCATACTCGTCAAAAGTTGGGTTTGCGGCCGAGGCTGACGGATCTTCGACTAAAAACCACTTTTGATCAGGGGTCTGTGTGACCAGGGGCGGCAAACTGGAGTAGGTTTTTAAGTCAGTAGTTTTTGGCTTGAGCGGGAAAAGGAAAGGGTACTGAAAACGGGCGACGCTTTGTTCATTAAGAGCAAACTGACGGCTCCAGTCGCGGTAACCGGCCTTGGTTAACTTAAGACTGTACGTACCGGCTGGCAAAACTAAACGGGCCGGACTCTGGGTATTCTGGTCTTTGCCATTTAAATATATTTCGGCACCTGATGGTTTGGAATCGACAAATAAAAGGCCGTTTTGAACGATTTGGCCGGTCTTGACATTCAAACCGTAGCCATTAAGACCGGCTGTGATTATATAGGTGGCCAGACCGATAACAACTGCCACCAGGAAATAGCCGACATAAAGCCGGATGTGGTAAGCGCGCCGCTTCTTGGGGTCTAAATAATCCATCGGTTTTGTATTTATAACGCTTGCTGCCGAGCGAATGGCCAAGGCCAAGCCTGTAGCTTATTCTCGCATATCGTACAAGCGCTAGCTAGGTGGAATTTGATATCCGGTCGGTTGATAAGCTTGTCTTGATTGGTGTAAAATAAAGGCTGGAACTAAGAGGATTTTTGACAGTAGATAGTTATCCCGGCAGGACAAATATAAACTTTTTGGGCGATAATAAGGCCAAAGGACAAATTATAAACTCAAAGGGCGGCAATACGGTTAAGTCAAAGGTCATTGACGGCTTTGTTAAAGGGCCGCAGCCTACGGCGCACGGCTTGCATCAGCGCAGCCAAAAGGCTCAAACCCTGATGCGCGGTGCCCTCAAAAAACCTACGGCCTCCGTTAACCGGATGCCGAACCGGCGGACGAGCTCTAACCCACAGCGCGAGCTGCGCGCTAAACAAACAGCTACGCACTCAAAGGTCGAGCGGTTTGGTGGTTTTGTATCCAGCATGAAAACTAATGAGAGGTCCGCTAAAGAACCGCTTTTTCACGGTGAAGTTATGAAGGCTGCTACACCAAAAAAGCCAAAGCCGCAGGCTGCTGCTGTATTACCAAGCATGGTAACAAGTGCTTCCCATCAGCGGCTGGAACGGATGCTGGACGCGGCTCTAACCCAGGCCGATTCTCACAAAGAAGCTTTAAAGTACGAATCGGCCCGCCACTTTTGGCAAAAACCCGGCTTTTTCAGTAAAAAACGCTGGCTCAAGCTGAGCGTCCTGGCCCTGCTAATACTGGGTATTTGCTCCTTTATCGCCTGGCAAAAGGTGCCGGAAATATCGCTCAAGCTGGCCAGCCTTAGGGCCCACGTGGATGCATCTGCGCCAAGCTATAAACCAGTCGGTTATGCTATCAGCGGGCCGGCCGCAGCCCAGAACCATGCGGTTACTCTGTCTTACAAAGCTACCGGTAAAAAATCCATCGGCTACACAGTTGAGGAGCAGGCCTCCGGCCAGGACAGTTCGACTTTGATAGCCGATAATTCCTCGCCCAACCAACAAGTCCAGACCACCCAAGCCAACGGCATTCCGATTGTCATCGTAAAAAATAAAGTTAAGTGCGTCAGTAACGGTATAGAGACGACAATAACCAACCAGGCCAATTTATCGGCCGATGAGCTGCTTAGCATAGCTAAGTCCATCTGCGCCTAAAAAGCTACTCGGCGACAGATTAATCCCGTACAATATCCGGTATGACGGATAAGCCAGTGCGTACCCGCTTCGCGCCCAGCCCGACGGGCTATCTGCATGTCGGCGGCATCCGGACGGCTCTTTTCGCATGGCTGGTGGCCAAACAAGCTGGCGGACAGTTTATCCTTAGGATTGAAGATACAGACCGCAGCCGCCATGTCGAGGAATCAGAACAGCACATTATTGATTCACTTAATTGGCTGGGCTTAAAGCCCCATAAAGGCCCGGTTCGACAAAGCGAACGGCTGGAGATTTATAAAGAGTGGGCCCAAAAATTAGTCGACAGCGGACGGGCCTACGCTGATGTCAGCTCGCCAGAAGACCTAAATCGTTTGAGAGATTCAGCAAAGGGAGCTCACAAGCCATTTCTCTTTCGCGAACACCGCCCATCAGAAACGCCTCCCTGGGAACCAGGCATGCCATTGCGATTCAAATCAGAGCCCAAAAACTACAGCTGGCAGGATGAAGTCATGGGCGAATTGCATGCTGGCCCGGAATCTGTTGATGATTTCATCCTAATCAAGTCTGATAGTTTCCCGACCTATAACTTTGCCCACATTATTGATGACCATTTGATGGGCATAACCCATGTCATTCGCTCGCAAGAATTCTTACCAAGCGTACCAAAATTCTTGAACCTTTATGAAGCTCTGGAGATCGAGCGGCCAAAGTTAGCTACTCTGCCATATGTGCTGGGACCAGACGGCAACAAGAAGCTGTCTAAACGCGACGGCGCTAAAGATATTTTAGATTACAAGAAGGAAGGCTACTTACCGGAAGCTCTTATCAGTTTTTTGGCCACTTTAGGCTGGAACGATGGTACGGAGCAGGAGATTTACGCCATTGACGAACTTATTAAAAAATTCAGCCTGGCGCGTGTCCAGCGCAGCGGCGCCCGCTTTGATGACAAACGCCTTGAATGGGTAGACGGCCATTTTATCCGTGAAATGCCACTGGATGAACTTTACAAGCTGGCCGAGCCATTCTGGCCAGACCAAGCCAAAGAATCTGACGAAAGATTTAGAAAAGACGTGCTTGGCCTGGTCCAAGAACGATTAAAATTTTTGGCCGAACTGCGGGACCTGACATGGTTTTTCTTCAGAGATCCTACCGATGAGGAAATTCTCGGCCAATTAGCCAAAGCCGAATCAGTTCACCTCAGTACGGTTATCGAATCTCTGCAGCAGAGTGACTTCAGCTATGATGACATCAAAGACCGGCTCAATGACTTGCTGCAAAGCCTAAACACCAAGCCGGCTGTATTATTCTCTGAAATCCGCGGCGCTACTACCGGTGCAAAGATTTCGCCGGAGCTTTTTAGCAGCCTGAGCGTGCTTGGCAAAGATAAGGTGCTGGCCCGCTTACAGCGGGCCAGCAAGCTGCTTGGAACATAAGCTTTGTTACAATAAAGGGCGATGCAGGGCGATATAAACCTGCCGAGGCGGCCTAAACCGCATCGGCCGGCTCCGACACCAAAAATGACCCATCAACCGCCAGCGCCGCCGAGGCCGGATTTTACGATAGACGAAGCCGAGCTAGACTCGGTTAGGGATAAGAAGCAGAGAAGGGTGCTGCTTGCCCCACACAAACATTTCAAACGATTCTGGGCCTGGTGGAACAGCCAAAGCCGGAACGTCAGGTTCGGTATTATCGCCATATTACTACTGTTATTCGGCGGCGGGGCTATCATATGGTTCCGTTATATCCAGCCGGATTCAAGCCCATCTTTATCAATAATCCGCCATCCCAAGAAAAAACCGACTACAGTAGCTTCACCGCTGACCGGGGTCCAGGTTAGCCCGGCTGATGCCGCCCGGCCGGTCACTGGAATAATGATAGAAAATAGCGATGAAGCCCGGCCGCAATCCGGCCTGCAAGACGCCGGTATCGTTTATGAAGCCATCGCCGAGGCCGGCATAACTCGTTTTTTGGCGCTGTATCAGGAGGGCCAGCCGCAATACATCGGACCAGTCAGGTCGCTACGGCCCTACTATATTGACTTCGCAGCACCGTTCCAGGCCTCAATCGTCCACGTCGGCGGCTCACCGGACGCTTTATCCGAAGTTACCAGCGGTGGATTCCGTAATTTGGACCAGTTTTACAACGGCGGCTACTTTACCCGTATAAACAGCCGCTACGCGCCTCACAATGTCTACACCAGCTTTGCCAGGCTCGATGCCCTAAACCAGGCTAAAGGATTTACCAAAAGTAGTTTTAGCGGCTGGCCGCGCAAAGCCGACAAAAAACTGGCGGCGCCAACTGCCAAGAATATAAAGCTGGCCGTATCGTCAGCTGATTTTTGGGCGACTTACACTTACGATCCGGCCAGCAATACATATATGCGCAGCGAAGCCGGCCAGCCGCACATAGAGCTGGTCAATCCTGGCGATAAGACCGGCCCACAGCTCCACCCTAAAGTCGTTATTGCTTTAGTGATGGGCTTATCCAACGGCGCGCTCGATGCTTCGGGTGCCTACTATTCCGAATACCAGGACACTGGCAGTGGGCAAATGTACGTCTTCCAGGACGGCGGCGTCACGCAGGGAACCTGGAGTAAATCTGACACCACTAGCCAGTTCAGCTTTCGCGAGTCCAACGGCGCGCCCCTAAAGCTTGATGCCGGCCAAACCTGGATTACCATCGTCGGCTCGCCAGGTGAGGTAACCTACTCTCCCTAGATTTTTACCCCTGTTTTTGCTAAAATTGTCAGCTGTAATCACGGTCCCATCGTCTAGTGGTTAGGACACTGGGTTCTCATCCCAGCAACAGGGGTTCGACTCCCCTTGGGATCACCAGTTTTATTAATAACGGCCGTCGCGGCTCAAAAAATCAAGTACCCGATATATAACACTCAGGAATACGAGGCTGAAGACTATCTCCAGCGTGTTAGGGTTGGAGAAGTGGTGCTTGTGGCTTAATGAACTAAAGAAGCCTTTGGTACGAACTTGTTTATTTCGCATCAGATTCCGATATATTAACATAAGCGCGTGCCAAAAAAAATATTGTGCTGGAGCCGGCTGGGGATATAATTTATATCAGCCATGTGAGGGCTCCAGAACTGGTTCCTCCTCACAGACTAACTCCCAGGGCAGCACACCTAGGTCACTGCTGAACCCTCAAAGCTCTTAGTTACTGGTCACGAGACTACTGGGAACGGTCAGTCAGTTTTTATCCAGCAACTCTTTTAAAAGCCGTTCGCCGCATCTAAAACAGATGGAGGCTTCTCTTTAATAAACTTTTATGACTTTCAAAGGAGCTTAAAAATGGACCATGTAACACTAGTGAATAAAGAGGTCAGTATCGTCGCTTACTACTTCAAGAACAACGCCCGCCGCCTGCGTTGCTTCCCTAAGCGGATGGAGTGGGATGGCAAGCGCGTCAACTTTACCGAGACTGGCATGGTACACCCGACCACGAAAGGCCAACGGATGATCCATGTGTTTGATATGACCGACGGCAACGCTGACTACCGGCTGGAGTTCGACGCCCAAAAGCTAAGCTGGACCCTGGTCGCTATAACGGATGTAAATTATGCCCCGCTATCTCAGAAATTTGCGCCTTCCTATTAATCCTGAAGCGCCCCAAATCCTGCATATCGACCTTAACAGCTGTTTCGCGACCGTAGAGCAGCAGGCCCGGCCAACCTTACGTAACCGCCCGCTGGGCGTTACCAACCGCCTGACCAAGAACGCCTGCGTGGTAGCGGCCAGCTACGAAGCCAAGGCCCGGGGAGTTAAGGTTGGCATGAGCTTCTCGGAGGCTAAGCTCCACTGTGCGGATCTGATCATGGTCGAGACCGACCCGCCCAAGTACCACTATGTTTATAAAAAACTTGTCCGTATCATGCGGTCTTATTCACCCAGCATCGGCATGAAGAGCATCGACGAGGGGGTGATAGACTTTCACGGTACCAGGCAGGTGAATACCCGGCCGCTGACAGTTATCGGCCACGAGATAAAGCAGCGGCTGCGCGATGAGGTCGGCGACTGGATGAAGTGCAACATCGGCATCGCACCAAACCGGTTTTTAGCTAAGACGGCCGCCAGTTTAAACAAACCGGACGGACTGGATATTATTACCCATAAAAATCTGCGTTCAACGCTGGCAACCCTGGAGCTGACCGATCTGACCGGCATCGCCGAACGCAACCAGGCCCGGCTGAATGCCGCCGGCATCTATACGCCGCTGCAGTTTTTGGATGCGCCCAGCGAACTGTTGGTGCGCAAGGTATTCGGCAGTATCTGTGGTGAGGACTGGCACCGGCGGCTGCGCGGCTGGGAAATCGACGCTGTGGAGCATGACACTAAAACCATCGGCCGGCAGTTCGTCATGGATGATTATGCCGCTTCGGAAGAAAAAGTCCGTAACCGCCTGGCCCACCTCTGCGAAAGTACCGGCCTGAAGCTGCGCTACAAAGGTTTTTGTGCCCGCGGTATCAGTGTTTATGTGCAATACAAGTCCGGCGATGCGTGGCACAGCCGGCGGGCCTTCAAAAGCAGTTTTTACGCCACACCGGAGATATTCCGGCGGGCGCTGCTGCTATTCAACCAGCACCCGCGCCACGACTATATCGTCATGCTCAGTGTCAGCTGCTACCTGCTGGAGCCGTCAAACGCTAACCAGATGAGTATTTTAGAGGAGATTAATAAAGAGGCTTATTTGACAGAGGCGATAGATGAAATCAATGACAGATATGGTAACTACACCGTAACTTTTGCCAACAGCCTAGGAGCTGATGCGCAAATCAAACAGAAGATACCTTTTGGTACGACCCGCTACTTTGAGCTCCTGTGTAGCCGGGCCTAAAGCATTGCTAAAGTGGCTCAAACTAAAGATAATGGAAGCATTAGCATAATAAAGACGAAACAGACTGGGCATGGCTTTATTTTCACGCCGTAAATCAGCCGATTTTTATCAGCAGCAGGATATCGAAACCGGCTTCATACTGGATACGATCGAGGACGGTGTGGTTATGATTACGGCCGACAGCCGGATTCATTTGTTCAATCCGGCGGCCAGCCGCATCAGCGGCTGGCCGCCCCAGGAGGCCATAGGTAATGACTATCGCAATATCCTGCGGTTAGTCGATAATAAGGGACAGGCGCTGGCAGATGGCCAAAACCCCTTGGTACAAGCGCTTGCCATCGGCCAGACGGTGCGCGAAAATAACGCTGTTTTAGCCGGTAAAGACAACCGCTCAACCCCCGTCTCGGTAATTGTAACCCCGGTTATGAATGAGAGCCGCGCGTCGGGCAATGTCGTCGCCGTGATACGTGATGTCGCCAAGCAAAAAGAGGAAGAAGCCCAACGCTCTGACTTCATCAGTACCGCTTCACACGAGATGCGCACGCCGCTGGCAGCTATCGAGGGCTATCTTTCCTTAGCGCTTAACCCTAAAACCGCCCAGGTCGACGATAGGGCACGCAGTTATCTCCAAAAGGCAGCCAGTTCGACTAAAAACCTGGGTGAGCTGTTTCGCGATTTGCTGACCAGCTCCAAAGCCGAAGATGGCCGCTTAATCAGCTACCCGGCGGTTATTGAAGTCGGAGAAATGCTGGCACAGGTTGCAGAGGCAGGCAGGTTTCCGGCTGAAGCAAAAGGGCTGGAGCTGAACTATTCGGTCAGCGCCGGCCGCGGTAAGACAGTCCGGCCGCTTTACTACGCCTATGCCGACGCCAGCCGTATAAGGGAGGTCTTTCAAAACTTAATCGATAATGCCATCAAGTATACACTCAGCGGGAGTATTACTCTGCGCTTAACCGGCGATACCAATGTCATCCAGGTCCAGGTGCAGGATACTGGCACCGGCATCCCGGCAGAAGATATCCCGCACCTGTTCCAGAAGTTCTACAGGGTTGACAGCTCGACTACCCGGACAGTTGGCGGTACCGGCCTAGGCTTATTCATCTGTAAAAAAATCGTCGAGCTTTACAACGGCCGCATCTGGGTCGAAAGCCAGCTAGGCAAGGGCAGCACTTTTTTTATAAATCTGCCGCGGCTGAACAGCCAACAAGCCCTTGAGATACAGCAGAAGCAGGCGGCTACAATCACGCCGTTAAATCCGCTCTAGTCAGACCTAAAATCATGCTATACAATAACAGTTAATAAGCATAAGGGTTAAGCGACATGCCTAAAGTTCTGTTGGTAGAAGACGACAACAATCTACGAGAAATATTCCAGATGCGCCTCCAGGCCGAAGGTTATGCCACGGTTGTTGCCGCCGACGGCGAAGAAGGTTTGGCAATGGCTATGAAAGAAAAGCCCGACCTGGTGATAGCCGATGTAATGATGCCTAAGTTAAGTGGTTTTGAAATGATTGAGAACTTGCGGGCCGCGCCTGAGATCAAAAACATGAAGGTAATAATGATGACCGCCTTGGGCCAGGCCGAGGACCAGGCTCGCGGAGAAAAGCTCGGCGTGTTAAAGTATCTAGTGAAGTCCCAGGTTACTCTGGAGGATTTCGCCAGGGTGGTCAAGGAAGCTCTAGGACCGGGCAGTCCTGGCGCGTCCGCTGCCACCCAGACAGGTCAAATCTCTAATAATAATCAACAAGAAAGTGAGAGTCATATGCAAGACGATCAATCAGCCAATCCAAGTCCAGCCCCGGCACCCGACGGCGGTGGAATGCCAGCCGACAGTGGTACGCCAGCTGATCAGCAGACCACAGCCCAGGAATCGGGCATGGTGAACGACCAAGTTAACCAAGCTATGGGCACGCCCGCTCCAGATGCCGGCGCCCCAGCCACACCGCCCGCCGATGGTGGAATGCCCGCTGGTGACGATGCGCCCGCTGCACCTGGCGATACACCGGCCCCAGCCACTGGCGACCAGTCAGGCAATCCTACACCTCCGGCTGACCCGACCAGCAATGCGCTTTAAGGCGAATTAGCTAAGTCACAATCACCTCTGTTCTAACAGAGGTGATTCTTATATAATTAAGCTATCATGGCTAACCGAGCACCAATTGTGGCTATTGTCGGCCGGACTAATGTTGGTAAGTCCAGCCTGTTCAATGCCATCCTGGGCCGCCGAGAGGCCATTACTGCAAAAGAGGAAGGCACTACCCGAGACAGTCTGACCGCCCGAGCCAGCTGGCAGGGGAAAGACTTCTGGCTTGTGGACACCGCCGGGCTGAAAAACGCCGAGGATGAATTTGAGCTGACTATTCAGGAGCAGATTAGCGAAGCGGCCGCGACCGCCGACCTGATTGTTGTGGTGGTCGCGGCCGATAATACCATAACCGAAGAAGATAGGCGGGTCGCTACCCTGGCTTTAAAAAGCCGCCGGCCGGTCGTGCTGGCAGTAAATAAGATAGACACAAACCGCCGCGCCAAGCTTGATGACTGGAGGCGCCTGGGCATCAAAGTCATAATCGGTACCAGCGCTACTCAAAAAACTGGCCTAGAACAATTACTTGATCAGGTTGTGGCCGAACTGCCAGCCGCTAAGATCAAATCAGCCCCTAACTTAATCAGTGTTGGCCTTCTGGGCAGGCCCAATGTCGGTAAGTCGAGCCTGTTCAACGCTCTAGCTAAAAAACAGCAGGCTATCGTTTCCGAGCGGGCTGGTACGACCCGCGACGTCAACCGCATTAGCCTGCGCTATGAGGGACGGGAAATCGAGCTGGCCGATACGGCCGGCATCCGCCGTTCGGGTAAAATCGAGCGTGGTGTTGAAAAATTCAGCGTTTTACGGGCACTATCCGCCATTGAGCAATCCGATATCTGCCTGGTTTTAATGGATGTCAATGAGCTTCACGTCCAGCTGGACCAAAAAATCGCCGGGCTCGTCAAAGAGGCCGGTAAGGGGCTGGTTTTAGTCGTAAGTAAATGGGACAGCTTTGAGAAGGACGCCTATAGCCGCGACCAGCTGGCAGCCGACATAGCGGTGAACTTTGTCTTCGTGCCTTGGGCGCCATTGGTTTTTACGAGCTCTGAAACCGGCCAAAACGTCAGCAAACTGCTCGAGCTGATACTTGATATTGATAGTAGCAGGCACCAAAAATTCAAAACCGCCGAGCTGAATAAATGGCTCCAGCAAGCCATTGCCCAGCATCCGCCGGCCGGCTTAAAGAACCGTTTGCCTAAACTTAACTACATAGCCCAGGAAGGCGATTCAGATATGCCCAGCTTTAAAGTTTTCGGCTCCCATACTAAGTTTCTGCACTGGAGCTATAAACGTTATCTGGACCGCAGTTTCCGGGAAAAATGGCCCCTATCCGGCACACCGCTTAAATTCTGGTTCATCGATAAACGGGCGTAGAATAGGTTGTAAATGGCTCTGTTCCAGAAAAAACCCCAGGTCCAATCAAGCGCACCGCTTTACACGCTCGGCGCCAACAAGACGGTTTTGATAATCGGCCTGGGCAATCCGGGCAAAGAATATGAAGACACCCGGCACAATATCGGTTTTGCTGTACTGGATGGATTTGCTAAAAATAATGAGTTTCCGGGCTGGGTGGCTAAAAAAGACCTCAAATGCGAACTAACGCACCAAACGATGGGGAATGCCCGGGTTATTTTATGCAAACCGATGACATTCATGAATAAAAGCGGTGAGGCCGCTCAGGCGGTCCAGCATTTTTACCGGGTCTATAACCAGAACACCCTGGCTGTTTATGACGAGCTGGCAATACCATTCGGCACACTGCGCACCCGCGTGGGCGGCTCGGATGCCGGCCATAACGGTCTTAAATCATTGATTCAGCATCTAGGCGATGATTTTGGCCGATTACGCATCGGTGTCGCTGCGGCAACATATGAGAAAGCTGATGCGGCCGAGTTCGTACTTGGCAAATTTAACAAAGAAGAAGCTACCGGGCTTAATCAAATTATCCGCGAAGCCAATGCAATTATGACTGAATACGTTTTTGATGGAGAGCTTTTAACTGCGACGAGATCAGTGCTCTAAGCCAACTTCTTTTCATAAGTAATTTATCCTGGTCTTTGTAGATTTCTCGCCAGCGGCGCTCATTAGGCACCGCCAAAACTAGACCTTCTAGAAATGTCAGTTCACCTCCCACTTCGCTGGATAGCGACTCAAGACGCTGGACTCTACCTTCTAAATCTGACTTTTGGCCAGGCTCCAGTTCTATAAAACTAATTGATTCCAACGGTCGCTCAATCATTTCAATAATTATACAACCTAAAAGGCCTCCGGAGGGGGTGGGCACCGCCAGAGGCCAATTACACCCTTCAACCCCACGTAGCGAAGCGTCCGATGCCAGTTATGGTGGCGCTCGAGCCAGTCCAGCAGACAAGCTACTGAAGCAATCCAGTTAAGGACTCGCGACCCACATTGATGGGTCCCACCGCTAAAAACGGCGGGCGGTTAGTTAAAGGGGTTAGTTTGTTTAAGAGCTTTCTTTCACCACTTCCGGCCTTTATTAGCATGAGCGATTGCCGCCAATACTCGCTAGTAATAAACTAATCGTTGAGTGGGCTAAAAACGGGAAGCGGTGAAAGAATCTAACCGGTAAGTGGAGGGTACAACTTTAAACCGGCTAGAGCTCTTAAACAACCTAACAAAATGTTAGAAATGGGGGTATAAGGTACAAAAGTACATTATTGTACTTATAGATTGCGATTTTAGCAAAAAAATGCTCTAAAGTCAATACTACAAACTATAAATTATGAATGTCAATAAACTTAAGCTTAATGGGCCGGGGTACCCAGCGAGTTTGGCCAATATCGCTTCGCCGCCAGGAGAACTGTTCTGGACTGGAGTACCACCAACGCAGTGGCTGGATAAGCCCAAGGTTTCGGTGGTCGGCAGCCGCAAAATCACACCATATGGCAAAGTGGTCACTACAAGGATTGTCGATCAGTTAGCCAAAAGTGGAGTTGTTATAATCAGCGGTTTGGCCTACGGCGTAGATGTAACCGCCCACCAGGCAGCCCTGGCCGCAAACGGCATAACAGTAGCCATCTTGCCAGGCGACCTTAATGATATTTATCCGACGGCTCATACCCATATAGCCCGGCAAATCACACTGAAGGGCACCCTCATAACCGAGTACGACAAAGGCTCAATCAATTTTAAATCTAACTTTATCGCCCGCAACCGGATAGTCAGCGGCCTGTGCGACGTCCTTATAATTACTGAAGCCGCCGTAAATAGCGGTAGCCTGCATACCGCCCGTTTTGCACTGGAGCAGGGCAAAACAGTCATGGCGGTGCCGGGTAATATTACTAGTCCGATTAGCGAGGGGACAAACAATCTTATTAAAAGTGGCGCCATTCCTGTCACCTCAGCCGGGGATATTTTTTTCGCGTTGGGGATTGACGGCCCAGCCACAGCCCGCCGGCAGTTCAAAGGGTCAGCATCTGAGCAAATGGTCTTATCGTTTATAAAAAATGGTCTATGCGCCCAAGATGAGCTGGCTGAAGCCACTGAGCTAGACAGCCGGGTATTAGCCAGTACTTTGACTATGCTGGAAATCGAAGGCCTTATCCGGCCAGCCGGCGGCGGCAACTGGATTTTAGCCTGAAAAGCTTGTCAAAAACCCAGCCGGGCTGTAGGCTAAGCGCTTGAATGCTGGTATATACTAACTACACAAAGAACTTATGTCTAAAAATTTAGTTATCGTTGAAAGCCCGGCTAAAGCCAAGACAATTAGCGGCTTTTTGGGCAAAGATTATGAGGTTAAAAGCAGTTATGGTCATATCATGGACCTGCCTAAGAAGGGTCTAGGGGTTGAAGTTGATAAGCGTTTTAAGCCAACGTATGAGGTATCACCCGATAAGCAAAAGATTGCAGCTGAACTAAAAAAAGCGGCTAAGAATAAGATAGTATGGCTGGCTAGTGATGAGGACCGGGAAGGGGAGGCGATTGCCTGGCATATCGCCTATATCCTTGGGCTGGACTCTAAAAAAGCCAACCGCATCGTTTTTCATGAAATAACCCGGCCAGCTATCGAAGCTGCGATTGAAAAGCCGCGCCAAATAGACGTTAAGCTGGTGGATTCGCAGCAAGCCCGTCGGATCCTGGACCGCTTAGTCGGCTACGAACTTAGCCCTGTGCTATGGAAAAAAGTCCGAACCGGCTTGAGCGCCGGGCGGGTCCAGAGCGTAGCTGTACGGCTTATCGTCGAACGTGAAAGGGAAATCAAAGAGCACATCGCCGAAAGCGACTTCGAAGTATCGGGAATTTTTGATGCTGCCGGAAAGACATTGGAGGCCAAGCTATCGACCCGATTGAAGGATGAAAAAAAAGCCAGGCAATTTCTTAATGACATCAAGCCGGCTAAGTTTAGTGTTAAGCGACTCGAGCAAAAGCCAGGTAAGCGCAGCCCAAGCCCGCCATTTATTACCAGTACCCTTCAGCAAGAAGCCGCCCGCCGGCTTGGTTTTTCGGTCCGCCAGACAATGACATTGGCCCAGCGGCTTTACGAAAACGGCCACATCACTTACATGCGAACCGACAGCCTTAATTTATCGCCCATTGCAGTAACTGCCGCCGAGTCCTACATAAAAAAGAACTTTGGTGAAAAATACTCTAACCCAACCAGATATAAGACCAAAGATGCTTCGGCCCAGGAAGCCCACGAAGCCATACGGCCGACCAGTTTTTCTAAGCTGAGCGCCGGCGTTGACGCCTCCCAAAAGAAACTTTATGAACTGATTTGGCGTCGGGCCCTGGCCAGCCAGATGGCTCCGGCAGCAATTGAGCGCACAGAGGTGGATATTGATATATCCAGCCGCCCTGAGCTGTTTTTGGCGGTCGGCGAGGTATTACTTTTCGATGGCTTTCTAAAAGTTTATGGCGGCGGCAAAGAAGACCAGATATTACCGGCTTTGCAGCAAGGCGATAAACTCAAACTTAAATCGGCCGCAGCTACAGAGTCCTACAGCCGGGCGCCAGCCCGCTATTCCGAAGCCAGTTTGGTTCGTAAACTTGAAGAGCTCGGCATTGGCCGGCCCAGCACCTACGCGCCGACCATCGGCACCATTCAGGACCGTGGTTATATCGAAAAAGGTGACGTCGAAGGTGAGCTTAAACCAGCCAGACAATTAAGCCTTAGGGCCGGAAAGATAACAGAAGAAAGCCAGGAGATAAGAGTCGGAGCAGACCGAGGCAAATTACTGCCAACTTATCTAGCGGATGTGGTTACGGACTTTTTGCTTAAGCACTTCGAGCCGATTATGGATTACGATTTTACGGCCAAGGCCGAGGAAGAGTTCGATGATATAGCCGACGGTAAAACCGGCTGGCAAGATGCTCTGGAACACTTCTACCGTCAGTTCCATCCGCTGGTGAAAAAATCTGAAAAAGCCGACCGGGCCGAAGCCGCTCAGGCCCGCCAGCTTGGCAAAGACCCTAAAACCGGCAAGATTGTAGTGGTCCGGTATGGCCGCTACGGTCCGGTTTTGCAGCTGGGCGAAGCTGGTGAGGACGCACCCGAAGATGCCAAGCCGGTGTTCGCGCCTCTTCCAGAAGGCGCCACCCTAGAAGACATCACCTTAAAAGAAGCCTTACCGATGTTCAGGCTGCCGAGAGCGGTTGGCCAAACTAAGGAAGGGGCTGAAATTACGGCTAACATTGGCCGTTTTGGGCCATATGTGCATGCCGATAAATTATTTGTCAGTATTAAGGGCCAGGATCCGCTTACTATAACAGAGACAGAAGCACGTAAGCTGATTGAGGAGAAAAAAGAGAAAGAACGCAAAAAAGTTATCGCCGATTTTGGAAAAATCAGAGTATTAAATGGCCCTTATGGGCCATATGTCACTGATGGCAAAATTAATGCCCGGGTACCAAAAGGAATCAAGCCAGACAAGCTAGACGAAAAGGCTAGCCGAAAATTGCTAGAAGATGCGCCGAAAAAACCCAGCCGACGCTTCACGCAAAGGGCAGTAAAAAGTAGCTAGAGCATCTTTTTACCTACTTATCCACACATTAACTCCTTAGTTTTAGCTGTAGTAAAACAAACATAACCGGATTTGTGCAGATACGTCTAATACGTGATACAATAATTGTATCGGTAAGGTGTTTGACTTTTAAAAACTAAAGTTTTATAATTAAGTAAACCGCCTGCGGTTTTAGGCTATTCAGAGAGGTAAACTGAAGGATAATGGAAGACGAATCAGCCAATCCCAAACTAGACGTCGAAAGTGCTGTACAGAATATTTTAAGCACAATCGAGCGGGAGCGCGAACGTGAGATTGTATCGCGCCGATTTGGTTTGTTTGACCGCCGGGAAACACTCGAACAAATTGGTGAGCTGCTTGGCATTACCCGCGAGCGTGTCCGTCAGCTGGAAAAATCAATTGTCAGTAAATTAAAAGCCGCGGCAGAAAAGGACTTACCGGATATCGACAAAGTCGAGGAAGTACTCAGCGCCCATCTTAAGGCTATGGGTAAGGTAGCCCGAGTCCAAGATGTTGCTAACCGCTTAGCCGGCGATTCTAAAACCGACCAGGCGCGAGTGGCATTTCTGGCTAATCTTAGCCCTAAAATCGCAGTCATTGAGGATAACGACCACTTTTTCCACGCCATCGGCCTGGCCAGTGAGCACACTGAAAAAGCGATACGGGACCACGTTAATAAGATTATCGATGCCATCAATGACATCGGCGAGCCAACCGACATCCAAAAAGTCGCCGACAAAGTCGGCAGCAATGATGTTAAGCACACCGAGGCCTTGGCCGGCATTTCTAAAAATATCGCCAGCCTGAATGGGCGCTGGGGCTTAGTAAAGTGGCCGATGGTCAACCCCAAGAACATCCGTGACAAGATTTACGTTATATTGCACGATAACGGCAAGCCGATGCACTTCAACGAGATCGCTGAGGCCATCAAGGGAAGTAGCCTTAAGCGCAAGGATGTTACCACCCAGGCTATTCATAACGAACTGATAAAAGATGCGCGTTTTGTCCTGATTGGGCGGGGAATTTACGCCCTCAAGGAGTGGGGTTTTAAGAAGGGTACTGTTTCAGATGTTATTGCCGAGGTCCTGCGCAAAGAAGGCGGGCCGCTGCACCGTGATGAAATCGTTCGCCGGGTACTTAAAAGCCGACAGGTTAAAGAAACGACCATTCTCCTTAATTTGCAAAGCAAGCCCCAGTTTAAACGCGTCGCCAAAGCTACATATACGCTAGCTTAAGCGCCGACTCCTTAAAGCTAAGGGGTTTTAGGGTTATAATATAAAGTGCTTATGGGATTATTTGCCAATAGCAAGATTACAGGGGCCAGGCACGAGCATATCCTGCTGATGCTGGAAATCCCGAGGACAAATGATAAAAAAGAGCTGGCCGCCGAACAGATGCTGGCGGCTTTGCATGGTATCCTGCGATCCCGCAAGGAGCTGCGTGCCTCAGGCACTATGCAGGAGCATATTAGTCTGGAAATCGCCGCTATCGGCCAGCGGCTGAGGTTTTATATCTGGACGCCCAAGCATCTACAGGCGTTTGTAGAAGGACAGATATATGCCCAGTACCCCACGGTCCAGATATATGAGCAAGAGGAAGATTATGCAAACCGGCAAATGAACCAGACCGTTATCCATACTGCTGAGCTGGTGCTTACCAATGACGAGACTTTACCGATAAAAACCTTCCCCAGCTTCGAAGTCGATCCCTTGGCCTCCATAACGGCCACCTTGGCAAAACTCGATAAAGAAGATGAGGAGTTATGGATTCAAATCCTGGCCCGGCCTATATCTGATGAGTGGCATCGCAAAGGCCAGCGCATGGTCACCCGGATCAAGCGGGGCGGGGGGTTATTCGGTGGCAGCGGCAGCGGTGTCGGCTATGCCGCCGAGGCGTTCGCGGCTTTGGTGCGGCCTCCAACGGGCAGTGGCGAAAACAAAGCGCCAGAAATCTCAGAGCGCGATAAGTCGCGGATTGCCGCGATAGAGACAAAAAGCACTAAACTTGGCTATCAGGTCAAAATCCGCCTGCTTTACGCCGGCCACGACCAGCATACTGCCCGCTTGCGGATGCAGGCGCTGGTCGGGGCCTTCAAACAGTTCAATACGACCAATCTCAATGGTTTTGTTTCCAAAGCTGCCAGCTATAACCGCGACAAACAGCTTGAATACGAGACCCGGCTATTCATTGATAAGGGCTATATCCTCAATATCGAGGAGTTGGCCAGTCTTTTTCACTTGCCGCATACCACAGTTGAAACACCTAACATAGTTTGGGCGACCACTAAAACAGCCGAGCCGCCATCAAATGTACCGGTCCAGGTAGCCGGCGGCGAAACCGATATCAGTTTGCTTGGTGTGACTAATTTCCGGGGCACCAATACAGTTTTTGGTCTGCTGAGAGCGGACAGGGGGCGACATGCTTATATCCTTGGCCAAACCGGCACAGGAAAATCAGGCGCTTTGGAGCTGCTGACGATATCTGATATTTATTACGACCAGGGCTTCGCCGTTATCGACCCTCACGGCGATTATGCCCAGCATGTGCTCAACTTTATTCCACAGCGGCGGCTTGATGACGTAGTTTACTTTAATCCAGCCGATACAGCCTATCCAATTGGTTTTAACCCGCTGGAAATCTCTGACCCGTCGCTAAAAGGCCATATCAGCTCAGAGTTGGTTGGCGTTTTAAAACGGCTGTTTGCCGAGAGCTGGGGCCCTCGTCTGGAGTACATTTTGCGCTACAGCCTGCTGGCACTGCTTGACTATCCTAATTCGACGATGCTAGACGTTACGCGTCTTTTGACAGATAAAAAGTTCCGGGCTCACGTTATTACATATATCGATGACCCGGTCGTTAAGAACTTTTGGGTAACTGAATTTGCCAGCTGGAATGATAAGTTCGCGGCCGAAGCCGTAGCACCGGTTTTGAATAAAGTCGGCGCCTTTGTCGCTAATCCCATGATCCGCAATATTATCGGCCAGCCAAAAAGCACATTTAACATCCGGAAAATAATGGACGAGGGTAAGATTTTAGTCGTCAACTTAAGCCGGGGGCTGATGGGCGAAGACAATGCTGGTATTTTAGGCGCTATGATGGTCACTAAGATCCAGCTAGCTGCCATGGGGCGGGCCGATATGCCGATGGAACAGCGCCGGCCATTTTATTTATATGTAGACGAGTTCCAGAACTTCGCGACCGATTCCTTCGCTACGATTCTCAGCGAAGCCCGGAAATATGCGCTTAACCTGACTGTGGCTAATCAGTACATATCACAGATGAGCGAAGAGGTCCGCAACGCTGTTTTTGGTAACGTAGGCACAATTATCTGCTTTAGGATCAGCCCAGATGACGCGCCCTTTATGCAGAAATACTTCGAACCCCAGTTCGAGGCAGGCGATTTAATCCAGCAGCATTCGCGCTTTTTCGTCACGACCATGATGATAAACGACGAAAAAGCGCCGGCTTTCTCTGCCAAAACACTCAACTTACCGCAGCCAGCCGATGATTTGACCAGCCGCATCGTTGCGCTGTCCCGCGAGCGCTACGCCACCGACCGTTCGGCGGTCGAGGAACTGGTCCGCCAAAATGCCGGCCTGGCGATTGATAATCCGCCAGACCCCAACCCAGCCAAACCACACTCTCAAGACCAGCTGCGCCGTATAGATGCTATAGCCGAAACACGGACAAATAACGAACAGTTAAGCAAAGCAGCATCGGGTATATTAAGCAGTTACAAGCCAGCTGATAAACCTACAGCTGAAGAGACCCAGCCAGCCAAAAAACGCCGCCGCGGCAAACGGGGCGGCCGCAAGAACAAAGCCAGGCAATCTCGTGCGTCTGAGGCCGTTGTGGTGCAGCCAATCAAGCCTAGCCAAGCAGGCGACTCACACGAAGAAGTCATCCATCTGCGCTGATTTAGTGATTAATTTTTTTATTAAGAACATTTTACGAACAATAGCTATAATAGGCTCTCTCGGGGAACCAATAGGTAAGCGGGCAGTAGGCAGAACCATTTAGGCGGGAAATTAAAAAAAATTATTAAAGACGGACGGCCAAACGCAGCACACTAGACGCAGGGCAATGCATATTTGGCATATACATATCACGTCGCACAATGTATATTTTGCGACTATATACCTAGGGCCAAGAGTCGGTTAGCCATACCTCTTTTAACAGGGGCGGGCTTTGATATTTCTCTAAATAGCACCGTCATTAATCACCCGCGGGTTATTTATACTTATTTTTATTTAACCTCATTACATAAGCTCTACTAAGGAAGAATTATTGCTGTGAAAACTACAAGTTATCCACAGGCATTTTCACGTATTTGACTTTTGCTACTTTCATATTCTTTTTAAGTTTTTGCCCTGCCATGCCGTTACTGAATACATATTTGACTTTTGCAAAAATACTGCCCTGCTATAGCTTTTTGCAAACTTTAAATAAATTAAATACCTGAACAAAAACCGAACTAGAGGAGGATATTACTGGCCATTATGCTTTAGAGTCTTGGCTGGATTTTGAATCGTGAAAAATGAAATGATGCCTGCAGCAGCCGCAAAAATAGCACATAGGACCATACTGAAACGATAGGTGTTCCCTGTCCCTGCCAGTCCAAGTAAAGCAATTACTACCAGTCCCGCCACCCTGGAAACAGCATTGTTAATGCCGGAGGCAATCCCAGAACTTAACTCGTCCACTGACGTCATAACTGTAGTGGTCAGCGGAGCTACCAAAGCCGTTAAACCTATGGCGAATAAAAGTACTCTTGGCAGAAGGAACCACAGGTAGCTATCACTAGCTTTATAATCGATGAGCAGAAACATTCCAAGTGCAGCCAGTATTGGTCCGAAGGTAAGAAAATATCGCGGTCCGATTCGAGACGACAACCGGCCAACTCGGGCAGAGAGAAAAAGCAGCATCAACGATACTGGCAATAAACTAATACCGGCTTTTATTGCTGAATAACCAAGCTTAGTCTGCATATAAATAACGAGTGCAAACATGAAGCCGGCTAATGCGCCGTACATTGCAAAGGTCATCAAATTAGCACCTGAGAAGTTGCGCGATCTAAACAGGGACAGTTCGACCATCGGATCACGACCGGCCTTTTCAAAAACGATAAAGGCTAGTGCAAGAACAGAGCCAATAACTAAAGCCAGGACTGATTTGGTAGCCCAGTGTTCGACAGGCCCCTCAATCAAACCATAGGTTATACCGGCTAATGCCATAGCCGCTAACACCGCGCCATAACGGTCAACTCGCCTCGGACGGTTATCTTTACTCTCATCTACATTTGCCGACGCCAGTAAGCCACAGACAATGATTAAAGGAATATTAATAAAAAATATCCATCGCCACGAAATGGCATCTATTATGTAGCCGCCAACCAGTGGCCCGACAGCCGTTAGGATGCCTGACCAGGCTGACCATCGGCCTATGGCAGCTCCCCGTTCTTCTCTGGGAAAATTAGTATTGATTATGGCCAAGCCACCAGGTACCAATAGCGCTCCAAAAACGCCTTGAAGAACACGGAAGGCTATTAAGAACCCAATGCTGGGGCTTAGGCCGCAGAGCAAAGAAAGAATGCCGAAGCCAACCAAACCTGTGAGATAGATACGCTTGCGGCCAAAGATATCCCCGAGCGACCCACCTAAAAGTATTAAGGAAGAAAGTGACAGCAGATAGCCATCGGCTATCCACTGCAGGTCAGAAAACCGGCCGTGCAGTCCTTGGGCTATCTTAGGCAGGGCGAGGTTTACAATTGTGCCATCAAGAAACACTACACCACTGCCTAATATTGTGGCGATCAGGGCCCAGGTCTTTCGACTCATGTGACTAATCATAACAGAGGCTGGAGCATAATAATATTGATGGTTGTTTGTTCCGATACTTAAGCTAATCTAGCGGCATAACCGTATAGTGTATAAAATATAGCCAAGTTACGAGTTTAAATATGAATTCCGTGCATGATTTCGATAACCGGCTGAGCGCAGCAATCCAAAAGCTGCCCAAGTCTGTTAAGCAATTGATGGTTTCAGTGTCTTTCCTCGGAGAACCGATATTAATCCTAACCATTGGTTTTGGCGGTTTCCTGTCGGCCACGATACGACACCAAAAAGCCGTCCAGCACGCTTTCGTATATGCCACCATTGCCTTTACTTTGAGTACTTTGCTGAAGCTGGCACTTCGAAGGGCTCGCCCCCATAACCTTGACATCCGAACGTTTGGCCTCAGAAGTTATAGCTTCCCCAGCGGGCATGCCTTTGGCACGGTCATTTTTTATGGGCTGTTTTCTTATCTGGATTTGCGTTATCTTTCACATCCCTGGAATATCATAATAAGTCTGATGCTGTGGGTTTTAATCGCCATTATAGGTATCTCGAGGATTTACCTGAAAGCCCACTACCCCAGTGATGTGGCTGGCGGCTGGCTACTGGGTCTGTTGTCACTGTTCTTAGTAGTTAATCTCGCATTTTAGCGGCCAGGTGCCCGGCCGCCTTCCTTAACTCCTTGATTTATGCCGGCAGCAATGGCTTGCTTGCGGCTCTGGAACTTACCGCTATGCTTATGCTCGTGCAGGTTCAGCTCGATTTTCTTCTGTACTTTAGGGCTGTACTTTGCCATATTACTCCTTACCTTACAGCTTAAGGATAGGTGTTTTGCTCTGAAGAGGCAGTAAGAATATTCACTGGTTTTATTTATAAAAAATCTTGCCAGCGACTCTGACATCTAGATACTGCGAGGGAGAGATATGAGCTTGGGCGAACTTTTGGCGCGCGGCTAAGTACTGTCCAGACTGGATATTAGGATCACCGCCTAGGTAAAACTTTACGTAATAAGGCTTATCCTTGGTCCTCAGATCAAATTCTTGGGGAACCGGCGGCAAAGACAGGATTGCCAGCGGCACTTTAGCCCGTTGGCATTGCTTGATAACTGTGCTTATAAAGCTGGCGGCGGTAGAGCTTAATACCGGTTTACCAACGCTGGCCCTAAAGCCGCTCTGATCCTCCACGGTCGGTAAGTCGGCGAACCGTCTCTGATTGTATTGATCCGTAACGACCATACCTTGTTCATCAACGATGTAAATTTTACTACTGCTTTTAATTTTAAATGCCGGCGGTGAAACCAACAGCCGTACCTTGGGCTGTTCGCTAAAAAAAGGTAGCTCTACCCGGGCCGCACTGACTTCAGGGAATTGCTGCTGGATATGATTTACTACTGAAGTTTCGTTGAAGGTTATTTTGTTTTTATTTGATAGGCCTGAAAAATCTGTTTGTATAAGGCTGGCATATTGACTGTTAGTCCGGTAGGCTTGGCTGCTGGCCATAACCGCCGGCTCGGCTCTGAGTATAAGGCTGTAAACCAAAGCAGCTATCAGGACTACTATCAAGATTAGGTCTGCGACACCGAATAGATATCGGCGTGGGCTTTTTTTGGGCGGGCGGTTTTGAAACGGACTGTTGGGTGCCTTATCAGCTCTGTAATATGTAGTTAACGGTGTACGGTTATAGCTACGAGTGCCCCGCTCTTTAGGTTGCTGGTTCCCCGCCCGTCTCATTTTTTTTATTTTTTGACCGTGTTTAATATTAACTTAGATAGCTCTTTAGCCGCGTCCGGCTTTGCCATTCCAAATAAGTTTTTGGCTAGTTCGAATCGGCGGCTGGTGTCATTTAAGAGTTCATTGATGATAGCTAAAAGCTCGTCGGACTGTACGTCGTTGTCCAAAATAACGGCCGCATCGGCGTCTGCGAGTGTCTGGGCGTTTTTAAGCTGGTGGCCTCCCGTCAAAAATGGTGCCGGTATAAAAATACAGGCTTTACCGGCCACAGCCAGCTCAGCGATAGTGGTAGCCCCTGCCCTGCCAAGGATTAAATCGGCGGCTGTAATAAGATTATAGAAATCACCCGCGAAGCCTATGGTTCTCACCCTTTTTTGCAGCGGCTTAGGCAAAAGGTTTTTGTAGCCGCGGTTTACATTATCCTGATGCCGCGGGCCGGTTATGTGGATTATATGTAATGCCAGATTCGTTTCCAGCAGCGGCGCGGCAACGGCAAGCAGCAACTCATTTAGATGCTGAGAGCCGTTGCCGCCGCCGCTAACCAGCAGCAGCTGGGCGTCTTCCGGTATCTTCAGCTCTTTTTTAGCCTGTTTTTGAAGCTTAGGTGTGACCCTTTGAACCCGCGGGTCAACTGGAATCCCGACGTACTTGACTGATGATTCAGGATAACCGTAATACTTTGACGGCATGCCTGTGGCATGAACTCTGGCCCAGCGGCCGACTATCCGGTTAGCCAGTCCTGAGACGGTATCGGAGTCATGGGTGACAATCGGTATCCGCCTCAGCTTGGCGGCGAAACCAACAGGCACAGCCACAAAACTGCCTTTACTAAACATCACGTCCGGCTTGAACTTAGCCATTACCCGGTTGGCCTGCCAGATACTGCCTGGCAAACGAAAAATGTCCCGAATATTAAGGGCTAGGGTTTTTACATCTAAAATACGGCTCAGGGGGTTCTGGCCGTGATATCGGCGAAACTTACCGGCATTGATAAATACCATGAAATCAAAATCGTCGGTCCGATTCTTAAAGCTATCGAAGTTGTCCCCTTTATGGCCTACATAAACTATTTGGCAGCCTGGTGCCGCAGCCTTAAGTTCGCGGGCGAGCGACAAGAGAGGGGTTATGTGGCCGCCGGACCCGCCCCCCGTCAAAACTATAGTTGGTGTCAATCGATTCATTAACTCCTGATTTAGGCTCTGTTACGCTGTAACTAGTATAGCGTGAAATCTGGAAAACTATGCCTAGCGCGGCCGTCAAAAAGACCAGGCTGGTACCGCCCTGGCTGATTAATGGCAGGGTTATGCCCTTTAGCGGCAGCAGTCCAACCATCGCGCCTACATTAATAATCATCTGCGTGCTTAGCCAGGCCATTACACCGATTACAATCAAGCGGCTGAATTGATCAGCCGTCCGTTCGGCGATACGTTTAAGCCGGGTTATAAATGCTCCGTAAATAACCATGATTAGCACAGTGCCGACGAATCCGAACTGTTCAGCCATAATCGAGAAGATCGAATCGTTAGAAGCCTCGGGTGTGTAGCCATAAGCCTGGACGCTATAGCCCAGGCCAAGACCGAGTACACCGCCGGAACCAACTGAGATGAGCGCCTGGCAAGCCTGGTAGCCGGTTGTCTGGCAGTTGGTCTGGGGGTGGAGGAAGGTTGTCAGCCTTTCCCGCCGGTAGGGTGTTGAAACTACTAAGATTGTTACCAAAAGGACGATAAGACCGGCGATGGCGGCTGCTTTTTTAAGCGGAATGCCGGCGACAAAAGCCATCAAAATCATCATAGCGATCATCACACCAGCCGAACCAAGGTCACTTTGGGCTTTGGCGACCACTACGCCTATCGCCAGCAGAAGTATAATGAGCGGCTTAAGTGTAGCCTTAAAGTCAGCCAGCCTGCCCTGCCGCCATCTCGTAGCTAAAAAATCGGCCAGGCCGACCAAAAGCGCCAGCTTAATGAGTTCGGCGACCTGGAACGAAAAACCCCCTAGCCTAATCCAGCGGTGAGCTTGATAAACTGCATCAACAGGGGTGACCATGACAACAAGGCATCCGATAAGTGCTGTTATTGCCAGCGGCTTTGTCAGCTGACGCCAAAAGCTGGTAGGTAAATACGAAGCCGCCACAAAGGCGGCAACCCCCAAAGCGACATCAATCAGCTGCTTGACCACAAAGTAGCTCTGGCTTGTCTGCTGACTGGCGCTTAAGCCAGGACTTATCGAATAGACAACTACCAAGCCGATTACCATCAGTAGCGCGCCAAGAACCATCAGCCAGTAGTCAGGTTTGTGGCGGCGTACAGCGTTGCCAGAATATCTGGGGTCAGCACCTCGCAGTCGGCGGCTTTCCATAATCCTACGGCCCTCCCAGGATAAATATGACCAGGCCGGCCAGCGAAACTACCTCGCCGATAACCCAAAAACGCATTGTCACCTGTGTCTCTGGCCAACCAAGAGCTTCGAAGTGATGGTGGATTGGGCTGGACAAAAAAATCCGTTTTCCGCCGCGCAGTTTCTTGCTTAATATCTGCAGGGCCACCGAGCCTATCTCGGCCACGAACACCAACGCGATTAGCGGAAAGATAAAGACCGTGTCAGTCAACATAGCTACAACTCCCAGCGCCGTACCAAGCGCAAAAGAGCCGACATCCCCCATGAAGAATCTGGCCGGATAGATATTGAACCAGGTGTAGCTTAGGAGCGCCCCAACTATAGTCATACAAAAGCCCGACAGGCCGTATTTTTTTTCAATCAAAGCGATGACTGCGTAGGCGCTAAAGGCGATGGCTGACAGGCCGCCGGCCAAGCCGTCTAATCCGTCGGTCATATTAACAGCATTAGCTGTGGAGAAAATAACTAAAACAAACAGCGGAATAATCAGCCACCCCAGGTGCCAAGCGTGAAAAAAAGGTATATGGACACTATGTACCCCCAGTTTCTGGTAAAACCACCAGCCCGCCACAAGCGATATCCCAACCAGTAAGGAGGCCTTCATCTTGGCCCTCATGCCGGCGATACCGCCGCCCAGACCTCTGATATTGATTAAGTCATCAAAAAGGCCAATCAGGCCGGCACCGGCCATAGCCGCCAGCGGTAGCCACGTTTGGGAACGGCTTAAATTACCGGCGACAGTCACTATTAATGTCGACAATACAAAGATCATCCCGGCCATGGTCGGAATATGATGATTATGTTTAGCAGCATGCAGTTTCTGATAAACGACCGCCTTTTCGCCTGTCAGGGTTGTCGTCCGGGCTTTTTTCCACCACTTCCCGGAATAAGCCGCCTCGGTGTACAGAGGCGTCAGGAACATGCTTACCAAAAAACTTAAAAAGCCAAACAAGAATATCTTTTCAACCGTATCGGAGTCGACGAAAATCTGCAGATTAGTCATTTTTTCTTTTGGTGTTACTAGGAGTAATTATAACATTCATGGACTGGTTTTAGGAGTCACATTAAAGTCATTGATAAGCATGTGGGCCAAATCGGCAAAAATCGGCTGGGCGGCCGTCGAACCGGCGTAGCCGCCTATATGCGGATTGCTGACTCGTACGGCTATAACGTATTGCGGTTTATCGCCGCCAACGTAGCCATAGTAGGTACCGTTAAAACGGTCCGAATAATAGCCACCGTCCGGGCTTGGCACCTGAGCCGTCCCGGTCTTGCCGCCGACGCTGTAGTTAGAGGGGAATTTCATGTATGTATAGCCCTCAGCCAGGTGGCCCCGGACCACATATTCCATCAGCGAACGGATTTCCGGCGAAACGCTGGCAGATACTACGTGATTATCTATTACCTTTGGCTTGACGGTTGTCGTTTTGCCGGACGAATCGCTGATTTGGTCGACCAAATGTGGCTGGTAATAAATGCCGCCATTTATAACAGATGATAAAGCAGCCGCCATCTGTAGAGGCGTAGCTGTCATCGATTGTCCAAAAGCAGTGTTGGCATAAGTTAAATCCCGGGCTGGACCATTATCCGGCGAAGGAATGGTGCCACTCGCCTCATAGCCCTGCTCAACTCCGGTCGGTTTGCCAAGCTGATAACGGTTGACCATATAATCGTGCCAGATATTTCTTCCTCTCTGATCGAGCTGGCCGCCGCCCATTTGCATCAGCATCCAGGTCGCGCCAGTATTCATTGAAAGGTTCAGTACATCGGCGATGTTATGCTGTCCAGGACCGCCATCTTCCTCGACGTTTTTAATCCGAAAACCATCAACCACCCACGAGCCAGGGTCATTATATGAAGTTGTAGGTGTGATAACTTTTTGGTCCAGAGCCGCCGATGTCGTCAAAACCTTCATGATCGAACCTATTTCAAGCGGCATACTGACAGCGGCATCCTGAAAGACGCTGGCGTCAGTAACGTTGAAGTATTGGCTTGGATCGTAGGTCGGCCAATTGGCCATTGCCAATATTGCGCCGCTGTTGGGATCCATTATCAGGGCGCTGGCAGAATTGCTTTTAGCCCGCTGGATACCTGTTTTAAGATAGTTCTCGAGCTCTTTCTGCATAGCCAGATTAACCGTTAAAAGTACTTTATCACCGGCTTTAGGATCAATCTGAACATTATCGTGACTGGCCGCTAAAGGCACGCCTCTGACGTCTGTAATAGCTCTGAGCTGTCCAGGCGTGCCCTCCAGCTGCTGGTTAAGCGCCTGTTCGATTCCGTAAGTTCCCTGCCCGGCGTCGTTAACAAAGCCAAGTATTTGGGATGCCAGTGAGCCCTGCGGGTAAGTTCGAAAATCTTGGGCCTGCAGGCCAACTCCCGGCAATTTCAAAGATAGTATCTTATTGTTTTGGGCTTCACTTAAGCGCTTGGCTAAGATTACATAGCGTGTGTTCTTAGTTTTAACCAGCCCAGAGTATTTTTGGCTATTGCCATTAGTAATCGCCGCTAATTTAGCGGCCGTGCCACCGGGGTTTTTAACTAGGGTGGGATCAGCATAAAGCGTATACAGCTTTTGATTCAAAACCAGCGGTACGATGCCGCTGCCTTGGTGGGCCTCGATAAGCCCCCTGTCTCCTGCTATAGAATATTGCTTTAGCTGGTCATTGAGAGCTTTTTTCTGGTAATAATCATGGCGGATGATCTGAAGGTAAAATAATCTCAGAATAATTACGGCAATAATAAAAAGCAGTACCCCATACCAAAGGTACAGGCGGCGGTTAGAACTTAAGCTCAGCCGAGCCTTAAGAGGCGGTCTCTCCATCCTACTTATCTTAACTTATTGGATGACACCGCCCGGTGTAACTGATACCAGGTTCTTAGCGGCGTTACTGCCAGCTACCCGGTCGAGTGATTGGAGGCGAGCCGTACTTACCTCTAGATTAGACTGCTGGTCCTTTAGCTGAGATTGTTGCTGCTCCAGGTTATTAATAGTGTAGCCGTAGCCATTAGTTTTAGTCACCTGAGTCAGATAAAGTAAGCCAACCAGACAGGCCAGTACAATCAAGATGATGGTGTTGCTGATCGGGCCAAGCGTCCTGGCAGATGCCGCAAAACTGACCGAATTCTGGTTTTTGCGGACATAGCCGCGTCGCGAAGCGGCGATTGATGAAGAATATGTCATGTTTATTTTTGTCAGGGTGGCGGTGCCTGAGTATCAGGCACCGCCCGCTCCCTCTTAACTTTTTAAGTTAAGACTCTGACCGGCACTTTGGCCGCCCGAGAGCTTTTGTACTCTACCTTAATAGGCATGAGCGTTCCTTTAACCCTTTCTTTTGGTTTTTATTTTGCGGCGGCTCGCAGTTTAGCACTGCGGGCACGCGGATTGGAAACTAGTTCTTGATGGCTGGCGGTTATCGGTTTTTTGGTCAGAAGCTTAAGTTCGGCGTCATATCGGTTACCCGAGTGTTCGGCCAAAAACTGCTTGACCAGCCTGTCTTCCAGACTATGGAAACTGATGATAGCCAGCCGGCCACCGGGAGCCAAAGATGCGAGCATCAGCGGCAAAGCTTTGCGCAGCTGATTAATCTCGTCATTAACGGCGATCCTGATAGCCTGAAAACCGCGCGTGGCCGGATGGGTCTTAGCATGCCTTGCCCTCCAGCCAGCGGCGTTTTCAAATACTTCGGCGAGTTGTGAGGTTGTTTCGATGGGGCGTCGCCCGACGATGGCCCGGGCAATCATACGGGCCCTTGGCTCTTCGCCATAATCTTTTAATATCTGTGCCAGCTCATCTTCGCTATATTCGTTTACTATCTGCTGGGCACTCAAAACTTGTCTTTCGTCCATTCTCATATCGAGCGGTCCCGATTGCCGGAACGAAAAACCCCTCTCGCCTTGTTCAAGGTGCGGTGAACTTACACCCAAATCGGCCAAAATCAGGTCGAACGAACGGCCCTCGCTTGCCAGTCGTTCTAATGTGCTCAAAAACTCATCATGGATTATCTGGACGCCTCGGCTCGCAAATTCTTCTTTAAGGCTGTCCACGGCATTGCTGTCCCTATCTACAAGCACCGCCTTATCGGGTGCTCCGGTGGCATTCATAACCGCCCGGGCGTGCCCTCCATAACCGGCCGTCAAATCCAAGTAGCTTTCGCCCGGCTGTGCAGCCAGGCAGTCTAGTACTTCGTGTAAAAGGACGGGCTTGTGCGAACTTATTTGTTTTTGTTTTGGCATTTTTGTTTTTGTTTGTGCAAGAGCACCTATTTAGCAGTCAGCTTTTTGTTTTTGGAGTGTTTTTTATTTTTGTTTTTCCATGCAGTACATGGAAGTTTTAAGGAGCCGAAGAGCGCGAATTATTGCTAATTCTTGCCTTTTAGCTCCAAAAAGTTCTTTGTGAGAGACTTTTGTGAGGTGGAGTTTTGGGAGGTGTTACATTTTGAAAAAGGTGCGAGGCTTTTTATAACGGTGGTTAGCCCTTTAGCCCACCGGCTGACTGCCAAATAGCTGCCCTCGATGCAAGTTATTTGTCAGTTTTTACAGAACTTCCGAATTTTTAAGGTGCTAACTTTTTGAATCTACATCGCGCCCTCCTTAGATGAGCTCAGCCGCCAGTAGCGCCCTGCCCTTACGGCAATGACGTCCCTGTCGATACCGGCAAAGTCCAGCTGGTGCTGCTCTAGCGTGATACGGCCCTGCTTGGCGTCGATATCGCTATCTGTCTTACCCATCCGGAACTGAACGTTAAGGTCAGCGACCCGCTCGTCCAGGATATCTCCTTTTAGAGCCGGCTCGACCAGTTCGTCCCAGACGGACTTCGGATATAGATGGAGGTACTTTTGGTATCCACGGGTAATGACTGCTCCGCTCGCAAACTCGTCTCGAAGCTCCGGCGGTAGTGTCAGCCGCCGCTTGTCGTCAAGCTTACGTTCGAAATAGTCTCCCATAGTGATTTGATGTACCTATATAGTGGTTTTTATTTTTTAGTGGTGGTAGCTATTTTGGCTACCCACATTTACCCACTAACTTGAGTCTACTACCCACCTCTACCCACTGCAATAGTTTTTTTAATAAAGTGGCCGCCTTGCGGCGGCTACTTGTCCACAACTGTTAGATAACCGTTAATTTACACAATATGTAGTGTATTAGCGTTGCCAGGTTGCACTATCGGGTACTGCTGATTTTGGAAGGATAGTGCCGTTATTGGTATCGATTGCGATATTCAGGTGATCACCAGCGGTAAAGGTGCCGGTTCCCTTTTCTATAGCAGTCTGATAGCTTTCAAGGGCAGTAATTTCGTCCATCGCGTTTGTACTCTCGGAGAGCATAGGGTGCAGATTAGCGGCCACTCCACTAAGGAGCTGGCCTACATAAGTGCTGTCTACGGTATATGGTTCAACAACTATTCCTGGCTGGGAGGTTTTTATTTCTTTCTTAATTAAGGCAGCCTTTAGTTTAGCTTTTTCGGGGTTCTTAGGAGGCCGCTGGGCATAACCGATGCCAATCAGAGCCAATGCAACGCCGGCTCCAGCTAAGGCTTGTTTGCCTGCACTCAGTTGGCTATTGCGTCGCCGAGTTTTTTCATGAGTCGAAGCTAATTTGGGGAACTTTTCTGTTCGTGAGTCCATACATATACTCTAGCACAGATTGGCATAAAAGTAAAGCTTATTTTGAAGTGGACAGTTTGGCGATGCGCTCGGCGTACCACTTGGCGCTGGGCCTGATTCGCCGCTCCATTCCGTGTGCCCTGTCGACCTCCACCAGGCCGAATTTTGGCCACCAGCCATTTTCCCATTCGAAGTTATCAAGCAGGCTCCAGTGGAAATAGCCGACGATTTTTACACCTTCACTGGCGGCTTTTTCTAGTGCGATGAGAGTCTCTTCCAGCCACCAGCGGCGGTATTCATCCTCGGAATCGGCCACACCGTTTTCGGTTACCATAATCGGCTTGCCCTTTTGATGGCGGTTAACGCTCAGTAGCAACGGGTAGAGGCCTTCCGGCTCCATATACCAGCCCATATCGCTCAACGGCACCTGCGGGTCCTTGCGCTTGCCGACTTCGGTGTAATAATCCGTGAAATAATAGTTAAAACCGACAAAGTCCATCTGTTTACGGACGCGCCGGAGGAAAAACCAATTCCAGGTATAGCGCATGAAGCGGGTAGTGAATTCATCTAGCTCATTGTGCGGGCGCTTGGCCTGGATGTTGGCTAGCTGGGTGGCCAGACTAATCTTGAGGTTCGGGTTAGCCGCCTTGAGGATTTTATATGCCTTTTTATGGGCGGCTATGAGGTTCCAGTACACCCGGCAGAAACTGATCAGATTTGTCTCGCCCGGCGGCCAGTTGATGCTGGTCGGTTCTTTAACTAGATAGCCGAAGGTAGTGTAGACGTTGGGTTCATTAAGAGTTAAAACCCATTTGAGCTCACCGGCGTAATCGGCCCCGATTTTATGGACGAACCTTGTAAAGTACTTAAGGTTGCGCCGGTATTTAAAGGCTCCCTTTTCTGTGAACCAGACAGGCATGGTCCAGTGCCATAGGTTTAACACCGGCTCGATGCCCTGGGCTTTTAGTTCATGTATGTAGTCCTGGTAATGGCGGACAGCCGCCTCATCCCAAACCCCCTCAGTCGGTTCTATCCGAGACCATTCGATAGTAAACCTCAGCGAGTTGAGGTTAAGCTTTTTGGCAAGCTTAAAGTCATCTTTATACCTCTTAAAATGGTCTATACCGCGGCCGCTGACGTAATTATCGGGGCTGGTGGCCTGTTTTTTAATGCGGTCCCAGCTTGGCAGATGGGAAAGACGTTTTTCGGCGTCACGAGCCAGCTCGGCAGCATGTCCTAGTTCCCAGACAGTCCACTGGTCGTGGTTTCCGCCTTCGGTCTGGTGGCCGGATAAGCTGGCGCCCCATAAAAAACCTTTCGGAAAGTGTACGCCGCTAACTTGGTCGTCTTCAGGCATTCTGCCTTAAATTGTAGCAGAACTCTTTATGGTAAGTTGGTCGGGTCCCAGGCAGTCCTGCCGGTTTGGTCAAGCGAATCAATCACATCCATATCATCGTCGCTCAGCTCAAAATCAAAAACGGCAAAGTTTTCTCTTATATGTTCGGGGTTGGCCGAGCGTGGCAGCGGCACCGTTTGGTGTTGGATGGCCCAGCGGATCATAACTTGAGCAGCAGATTTTTTATACTTACCGCCTATAACTTTTAGCAGCCGATTCTCACGCTGACCTCGCGCCAGCGGGCTGTAAGCTTCAAACACTATCTGTTGGTGAAGACAGTAATCCAGCAGAGCTTTCTGCTCTTTATAAACAAAGGGGTGGAATTCGATTTGGTTAACGCTTGGTTTTTCGTCGAATTTGGCGGCTAAATCTTTGAGGTGCTTAACTGTAAAGTTAGAGACTCCTATGTGTTTGGCTTTGCCCTGTTTTTTTATTTCAATCATGGCCCGCCAGGCATCTTCCCTGTCTGCTACATTATCGCCTGGCCAGTGAATCAGATATAAATCGACGTAATCTTGGCGCAGTTTTTCTAAACTCTTATCAATGGCGGCAAGGGCGGATTCATAACCTAAATCACCCCTGTATAGCTTGGTGGTCAGGAAAATTTCCTGGCGAGGTACTACGCTGGCTTTAATAGCTTCGCCGACTTCGCGTTCATTGCCATAAATTTTAGCGGTATCAATATGCCGGTAACCGATTTTTAAGGCTGTTTCTACCGATTCCCGAGCTTCCGACCGGCTTAGCTGCCAGGTACCAAACCCTAATACCGGAATCTTTCCCTTGTCGTGTAATTCTTGCTCTAAACTTTCCATTGCTCAATGCAACATACCTTTAACTGAGTGAAAGCACTGTACGAATAATCACTTTTTGTCAGTGGGCGGGGGTTCTACCGAACCCCCGCCCCGATACTGTGCAATTCCTTTCGTTTCTAGGCCAGGTGTCCGCCGAACCAGCTGACGTGCTGCTGGAGGAGCGGAACCAAGAAGTAGAGGACGAACGCCGCGGTCACGACCCACATGAACGGGTGGACCCGTTTCCATTCACGTCGAGCCGCGCAGATCACGGTGTAGGTGATGAAACCGAAACCGATGCCGTTGGTGATGCTGTATGTAAAGGGCATGATCATGATCGCCAGTGCCGCGGAAACACCGATGGCCAAATCATGGAAATCGATGCCAGCCAGCTTTGAGCCGCCGGCTTCAGCTTCGCCTTCCATCTCGGTCAGCGTCGAGATCATCAGCCAGCCGACGACGATGAGAGCGGCTGCAGTCGCCTGAGCCGGAACCATGCCGATCAGAGGCGAGATGAACATGAACGGGAAAAACAGGAGCCCAGCTACCACCGCCACCCAGCCCGTCCGCCCGCCGGCTGCTACGCCGGAGCCCGACTCGATGTAGGTGGTTGCCGACGATGCCGAGGCAGCTCCGCCGGCCATTGCGGCAAGACCGTCAACGACCAGGGCTTTCTTGAAGTTTGGGATATTGCCCTGCGCATCGACGTAGCCGGCCTGCTTGCCGACGCCGATCGCCGTTCCTGAGAAATCGAAGAAATCGCTCAGAAAAAGCGAGAAAACCCAGACGAGCGAGGCGACAACACCTAGCTGCGTAGTCGAGAACGAGTGCAGACTGATGTTGCCGAGCAAGCTGAAGTCCGGCCTTGCGTAGATGTGATGCCAGCCGGGCCAATAGGCTGGGCCCGAGGTGCCGAACACCCGGTGATGACCTGAGAGTGAGTTGATGACAGTGGCAACAACCGTCGTGCCAACGATCCCGACGATGAGGTCGCCCCGGAAACGAATCGCCCGCAGCACGAGCGTAAAAACGATGCCGAAGACCGTGACGAAGATCGGCCAGGTCGTGAAGCTGCCTAGCGTCACGGGCTGCCCCGCGCTCGGCGGCAGAGACGCGATGATCCCCGAGTTGTAGAGGCCGATAAAGGCGATGAACAGGCCG
>DASSFC010000005.1:0-4375 GCA_035694865.1 Saccharimonadales bacterium (SeqCode) | reverse complement strand
TAAGAGGAAAATTGACCTAAAGCTTAATAACAAAAAAGGAATAAAATGCCCTTCGACGAAACTACTCCTCCGCGAGATGAATCGCTTCAATCATCTAGTGAAACGATTGGCCCCAGCCAATTCCACGCCGAAGACGAGCCTAGCCCAGAACGTAACATGAGAACAGATTTACTTGATTCTCCGGCTCAACCGACATCTCCAGAGCCTTTATCACCTTTAGTTGAAACTGAAAGCGGGCAAAAAATACCGGTAAGATATGAGGAAGGCAATACCTATCCGAGATATACGGATAGTAACGGAAACTCTTTGTTTACGGGTGAGAATATATCTCCAGGCTCGCCATTGGTTGGTGAAAAATATGAACACAATCCAGAAAAAGCCCACGCGATGGCGGAAGCTGGCAATGAAACAAGGGTCATTGCATCGCAATTGCGAAAAGGCGCAGAAGATCTCGTAAGGCCGGAGTATAAAGGTGAGGAACTGGAAGCCGCACAAGCTGAAGATAAAGAAGCGGAGCACCTAGAAGAACAAGCTGGCATGCAGTACGATTCTGAGCAAATGAGGGTAAAAGATTACGATAAAGCCCAAACTATGGCTTTAGCAGGCGATCAGCAACGAAGCTCTGCAGCTCGCTTACGAAAAGCTGCGGAAGTAGCAGGAAGAGGTAGCGACGAGGTTGACCAAGCTGTAGCTTCCCAGTTCCATAGCGAAGCACAAACGGCGGACGCCATTGCTGAAGTAGCTGAAGTAGAAGCTGGCAATCAACATGAAAAACTCGCCTTACTTACTCTTAAAGAAAAGGCTAAAGACGCCCTAGATGAGATGAACAAAATAATGGATAATAGTCGCGAAAACCCGAACCCGTTGTTGATGAAGTCTTTGGACCAGGGACGGAGATACCTCGAAAGTCTGATCGACCTGGAACAATAGCTAGCCCTAGGTCTGGAAAAAGTCAGCCAAAGTCTGTATAATACTTTGGCTTAATGAGCGATTTTATATCTGTTAGGGGAGCCCGGGAACACAATCTTAAAGATATTTCTTTAGAGATACCGCGCAACAAGCTGGTGGTCATTACCGGTCTGAGCGGCTCGGGCAAGTCGTCGCTGGCCTTCGAGACGATTTACGCCGAAGGCCAGCGCCGCTATGTCGAAAGTCTGAGCGCTTACGCCCGCCAGTTCTTGGGTTTGATGGAAAAACCGGATGTCGACCAGATTGATGGACTTAGCCCCGCCATCAGCATCGACCAAAAATCTACCAGCCGCAATCCGCGTTCCACTGTCGCCACGGTGACGGAAGTTTATGATTATCTGCGCCTCCTGTTTGCCCGTATCGGTACGCCGCACTGCCCGATTTGCGGCAAACCGGTGACCCGCCAAACTACGGCGGCGGTGCTGGACCAAATAGTCGCCGGTGATAAAGACGCCCGCCTGATTGTGCTGGCGCCGGTCGTAATTGATAAGAAGGGCGCCTTTGAGCATATACCAGAACAGTTTATGCGCGCGGGCTACGCCCGCGCGCGGGTGGACGGCGTTATTTATGCACTCGACGAATTCCCAACTCTCGACAAGAACTACAAGCACAACATCGAAATCGTCGTCGACCGGCTGGTAAATAACGAAGATAGCCGCAGCCGTTTAGCCCAAAGTGTTGAACAAGCCTTTGACGCCGCCGAAGGCTTGCTGATTGTCCATAACGCTGACACCAGAAAAGATAAAAATTACAGTTTAAAATACGCCTGTGTTGACCATCCGGACGTCGCCATACCAGAGCTGGAGCCCAGGACGTTTAGCTTTAACAGCCCGCACGGCGCCTGCCCTGTTTGCACCGGCTTGGGCAATCGGCTGGAAGTAGACCCCGAGCTGGTCATACCCAACGGCCGCCTGACCATTGCCGAGGGCGCCATCCGTCCATATAACAGGGTGAACGCTGATGCCTGGTACATGAAAAAGCTGGCAGCCGTTGGCGACAGGTACGGCTTTAACCTGCACCAGCCGACCAGCCAACTCAGCCAAGACCAGCTGGATATCATTTTGTATGGCACCGGCGATGAAACCTTCCGCGTCAGCCTGGGCATGGGCCGCAGTTTTAACACGACTTACGAAGGGGTGATTCCTAACCTGGAGCGGCGGCATAAAGAAACCGACAGCGATTTTATCCGCCGCGACATCGAACGATTTATGCAGGAGCGGCCATGCAATGCCTGCCACGGCAAACGCTTAAAGCCCGAAGTTTTGGCGGTCACAGTCCACGGCAGTTCGATTATGGACATATGCGAGCTGAGCATCGATGAGGCGGTTAAGTTCTTTAATTCGATGAAGCTTAATGAAACCGAGGCTAAAATCGCCAAACAAATCCTTAAGGAAATCTGCGCAAGGCTGCAATTTTTAAACGACGTCGGCTTGAATTACCTAAACCTGGCTCGCAGTGCAGTCAGTTTATCCGGCGGCGAAGCCCAGCGCATCAGGCTAGCCACCCAGATCGGCTCTGGCCTGCAGGGTGTTTTATACGTACTGGATGAACCGAGCATCGGCTTGCATCAGCGTGATAACAAACGCCTGCTGAACACACTCGAACGTCTGCGCGACTTAGGCAACAGCGTCCTGGTGGTTGAGCATGACGAAGAAACAATAAGGACAGCTGACCATTTGATTGATATCGGGCCGGGCGCCGGCGTCCACGGCGGCAAAGTAGTTGCTACCGGCGCCCCGGCCGCCGTCGCCAAGACTCCAAAAAGCATCACAGCTGAGTTTTTGCGCGGCGAGCGCCAAATCATCACGCCCAAGACCCGGCGTATCGGTAACGGTAACGAACTGGTAATTAGAGGCGCCCGTGAAAACAACTTAAAAAGTATAGATGTAAAAATACCGCTCGGTGAGCTGGTAGTGGTCAGCGGCGTATCCGGCAGCGGAAAATCTAGTTTGATTAACGACATCCTGGCAAAAGAACTCAGCGCCAGGCTGATGCGCGCCCAAGCGGTGCCCGGCCGCCATGATGATATCGAAGGTATTAAGAACCTGGACAAGGCTATAGTTATCGACCAGTCACCTATCGGCCGGACCCCGCGGTCTAACCCGGCTACTTATACCGGTGTTTTTACCCCTATCCGTGAGCTGTTCGCCCAGATGCCGGAAGCCAAGCTGAGGGGCTATACCCCCGGCCGCTTCAGCTTCAACGTCAAAGGCGGACGCTGTGAAAACTGCGCCGGCGACGGTGTAATTAAGATAGAAATGCACTTTCTGCCGGACGTTTATGTACCATGTGAGGTCTGTCACGGCCAGCGTTATAACCGCGAAGCTCTAGAAATTCACTATAAGGGTAAGACCATCAGTGATGTGCTGGCAATGACCTGCGAGCAGGGCCTGGAGTTTTTTGAAAACATCCCGGCAATCGCCCGTAAACTGCAGACTTTGGTAGACGTCGGTCTAGGTTATATCACATTGGGTCAGCCGGCCACTACGCTCAGCGGCGGCGAAGCCCAGCGCATAAAATTAGCGGCCGAGCTAAGCCGCCGCCCCACCGGCCGCACACTTTATATTCTCGACGAGCCTACCACCGGCTTACATATGGCCGACGTAGACAAACTTCTTAGCGTCCTGCATGCCCTGGTTGACGCTGGCAACAGCATGATAGTCATCGAACATAATTTGGATGTGATAAAGAACGCAGACCATATCATCGATATGGGTCCCGAAGGTGGTGAGGCAGGGGGCCACGTAATCGCAGAAGGTACTCCTGAACAAGTCGCCAAAAACAAGCAAAGTTACACCGGACAGTTCCTGGCTAAAATGCTAAGGAGTTAATCTTGCCTGCGCCGGAACAAATAGCCCCATTCTTCGCGCAGGGCTTTGAAAAATTGGCGCCGGCTGGCTTTGCTGCGTAAGATGTACCAAAGTTCGCCAAAAACGGTAACGCCTAGGCCGATTAAGACTATCCAGACTATGTAATGGTCGACGTTACTGACCCGCTGGCCTATCCAATAGGATCCGAGGATTAAAACCGATGCCCACAGAACCGCGCCTAAAGTATTAAAAAGGAAGAAACGCCGTTTGGACATAGTGCCGATGCCGGCCATGATGGGTAAAAGAGTCCTGACAACAGCTATAAAACGGCCGGCAATGATTGATTTGCCGCCATGCTGTTCCAGAAAAGCTTGGGTCCGGGGGATATAATCTGCCCTGAAAAGGATCCCGCCGCTGCGTTTGAACACGCGTGGTCCCGCCCGGCTGCCGATAATATAACCGACTTGGTAACCGGCTATAGCCGCGATAACCACTGTCGGCCATAGCAGCCACACGTTCAGCTGATTACTGTGATGGGAGGCCCAAATGCCGGCCGGAATCAATAAGGTATCACCCGGCAGGAAAAACCCTATCAA
>DASSFC010000004.1:0-4614 GCA_035694865.1 Saccharimonadales bacterium (SeqCode) | reverse complement strand
ATGGACGCGGCTGGCCGGCGGTACCCAGCCAGCCAGCCGGCTGAGCACCGGATTCAAAAATGACAGCACCGACGCGTAATACTTGGCCGCAAACGCCGCTATCGCTCCAATTGGGCCGTCCCAGCGCGGTGCTGGCATCCATACGATTAAATAGGCCGACAAAACGCCGATCGCGGCGGCCAGCGGCCAGCTCGACCGGGCTGACCATATAAATATGGTTACCCCACAAGCTGTGCCGGCGATCCACAGCAGCGCATCCAGGGCCGCTTCGTAGTTGGCGACCTTATAAAGTGAAGCGGCCCGCTTATTGGTTTTTGCCAACCGCTTAAATTCAGCTACCGGCACAGAATTATAGAGTTTATAAAGTAATACACATTTTAATAAACCGACAGCCAGCAGAATATACACAAGCTTCATCTGAATATTATTTTACCTGTTCTTGTAATGATTTACCTTTACAGTTTTTTATTCCAGGCGGTATACTCTCTTTTCGTGTTTTTAATTTCAGCAGGAGTTTATGGAAGGCAAAAACGGTGAATGGCCCAGCTTATACGAGAGCGAACATCCAATGATAATCCTATCAAGTAAGGACTTAGGGCCCGGGAACCAAGGCGGTTTTGGACCCAACACAGACATCGAAGCAGATGTTGCTAAGGATGTGGCAAAACGAGAATACGTTGCCGAAGCAACCAGGGAAATCCACTGTATGGACGATCGTTTCAGCGGCAGTGGCTGCCAGCTTCCCGGCGGTTTACTGATCGTCGAGATGGCTAGCGACTTTATGAACCCGGAGGCAGAAATCTTAGCTTGGGATGAAATGGTAAGACATAAAACTGAGATGCTGGTCCAAAAAGGCCGCCCTGTGATTCTTCATGGCGACACTACACATGGCCAAGGCGGCTGCGCGGCTAATGCGTTTCAGTGTGAAACCCTGATATATAACGCCGACCCCGAGCATAAAGACCTCGTATTGGATTTAGCCTGGTCGCGACTGCAGACGATGGAATTGGACCGTTTACTTCAGAAAGGCGATGTCCGGCAGGCCATTGATACGGGAGGCTATCGGGCAAAAGACAAAGGCCTGTGGCGAAATATCGCCGCAGACCAGGTTGTTCGAATCGCTTTGGACAGCGGGGCTGAGTACGAGGAATTCGAGGGCAGCCACAACGTAGCCTGCTCCCGGACCGATCTCTCAGAAAACGGTTTCAATAGCGGTGCTTTTCGGTCCAGCCATACAGCTGATGATGGTGAGCCTTTGGGCGTTTTTTCAATAACCCTGGGTGCCTACAAGAACCAGCTGCTTGAAGATGGGTTTGAGGTGTCGGAAGTAGCTAAAAAACTGATGCATACCGTTCTTTTTTCGATTGGGCTCTTAAAAATCGCCACTAAGGACGACTTTCAGGACATAGTCGTCATGTAATATATCCGTGCTAGACTAGTATTGACAATCTAAGGAGAAAGTATGGATAAGCGGTTTTTAGGGATTTTGGCGGCGATTATTATCATTTTTATCGGTATTTTTGCGATTTCTCAGCACTCCAGCAATAAAAGTACAAACAGCTCGGGAGCTTCTGGCGCACAGCCGACTAACCACGTCGAGGGCCAGAACAAGGCTGGAGTGACTTTTGTTGAGTATGGCGATTACGAGTGCCCTATATGTGAGGCATACTACCAGCCGCTCAAGCAGGCGGTGGCGCCTCTGCTGGACCAGATTCACTTCCAGTTCCGTAACCTGCCGCTAACTTCCATACACCCTAATGCATTCGCCGGTGCCCGCGCGGCTGAGGCTGCTGCCTTGCAAGGTAAGTTCTGGCAGATGCACGATAAGCTTTATGAGAACCAGAACGCCTGGGTAAGTTCTTCGTCACCAATTGATTTGTTCAGCCAATATGCCCAGCAGATCGGCTTAAACGTCGGCCAGTTCAAAGCGGATTACGCCAGTTCTAAGGTCAATGATTCCATCAACGCCGACCTGGCAGCTTTTGCCAAGACCGGCCAGCAGCAAGGTACGCCTGCGTTCTTCTTGGACGGAAAATATCTGGCTAACACCAACCTTATCGATGCCAACGGCGCACCGTCGGTTGATAAAATCCAGGCGGCTATTAAGGCCGAAATCAACAGCAAAACCAAGTCCTAAATATTTGTTTTAACACCGCCGAAGATATACCATAGTGCTTAAAGATAGCACTTATGGCTAAAAAACATAGAATCGAAAAAATTACTGAGATAGACGTTGTGTCGATTGATAGCACGATTATCCGTACCGCCAAGGCCGTTGAAGATACACCGCGAAAGACCGTCCGGAAAACCCGCGAATATTGGAACGTCTTGGGTCCGGGCCTGACGACCGGCGCGGCTGATGACGACCCCTCGGGCATCGCGACTTATTCACAAACCGGGGCCCAGTATGGTTTCCAGCTGCTTTGGTTGAGTATATTTTGTTATCCGCTGGCTGCAATTGTGCAGGATATTTGCGCCCGTATCGGTTTGGCGACCGGGCGCGGCCTGGCGACAAACATCCGGGCCCACTTTTCCAAACGAGTTCTATATGCCTGTACCTTACTGCTTTTTGCGGCCAACGCCTTTAATATCGGTGCCGACCTGGGCGCTATGGCCAAAGGTGTGCAGCTGCTGCGCCCCGGGCTCGATTTCAGCCTGCTGGTGATCGGATTTGCCCTGCTCTGCGTGGTCCTTCAGATATACCTGCCCTATGCCAAATACGCCCACTTTTTAAAGTGGCTGGCTTTGGTCCTGCTGGCTTATGTCGCTTCGGCGCTGGTAGCCCACCTGCCCTGGGGCCACGTGCTGAGAAGCGCTGTTACACCTACTATTCACTGGTCAAAAGAACAGCTTTTGTTAGTCTGCGCCATTTTAGGTACTACCATTTCACCTTATCTGTTCTTTTGGCAGACATCTCAAGAAGTAGAATCGGAAATTCTGGACGGTAAAATGACAATCGCCGCCCGCCAAAATGACTTTGATAAAGCGCAGGCTAAGGCTATGCGAATCGATGTCTGGAGCGGCATGCTGCTGAGCGAACTGGTAATGTTCTTTATCATCGCCGCCTGCGGCGCGCTGCTGTTTACTCACGGTGTAACCAACATTACCAGCGCGGCGCAGGCGGCCGAAGCCCTCCGGCCGTTCGCCGGCAACGCGACTTACTGGCTATTCGCCATCGGCATTATCGGCACCGGCCTGCTGGCCATACCGGTTTTGGCGGGCAGCAGCAGCTACGCCGTCAGCGAGAGCTTTAAGTGGCGAGAAGGCCTTTACCGCAAGTTCAAGCAGGCCCATGCTTTTTACGGCACCATAATCGTTTCGGTCATCGTCGGTTTATCGATTAATTTTTTGGGCATCGACCCCATCAAGGCCTTGATATATTCGGCGGTAGCGAATGGTGTAGTCGCACCGGTCGTGCTAGTGCTGATAATGCTGATAAGCAATAATAAAAAAATTATGGGCGAATGGACCAATGGCAAGCTGATGTCGGGCTTTGGCTGGGCTATCACAGGCGTGATGGTCTTATCAGGCGTAGCCGCTATCTGGTCGATGTTTTGATATGGATACGGTCTTTTCGGGATTAAGTCTGATTATCGTCATCGCCGCGGCGGTGGCCTTGCTGATGCGTCTAATCGGACAGCCACAGATAATCGGTTACATTATTACCGGCATCATTGTCGGCCCGGCGGTTTTTCATGTCGCCAAATCGCCCGGCACGCTGGCTTTATTCTCTGACCTGGGCATCGCCCTGCTGCTGTTTATCATCGGCCTGGGACTCAACCCACAAATCGTCAAAGAAGTCAGCCGGACAGCGGCTTACGTCGGCTTACTACAGGTCGGCTTTATAACTATCGTCGGCTGGCTGTTAGGCTCGTCGCTCGGCCTTGGACACACCGCCGCGGCATTTCTGGGAGCCGCTCTGGCATTTTCCAGTACAATCATCATCCTTAAGATGCTGTCGGACAAACATGAGCAGGCCCGGCTGTACGGCAAAATCGCCATCAGTGTGTCACTGGTACAGGATTTGGTCGCCATAGTTTTGGTTGTCTTTACATCTGCCGGTAACGGCAAGTCGGTCGTTATAAGTTCAGCGCTGGAGCTGGCTTTTAAAGGATTACTGATCGGCGCGCTTATCTACTGGGTAAGTTCCAGGCTGCTGCCGCGGCTACATAGGCTGATTTCGGACAGCCAGGAGTTCTTATTCTTATTTGCCATCGCCTGGGGTTTGGGTGCGGCTGCACTTTTCCAGAAAATCGGCTTATCGAGCGAGATCGGTGCCCTGCTGGCCGGCATCTGCCTGGCGCCGCAGCCGTATGCCCAGGAAATCGCCTCGCGGCTGCGACCTCTGCGAGACTTTTTTGTCATCGTCTTCTTTATCGCCCTTGGTGCCAACCTTAACCTGCACCACATCGGCCATATGTTCGATATCATCCTGGTATCGGCCTTGGTCGTAATCGTAGCTAAGCCGCTGATTTCTATGGCCGTGATGGGCTTTTTGGGTTATACCAAGCGGACCAGCTTCAAAGCTTCGGTGGCGCTGGCCCAGGTAAGCGAATTTTCGATTGTTTTGGTGCTGCTAGCCGAACGCCGCGGCCTGATAGATTCGAGCCTGGT
>DASSFC010000003.1:0-5690 GCA_035694865.1 Saccharimonadales bacterium (SeqCode) | reverse complement strand
AATTGGCCCAGCTGGGGCGCTACCACCTGGACGACCGCCAAACAAGCCCAAAACTATTGCACCGGCCACCAGTTTACCGGTGGCGCCAGCCTGCTGATGCAGTACAAAAGCCACCAAAGCAAAATCGACCAAGACGTTGCCTGCTAATTAAAATTCCCGCCTTAGTTTAAGGCGGGAATTAGTTTTTATTTTTGCTATTAGTAGTGTGAGGTTTGGTGTGAAGAATAGTAGCGACGCTTGGCAAATTATCGACGGCGGCGATCAGATCCCGGCGGAATGGTAGCCAGTGTTTTCATTGCCAGGCACAGCACGAAAACGACCAGCGCCATACCGAGAATGAAAGCACCGAGGCCGAGTGGGTGGCTCCAGTCCCATATATTCATGGTCTCTCCTTTTTGCCCCACCCGTTAACGTTAGTGTTTATACAATACCGCTTATTTTACGTAAGCGCAATAATTGTTTAGCTTAAGCTGTGGAATAAAGGACTCCTTACCCCAAGAGCTTAACAGAGATAAATCTTGTATAATTTAGGTTGGCCGCTATACGGCGCGTTGGCGGAGAAGTTACGCAGAGGTCTGCAAAACCTTTTAGACGGGTGCGAGTCCCGTACGCGCCTCCAGGGAGAGTGGCGGAATTGGTATACGCTGCGGACTTAAAATCCGTTGCCCAAAAGGCTTGAGGGTTCGAGTCCCTCCTCTCCCACCAGGGCCAAAATACTTAACAATTTAAGTATTTTGGCCCTGTTTGATTGTCTTGCGCTGCTGGCGCACCATCCAATTTTGGACGTTATAAAACCTATCAGAAGCTGAGTTAGCCGAACTCCGCTGGTAGTTAAAGACCGTACCGCGGGAAATATATAAATAATTCGGCTGGTACATGGGCATAGCTGGTAGATCCTTCATCCATTGAGTCAGGAAGGCCTTGTATTTGACAGCCCTGACAGCCGGATCGCTGCGGGTCCGTCCGGCCTCAACAGCTTCATCGGCCGTCTTACTTTTATATTCGCTTAAGTTAAGGTGGCCCTGCGAGGTGATAGATGCTTGAGAGCTGTCCCAATAAGCATAAACGTCCGGATCGACACCAATCGATATACCGTAGAGCAGCACGTCGTAATCATGATTAGCGATAACCGCGGCCTGGAGCTCGTCGAGACCATAGTAGGCGACTTGTACGTTAGCGCCGATGGCCTGCCAGCTTTTTTGCAAATACTGGGCGGCTTTGGTGTAGTTTGGCGTATCCTGGGCGCTTAATGTCAAAGAAAGATTAGTCCCGCCTTTCGAGCGGATGCCATTGGCGTTTTTTGTCCAGCCAGCCTGGTCCAGCGCCTGGTTGGCTGCCGCGACATCAAAATTGGGCTCGATTAAAGACTTATCGTAGCCCAGCTGCCCTTTTAGCAAAGGACTGTTGGCCGGAGTGACCGGTTCATCAAACAGTTCGTTCAGTTTTGTCCGGTCGGTAGCCTGGATGAGGGCTTTACGGACGGCAGCATCACTGAAAGGCGGCCGTGAATTGTTAAAAAAAGCATCGACTTCGGTTGTCAGCGGTGTGGTATATATCTGGACACTTTTATCATCGGCTAAACCGGGCGGAATGTTATCAAGGCCGCTCATGGAGTTAATCTGTTTGGCCGAAAAAGCTTTGAGCATATGCTGGTCATCGCTGAATGTAATCAGATTGATGCCGTCGAGCTTTGGACGGCCGGCGTAATAATGAGTATTAGCGGCCAGGCTGATACGCTGTTCTTGCTCCTGGAGAGTGCTGCCGCTGGCTTCGATAAACTTTAAATCAAACGGCCCGGTACCGACCGGCTTACTATTAAATGCGGCGCTGCGAAGCTGTTCGGCCGGAATGCCGCTTAGCAAATGGGCCGGCACGATCCCGTTGGTCAGCGAGTAAGGAAAGGCGCTTAGCGAGTTAGGCAGGTCGAAATTAACAGTGTAGTCATCGAGTTTAGTAATGGTTATTCCCTGCCAACTCGAATATAACGGTGACTGGGCTTCGATATTCTGGATAGTTCGGTATGTAAAGACAACGTCGTCGGCTTTAAACGGATAACCGTCCTGCCAATTAATATTGTGTTTAAGGTGGACGGTATAGCGGTTTTGGGCCGCGCCGCTTATTTTGTAATTTTGGGCCAGGTCACCGACCAGCTGGTTTTTGGGGTTGTACTTGAACAGGCCATTAAAGACCAGGCGGTTAACAGCAGCGTCAGCGGCTCCGTTAGCGAACATCGGGTTAGCGTTAGTAAAGTTGCCAATTAAACCCTCGGTATACAGGCCGCCAGGAACGGGCTGGAGCGATTGATAATATTGTGAAAGGCTGCGGGCCTGCAAAATCCCGGCTAAAATCAGCAAAACAATCAGGCTGACCCAAAGCAGGACAAACCGCCGGACGGACATCAGCCGGTCAAACCGGCGGATTAAAAGCCGCTCAATTTTTTGGTCAGCCTGTTGCCCGAGAATCAGGGCATTTTTTTGGCGCTTGCGCAGGCGCCGCCTTATGCGTCGCTTGGTTTCGTCGTCTATCCGGGCCATCAGCTAATAGGGCTGGCTTACTTAGCTACTATTCCCATCAGGATGCTGGCGGCGAAGATGAAAACTAAGATAATTGTCAGCTGATGCAAGCTTTTGTCTGAACCGCGGCGGACTGTATTTACTTCACCGCCACCGCCCAGCCCGGCCCCAAGGCTGGCGCCTCGGGTTTGGATAAGGATTAATATCGTCAGAATAATAACGTCAACGATTGTTATATAGCTCCAGATAGTCATTAAATGTCCTCCAAGACCTTAGTTACCAGAAAATTGACCAGCCCGAGGATTACACCGGCGATAATCGCCCAACCGATATTTTTTACGAATAGCGGGTTATAAATCCAGTGCACCAGCAAGATTATGAAGCCGTTAACGACCAGCATAAACAGGCCAAGACTTAAAAGGATTGCCGGAATCGAAAGCACCACTAAAATCGGCTTTAGGGCCATATTGACAAGGGCGAGGACCAGGGCAGATATTAACAGGGTTTTCCAGCTGCTGCCGTAATTAAGATGGTCCGAGCCCAATAAGGCCGATGCTATCCATAAGCCGAGGGCTGACACCGCCCAGCGGGCCAAAAACCTCGTCACCAAATGCCTGAGCATAGCCATATTGTAACAAGTTTGACAGGTAAAGCGCGAGCGAAATCAAACAGCCGTGGCTATAGCCAAGGTGTTTGTTGCCTCGCTCAAGCTTTTCAGCTCGAACGCCAAAAATAATTTTTTGGCTAGGCAAAAAGTCTTTGCCAGCGAAAGCTAATCAGCGGAGCTTGGCGAGATAACCGCTCAGGCGGGCGCCCGATTTGGGACCTAACAAGCCTACTAAATCGTCCTGGCTGGCCGCCAGTACCGCCCGGGCGGACCCAAAATGGCGGATTAGCTTTTTGCGGGTCAGCGGACCGACGCCGGGAATTTCGTCTAACAAGCTGGCGGTCTGGCGGCCGCGCTTTAAAATACTGTGATAACTGACGGCAAATCGATGCGATTCGTCGCGGATGCGCTGCAGTAATTTAACGGCATGCGAATCCGGCGGCAGCTCAATGGCGATAAAGTCAGCCGATTCGTTGACGTAGGCGCCGGCTTTTTGGGCCCTTTTAATCAGTTTCTCGCTATCGATTTTCGGCAAACTATCGATTTTATGGATTATCATTTCTTCCTTTTTTTTGGCCAGGCCAATCATGGCGATGTTTTGCTCGCAGTCCGCCCTGACCTGCAGGGCCGCGGCCAGTTGGCCGCGGCCGCCGTCTATCAGCATCAAATCAGCTATGCCCCACTTGCGGCGATTTTCATCGCGCAGCCGGCGGCGAATGGTTTCGGCCATGTGGGCGAAGTCATCGTTGCCTAACAGCCGCATTTTGAACTTACGGTAACTGGTTTTGTCGGGTAAACCATTTGTAAAAACCACCATGCTGGCAACATTATCCGTACCTTGCATATGACTGATATCGAAACCTTCGATGCGGCGCGGCGGCTGGGCCATGCCCAGCAAGTTGGCCAGTTCGACTAAGCCCATATCTTTAGAAGCATCCTGAAGCTCACGGTCCGAAAACAGTATCTGGCGGCTTAGCGCCTGCAGGCACTGCAGCTGGTTGCGCAGGCGGGCGGCCTGCTCAAAGTTCTGGGCTTTGGCCGCCCGCCTCATTTCGCGTTCGATTTCTTTTGTTAACTTAACCCGGCCGCCACGGAGGTAGGCCATAAGTTTGCGTAAGTTGGCGCGATAATTATCCAGGCTTGTCCGGCCTTCTTCAAGGCCCGGATCCAGACCCAAGTGGTAATAAAGACTTGCCCGTTTTTGGCCGCTTGGTTTACTGATAGCATACGGAAACGCCCGCCGCAGATAGCGCAGTGCTTTTTTGACGGCAAAACCATTGATGTACGGCCCAAAGTACTCGGCGCCGTCGTCCAGCGGCCGGCGGACCATGGTTACAGTCGGATAGTTACTTTTATAATCAATCCGGACATATTGCAGACTTTTATCATCCCGCAGCAAAATGTTGAACCGCGGCTGATAACGCCGAATCAGTTCGGCTTCTAAAAACAGAGCGTCGGCTTCGGTTTCTACCTCTGTCCATTCAACATTAGCGATTTCGGATACCAAAGCATCCGTCTTGGGGTCTAAGACCCGGCTTTTTTGAAAATACTGCCGGACACGGTTGCGCAGATTGGCAGCCTTACCAATGTAAATAATCTGCCCGGCCGAATCTTTATGGAAATAAACACCTGGTGTTTTAGGCAGCTTAGCTAACTTGGCCTCTAACCGCTTATTCATCGAGCAGCCCTGGTTTATTCGCTGTCAGATTCTGCTGTTTGTTCGCCCTGCTCGCCGGCGTCGCCAGATTCGCCCTCGGCACTTTCGCCGCCCTCTTCACCCTCGGCGGCCTCAGCTTCTTCGGCGGCTTCTTCGGCCGCCACAGCCCTTGGTTCGGCCACAGTAGCAATCGGGTGTTCAGCATCTGTCAGAATAGTAACTCCCTGCGGTACTTTTAAGTCGCCGACCACCAGCTTGTCATGCAGCTCGGCCAGACTTTCGGCGCTTATTACCAGCTCGTCAGGCAAATTTTTAGGCAAAGCTTCGATTTCGACCGCGTCTAGCTGACGCAGGACTATCAGACCGGTCCGTTCGGCCGGGGCATCGCCCTCGAGCCTGATAGGTACTTCGGCTTCGACGGTTTCGTCCTGACGAATCGCCTGGAAAACGATATGTTCGAGTTTGCGCTTAACAGGATTGAAATGGGCATCTTTTATCAGCGCCAGGTATTTATCCGACCCAACCTCCAGGTTAAGGGGATGGTGTTTGCCGGCAACCCGGTAGATTCTCAGTAACTCGGTTTCTGGAGCCATAACATGAACGGACGGCTGCCCATGGTTGTGAATCACCGCTGGCACTGAGCCATCGGCCCGTAAGCGGTTCAAACCCTTGCCAATTACTTCGCGCTGTGACAGTTTCACGGGCGCATCAATATCAGCCATAAATTAACATTTACTCCTTACGATTTCACTTGATTATAGCAAATTATAGGGGTGATGTACAATTTAGGTAATGCTGTTGAGCGTGAACCATATCATACAGGCCGGAGGCCTGCTGGCAATAGCGACGGTTATTTTTGCCGAAGGTGCTCTTTTGATATGGTTTTTCCTGCCGGGTGATACCTTATTGATTC
>DASSFC010000002.1:0-9002 GCA_035694865.1 Saccharimonadales bacterium (SeqCode) | reverse complement strand
GCCGGCGATCACCGGCGCCGCGACCCTTGTCTCACAGTCTTTCGCGGCCGACAGCAGCCTGCCGGCCGGCTCTATCGTCAGCTTACAAAAAGGTTATTCAGACAGGGTGACAGCCGCAACTACCGCCAATAACAGCGACTTATTCGGCGTGGTAGTTAATCCGGATAGCTCACAATTATCGATATCTTCTGCCCAAACTAACCAGGTCAGTGTAGCTCAGTCGGGGCTTGAACAAGTTTTGGTTTCGGATATTAACGGCCAAATTTCGCCCGGCGATTCTATAACCGGTTCACCAATCAGCGGCGTGGGCATGGTCGCCACCCAAAACAGCAAAACCATAGGTGTAGCCCAGGATTCTTTCCCCAATAGTACGGCCCAAAAAACTACCTACAAGGATAATAAAGGGCAACAGCATACAGTTCAGCTGGGTCAGATCCCGGTTTTGGTAAGTGTGGCCTATTTTTACAAGCAGCCGGATAAGACCATTATTCCACAGGCATTGCAAAACGTAGCTAATTCGCTGGCTGGTAAGAAAGTCAGCGCCTTGCCGATAATCATCAGCGCGGTGATTTTTATTGTTACGCTGGTGATTGTCGTCAGCATCGTTTATTCGCTGATTCGAAGCAGCATCATCTCGGTTGGCCGCAACCCGATGAGCCAATCGGCCGTTTATCGCAATGTCATCCAGCTGTCGGTTTTAGTTATCGTCATACTAGGTGTGGCGGTGGGGTCAATCTATATGGTGTTAACTAAATTCTAGGCATGAACGAAAATACATATCTGCAAATCCTACTCTTTGCCCAAGCCTTCGTGCTTGGAGCGCTGGTAACACTGGCTGTCCAGTACTACCGTCGGCATTACGGCACCAACCGCCATGAAGCCGAGCTGTTACCGCCGCTCGCTCCCGATGAAGTCCTCTCACCAGAAGTCAAGCATCGTCTGGTTGAGGAATCCGAGCTTAAAATCCAGACAGCTCTTAACTCCACTGCCCACAAACTCAATACTGACCTAGATGCTTCGGCGATTGAAATCAACCGGCTGGTTAAGCGCCTGGCGACCGATATCGTATCGGGTGAGATGGAACGTTACCGTCTGCAGCTGGGCCAGCTGCACGAACAAGCCGATAAGCAGATGAGTGCTATCCGGGAAGAAGTCGCCAAGCATGAGGATGCCATCAAGGCCAAAATCAATCAGGAACTGGCAGCCGAAAAGCAAAAATTGATTGCCCAAATTGATACTAAGCTGGGCGATGCCGTCGCGTCATTCTTGAACGAGACGCTAAGTCACAACATTGACCTGGGCGGCCAGACAGAATATTTGCTGTCGATGCTGGAAGAGCACAAAGCTGATTTTAAAAAAGAGGTGGGCGGGGATGAAACCAAATCTGCCGGCTAGTATCTCATCAAGGCAAGATTTAAAAGCTGCGATTATGGAGCTGCAAAGTTACGCCAAGTGGGCCGGCCAAAACAATATAAAGCAGAAGGTGGCCGGCCAGAAACTAGACGGTGAACCAGTCTTGAGCCAGGGTACGGCTGAAATTGTCAGGCAATGGCAGGCCCAAGACCAAACCGCCAAGGCCGGCTTGGGTAAACTTATCGAGGACCTGGAAAGCTTCGCCGCCAAAGCACCGTTTGTAACGATTACTTTGGCGGCGCCCGCGCCGTCCCAGCTAAGACAGGCTATAGTCGACTGGTTCCGCCGGAACATCCGCGGCGATCTGCTGGTCGATTTCCAATTCAATGGCACCATGCTGGGCGGTATGGTGGTCCGCTATGGCTCCCGGGTAGCCGACTGGTCATTTAAGCGGCAGATTTTGGCCAACCGGGCAAAATTCGCGGAGGTTTTACGTAATGTTTGATAATCAGACCTTCCAGAAACTGGTTGAATCTAACGCCCTGACAGGCGAGGTAGTCGCCAATAATAGCTTTATCGTCGAAGTCAAAGGCCTGGAAGGCGTCCGCTTAGGCTCACAAGTATTATTTGAAGACGGCCAGCGTGGTTTTGTCCGTGAAGCCTATGGTGACAGGGTCGTCTTGTTCAATATCGACTCCGAACGTGTCGAACCCGGTACGCTATGTGTCGTCCAGGCCGATCTGCTCGGTGTGCCGGTTGGCCAGGAGCTAGTCGGCCGGGTGGTTTCGCCGATGGGCGAGCCGCTGGATGGCAAAGGCCCGATTGTTACCAAACAGCGCCTGCCGATTTTTAACCCGGCGCCCGGCATTATGGCCCGTTCGATACTTAACGAGCAGCTTGTCACCGGCGTAGCGGCGGTTGACATGTTCTTCCCGGTTGTACTGGGGCAGAGGATCGCTATTTTGGGCGACACTAAATCCGGCAAAAGTACTTATCTGAGCCAGTTAAGCGCCAGCCAGCAGGATACCGACCGGGTGGTGGTCTATGTTTTGGTGGGCAAGCGTAAGGTCGATATCGAAACACTGCTGACCGGACTGCAGCAGTCAGGTGCCATGGATCACACTATTGTTGTGCTGGCCGATATCTTCGATTCGCTGACCCAATCATATATCGCCCCCTACGCCGGCTGCGCCATGGCCGAGTATTTGTGGAACAACGGCCGGGACACGATTATTATTTATGACGACCTGTCATCACACGCCGAGGCGTACCGGCAGCTGAGCCTGCTGCAAGAAGTCGACCCGGGCCGCGACAGTTATCCGGGCGATATGTTTTACGCCCATTCGTCTCTGCTGGAGCGGGCCGGCAAGCTGGCCAAGAATAACAAAACGCTGACCAGCTTGCCGGTTGTAATGACGCCCAATGACGACATCACGGCCTATCTTTCGACCAACATCATGTCGATTACTGACGGCCAGATAATTTTTGATTTGTCTAACTTCCGTAAGGGCATCCGGCCGGCCGTCAATGCTGGCTTGAGCGTGTCGCGCGTCGGTGGCCAGGCCCAGACTGTCCGTCAGAAAAAATTGACCGGCAGTTTGTTTAAGGCCCTGGCCAAATATGCCCAGGCCGAGGAGTTTTCACACTTCGGTTCGAGCTTATCCAGCGAGGCGGCCCAGGATTTTTTGCTCGGCAAACAAATTTACGAAGCCCTGCAGCAGCCGCCCGAAGAGCGCCATTCGCTGATTGAACAGCAGTTGGCCCTGGAAACAGTTATGAAAGGGGCCGGCAAAGTCGAACTGGATATCAAGGGCCTTAAGCAAGCCGCCGCCGAGGCGGCCAAACAGGTCAAAGATGTTAACGATGAAGCCGGTTTTGATAAAGTCGAAACCGAGTTGTTCCAAAAATTCTCATCGCCTTTAAAGAGCCAAACAGGGGATACGGCCGGCAAAGCGCCGGCCGGTGGCGCGGGCGGCGCCAAAAACCCGCAGGAGGCAGCCAATGCGAAAAACTAATGTCATTCAACAGGACTCCCAGCAAATCGGGACGGTCGAAGACCTGACAGCTGTTTTTGAAACCATTGCTAGCACCGAAGTCGCTAAAACCAAAGATAAAGTCCAGCTGTCAAAAGACTTCTTCCAGTTACTATGGCGCCTTTACACTTCACTGAGGGTTGACCCGGGTTCGCGCCTGACCAGCCGTGAAGAAAAGGGAAATAGCCGGGCGGTTTACGTTATCATCGCCGCCCAGGCGGGCCTGAGCGGCGACATCGATACCCGTTTAATCGAAACTATGCTCGAGCATTACGACAGCACCACGACTGATATCGTCGTGATCGGTGCCCACGGTGCCCAGCAGCTGGAGCAGCGCGGCATCCCGTTCGTCCGCTACTTCCAGGTACCGGAAAGCGAAAGTTATATCGATGTCGGCCCGGTCATCGACGCTATTGCCGATTACTCCAAAATAACCCTATATTATGAAGAATATGTTTCGCTTGGTGTGCAGGGCATTAAAAGTTTTGATCTGATTTCGAGTATCCAGGAGATGGGGCAGGAGGTCTCGGAGGACCAAAGCCGTAACTATATAACTGCCCAGGATACTATTTTTGAACCTTCGCTTGATGAGATTGCCGACATGATGGAACGGACGATGATGAACCTGGCCCTCAGTCAATCCATACTGGAATCCAGCCTGGCCCAAAACGCCAGCCGCTTTAACGCCATGGCCGTGGCTAAAAAACGGGCCTATGAACTGCTGCAGTATTATAAGCTCGAATACCATCGCTCCAAGCGGGCCGACGCCGACCGTCGGTCGCGTGAAATCGTGGTGGGTATCAAAAAAAAGAAAAAAATTAAGGACCACGCATGAAACCGCCTGAGGGAATCGTCTCGTCGGGTGAAAAAGTCGGCGTAATCAAATCATTGCGGGGTTTGATGGTGGAAATTGAAGTACTAAATTCCAAGCCAGAGGCGCGCGAACTGCTAACAGTAGAAGGCTATCCGCACGTTTTGCTGGAGGTTAATTTCTTCCGGGCTGATTCAGCCGTTTGTATCAACCTGACCAACAGTCCCGAGCTGCGCTGCGGCCAGGTAATTTACCGGACCAAGCAAAAAGTGACGGTTCCGGTGGGCCAGGAAACCCTAGGCCGGGTGTTTGATCCGCTGGGTACGCCGATTGATGATGGGCCAAGCATAACCAAGAACCGCAAAGCCATCCGTGAGCCCAGCGGGGTCAAAAGCTACCGCAGCGAAGATAAACTGGAGCTTTTGGAGACCGGCCTTAAAGTCATCGATTTTTTGACTCCCTTCGTAAAGGGACGCAAAATCGGCATCGTCGGTGGCGCTGGCGTCGGTAAGACCGTCCTGACTATGGAGATGATCCATAACGTCACCCACAGCAACAAAACCGCTTTGTCCATTTACTGCGGAGTAGGTGAGCGGATCCGGGAAGGAAATGAACTTTACCAGACCCTTAAAGAAAGCGAAGTCCTTAAAACCACTGTTATGTTTTTCGGGCAGATGGATGCCACGCCGGCGACCCGTTCGATGGTCGGCCCGGCCGCGGCTACGGCCGCCGAGTATTTCCGCGACGAAGAGGGTAAAGATATATTGTTCTTTGTCGACAACATCTATCGCCATATCCAGGCTTTGACCGAGCTATCGACCAACCTGGGTCTGATTCCTTCCGAGGGCGGCTACGCGCCGACGGTTTTTTCGGAATTGCGGCGGCTGGAAGACCGCTTAAGCTCAACCTCCAAAGGCTCAATTACCTCCGTCCAGGCAGTTTACATACCGGCTGACGACTTATCCGATCCGGCGGTCCAGGCCATCCAGCAGCAGCTCGATTCGGTTTTGGTGCTGTCGCGGCAGGTGGCCGAAAGCGGTATCCGGCCGGCCGTGGACTTGCTTAAGACGACCTCGAGCTTGCTGACGCCGCGCATCGTCGGCGAACGCCACTACGAACTGGCCGGCCGGGTGCAGGCCATTATGCAAAAGCATGAATCGCTTAAGAACATTATCGCCATCGTCGGTGAAAATGAACTATCGCCGCAAGACCAGGCCGATTACCGAAACGCCAAGAAATTGATTGAATATTTCTCACAGGACTTTAATGTCGCGGAGCACCTGACCGGTAAACCCGGCCAGTATTTTACACGCGACCAGACGCTTGATGGCATAGAAGCCATAATCGGTAAACCTGGCCAGGCGCCGCCGGTTGATACCAAACCAAGCACCCAGATAGAGGATAAGGGACAGACGGCAGCAGAGCCGGCGCCTAAAGCCGATCAAAACCATGGATCACCAGAAAAGCGATAGAAGCAGCCTTAAAGTCATCGCCCGGGCGCCCTTTGAGCTTTATTATCAGGGCGAGGCCAAGCTGGTTTCGGCCGAGAACCGGGTTGGCCAGTTCGATATCCTGCCAGGCCATGCTGATTTTTTCTCGGTGATGACACCTTGCCAGGTTGTCATCGAGACCGAAAAAGAGCCAGTAAACATTGATATCACTAACGGCATCATCGGTGTCCGCGACGACAACGTGCTACTTTTCCTTAATATATAAGTGCCATTTACTGCTCGACTATGTAGTTGATGACAAAACCGCCTGGCGGCAGGCCGCTGGCCACACCGACGCTGAAGCCGGTTGTACTTAGATTAAGCACGTAAAAATTGGCGCCCACCCCAACTGGTGTTATTACGACATGCGGGATATTGCCATAACGGCTGCTAAAGCTGACATTCGCTAAAGTGCCGCTTGGTGCACCGGCACCGATATTAATAGAGATGGATCCGGCAGTATCATTGCCGCTGATTCCGACGGTGCCGTTGGAGCCGGTGGCGCCGCCGCGGCTGACGCCGGGCGTTGGGCCGCCGGTTATGATGTGGCCGCCAACCGTCAGCGAAGTAACTGATGTCAGGCTGCGGGCGCTAAATGTATTAACCGATAAAGTACCGCCAACCGTCAGATTACCGCTGACTGTGGCACTGTTATTGACCGTCAGAGCATTCTGCAGCTGGGTAACGCCTGCTACGGCCAGGTCTTTACGCAGATTCAAAGTATTGAGCGTCCCGTTGCCGTTAACATTAAGCTGGGTCAGGTTGGTATTGCCGGCATCCAGCTGGGTTATATCCGCAGAAGATGCATTGAGCTTATTATTTAAATTGACCTGACCGCCTAGCGTTGTGCTGCCATTTACAGACAGCGTTCCTTTAAACTGGGCGTTCGGCGCTACGGTTAACTGGACGTCAGATGGTCCCAGTTCGCTCCGGTTGATTCCCAGGCTATTAAGCTGGGAAGAACTCAGGCTGACCTGGCCCTTGGCATTCAGGGTATCTTTAGCGGCCTGTTTTTTAAGTAATAAAGCGATGACGGCCGCGTTTATAGCCAGGATGGCAATGACAGCCGCCAACCCGATTAAAGTCGCCCGGTGGCTGGGCCTGTAACTGCGATGTAAGGGTTTTTTGGCCTGTTCGGTTTTAGCTGTCGGGGCAGGCGAGGGGGCGGCGTCGGTCCGCGGCCGCAAAACCTCCGGCAGGGGCGCTGCGGGTTGAGAGCTCGGCTGGGGAGACGGCTGATTATCCATCAGGTTTTTCTTTTATATGTATTTATATTTATAAGAACTTAAGCTGCATTATAGCGCTTTGGCTGGCAGGCAAGCAATCTATAACCCTTTAGGCTATAATTATAAGGATTAGCCTTTTTCGAGAATAAACACTACTTCAATGAATTTGCTTAAGAAAATCGGGTGGGGGATAAACCTGCTGGCCGGGGCACTCATCATCAGCTATTTTACCGCGCCGGCCATGGCCGACCCGTTAGTATCACCCCACTACCAGTTCACTGAGCAATCGCTCGGCTCGAGCGGCTTATATGGCTCAGCCTCGCCCAACTTCCAATCCGAACAGGCCCTGGGTATTCTTGGCTTGAGCACCTCGGCATCGACCAATTTGCAAGTACAGGGCGGTAATATCACTACGGGCGATCCGGCCCTGACTTTCATAGTCAATTCAGCCAGCACCAATTTTGGTGATTTTTCGGCCACCTCAGCCTCAACTACCACCGCTACTTTCCAGGTACTCGATTACACCAGCTATGGCTATATCGTCCAGGTTTATGGCACTCCGCCGACCCATAACGGCCATACGCTTACTGCCATGGCTACGGCCGGCACATCCACTCCGGGTACAGAACAGTATGGCATCAATGTGGTCGCCAACACTTCACCGGTATCGCTAGGCGCTAATCCTAATAATGGCCAGTTCGGTTTCGGACAGGCAGCGGCTGGCTACAATACCTCAAATAACTACAAATATGTTAATGGCGATATCATCGCCCAGGGGCCAAAAAGTTCCGGCACCACTCTATATACAATCAGCTATCTTATAAATGTCAGCGAGCTTTCGCCGGGCGGGGCATACAGCGGGGCCGAAACTCTTATATGTACCGGCTCATATTGATTTTATCCACAGGGAAGAATTAGTTAAAAAAATCAGTTGACATCACTTTAAAGCTCATGCTAATATCCGGTTAGTATTTCAAAATAAAAAACAAATGAAAATCAGAAGTTATTTAAACGTTCGGCTACTTCCACTTCTCGGCGTCTTGCTAATCCTGCTGCTGCTAGTTAGCGGTCTAAGGGCACCATCAACCTCGGCTGCCCCGATTACAGCTCGCAGCTTAACTCTCGAGGCCGGCACCGACCCGGGCTCTAAACCCAGCGGAGTAGTTAAGCACCTATTTACCTTCACGATCGGTTCGACGACCAACTTAGGCTCTATCCAGTTCCTTTATTGCACGACACCAGATCCGGCTCTAAGCTGTACGCTGCCAGCCGGTCTTGTCACTACATCGGCAACGTTATCAAGCCAAACCGGCGCCAACACCGGTTTTACACTTAATAACACCACTAACGGCGCGCCTTATCTGACGCGGACGGCCGCCAGCGGTGTCGCCGCAACCTCCTCTTATGAGCTGTCTACCGTAACCAACCCCAATAATACAACCTGCTTCGGTGGTGTTACTCCTCAAAGCAATAACTGTACTTTCTATGTCCGTATCTCCACCTTCGCCACCACTAACGCTACAGGCGCTCCAACCGATATCGGTTCGGTCGCCGCCAGCACGGCAACGCCGATCGTTCTCCAGGGCTACATGCCCGAATCACTGGTTTTCTGCACCGGTGCTACAGTTAGCACGACTGCCGGTGTGCCGGATTGTTCAACAGCCACTACTGGTAACATCAGCTTCAACCAGGACTTTTCACCGACCGACACAGCTACGGCAACCTCTCAGATGGCCGCCAGCACAAACGCCGGCACAGGCTATCAGATAACTGTTAACGGGGGTACCCTTACGTCCGGCGCTAATAGCATCACCGGCATCGGATCCACCGCAGCTGCATCTGTAAAGGGTACCGGCCAGTTCGGCTTGAACCTAAAACTAAACACTGCTGCAGCCGCGGCTAGCTTCCCTGGTACCAGCGCCGAAGTCTCGCCGCTGCCAAACGGCACTAACCTCAGGGGTCAGGCAGTTGCACCGTATAACACTGCGGATAACTTCGCTTTCCACTCAACCGACTCGGTCTCCGACAGCGGAAACGGCGGCCTGGGCGGCACCGACGCCCAGATATTCACTGTCAGCTACATCGTTAA
>DASSFC010000001.1:0-4840 GCA_035694865.1 Saccharimonadales bacterium (SeqCode) | reverse complement strand
ATGATATGGTCCTGCCCAACGACTTCATCAAAGCCTCTTGAACGGTATTTCCGGTATAATGCCTGACCCATTGCTCTATCTATTATAAGGCGTACTGAAGTTGTTTTGGTGTTGTGATTTAAAGGGCGGCTTCGAGTGCGGCCCATTCAGCGTCAACGGTCTGATCCTCTGGTACATTGACACTGACCTGATCGCCTGGCTTAGCCTTGAAGTAAGTTACACTCGCCAAGAGCACTCTGTACTGCTTACCGTCCACCTCGACGTAATAGTGGCCGTCTTTTTGCTGTAGAACGCCAACCACTTGGCGGCGTGGGATCGGGCCGATCTGTTTATACATAAACGAGCCGTCATCGGAAATCGTCAATTTTAATATGTCGCCCTGCACGAGCTTTGATTTCGAAGCGTAATTAGCCGGCACAGGATAGGTTTTTCCATCGGAACCCACCATATTTTGTCCATCGAAAACGCCCTCAATAACTTTACCGAGAGCTTTATCTTTGACTTTTTCAGTCAGTACCGGGTCGTCGCCGACCAAGCTTATTAGTAGTTCTTTGGTAGCCGCCAAGGCTGTTTCGGCCTCTGCTATTAGAGCTCTAAGCCGTTTAATCTGCTTTTCTGGTATGTCTGCCATTTGTTTTTCCCTCAACCTCTCTATAGGTATTTGTTTCCCTATATTCGACCTAAACGTAACATACGAGACCATCAAAGTCAAAACCTTTGAATGGCTCTGTGGATAAAAAAACCGCTCCTTATTTTAAAGAGCGGTTTTAGCTGCCGGCTTAGGCAAGCTCTACGCTGGCGCCGGCGTCCTCGAGGGCTTTTTTAGCCTCTTCTGCCTCATCTTTACTGACTTTTTCTTTCACAGCTTTGGGTGCGCTGTCAACTATGGCTTTTGCTTCACCTAAGCCAAGTCCGGTTAAGTCTTTTACCGCCTTAATGACGGCGACTTTTTGGGCGCCGGGGTCTTTAAGTACAACGTCGTATTCGCTTTTTTCGTCAGCTGCGGCTTCGCCGCCCTCACCGCCACCGGGAGCTGCGACGGCAACCGCTGGCGCGGCTGCTGATACTCCCCAGTATTCCTCCAGAAACTTAACAAACTTGCTGATTTCCAAGGCACTCATCTTATCCAAATGATCGATAACTGTCTTGAATTCTTTTGGGACTTCGACTTTTGCGGATTTAGTATCCGCACTAGTCTCTTTAGCCGGAGCCTCGGCTTTGGTTTCTTCTTTGGCTTGGGTTGTTGCTGTTTCTTCTGCCATATTACTCTCCTTCTTATTTAATCTATAGTTGGTCTGCCCGGGCGTTTAAAACGTTTATAACGCCCCGGATACTGCCCGACATGACATTGGCGAAGCCGCTAAGTGGCGCACCGATGGTACCTGCCAGCTGAGCCCGCAGAACATCCTTGCTGGGCAGCGCGGCTAGATCCTTTACATCATCCGCTGCAAGCAGCTGGCCTTCGGCGTTCAAGCCGCCGGCAAACTGGATTTGCGGTTGCTCCTTAGCGAAGCTGGCTAAGGCCTGGGCTGGCGCTACTTCATCCTGGTCATTGAAAGCGTAAAGCAGCTGGCCGTTAAAAACACTGGTGTCGACACCTTTGAACCTGTCGGTCTCGCTCAGCACTTTTTTAAATAAGCGGTTTTTAATCACCCGGATGGATGTACCGCCCTCAAGCGCATCGCGCCGCAATTCCTGCATAGCTTTGACTGGCGTGCCTGCATAAAATGCGAATACCGTTAACTTAGCATTCTCAAGCTGGTTTTTGGTATCGGCCAGGATTTCGGCTTTCTTGTCCTTACTTATTGCCATATAATCCTTTCCTTTACTATTTACATGGATTTTTAATGTCCGCTGAGGGTCAAAATAAAAAAACTTTGGCCCGGGTAAAACCAAAGACTTAGCAAAGATGGATACTCCAACCTCGGTAGCAGATTAAGGATTAATTGTCCGGCTACTGTCTCGGGTTTTCTAGATATAAATTAACAAAAAAGGGCTATTTTAGCAAGCCTACTTATCTGTTGGCTCAGCTGGTTTCCTTGATTTTGTGCGACGCCTTTTTGAAGGTTTTACCCTGTTGCGGCTTAATTCTGTGCTTGTTGTCAGCGGGCTGGTGTCCATAAGCACATCCCACGTCAGTGGGTGAGCCTCGGCAACTGCATCTTTAATGATTTCTGTAACTGCTTGTAAATTCTCTGAACCTCGGTGCTTAATTAAAGACTTGAGGTTAGTCGCATCGGCCTGAAACTGCCAGCGGAGTTTATGGCCCAGAAGGGATGCATACACTGTTAAGTCATCCCGGCCGGCCTGCTGGAGAGTGCTGAAGAGTTTCAGGCTTTTATCAAAGCACTCCATATACAAATCTTCTATACCAGACTCTTCGACCACGGCAGGAACATCATAACCGAACCGGGGTGATGGTGTTTGCACCTGGACAGACGAAAGTATTGCGGAGTTGACTGCCTCAGACAGCGTCAGCTGGTCGGATATAACATCGAATTTATATTGGATTTTGCTAAGCAACTGCGGTTCACCCACTGTTTTTTTCAGACTTTCGTACTTCTGCTGATAAGACCAGTTGGACACCTCTTCTCTAATTTCCTCTAAAGACAAGCTGCTATAGGGATAGATACTCTCTGCCAAAAGGTCGAATTCTTGTCTCGGGTTAGCTTCTAGGAGTTTCGCGATTTGGCTGTCACTCGAGTTTAAAGATAACTTATCCTCGACCAGCTTAGTAATTATATTGTTTATCGGCTCGGGGTTACCAGCGGCTTCCAACGGTTTAGCGAAGTGAGCAGGCCATACCTGGCGGGCTGCCAGATAAAGCTGCTTTGCCGTCCACTGAAGCTCCTGGGAGTCACTAGCCAGTAATTTCTTGGCCAACCGCTCAGCTGAGCGGGCGGATAAAACTGCCCCGAAATTATTTAAGGCTGCCATCGGTGTCGCCGGCAAAAGGATACTGCTGATATTTACAGTCGGTTTGCCATTGCTGCTCAGGAGGGTTTTTTTATAATAATTCTCCAGCAAGGAACGCATTTCACGATGTAAATCAGCCAGCCTGGACATTGTAGATTTGAAAATTTTCTCGACGTCGCGTGGTAGCCCCATGGGCGTATAGAAGCTATAGCTATTATCTGACCATATTGAAAAGCCCGGGGGATCAACAGACATAACCTGCCGCTCTACGGCTACTTTTAGCAGTAGGCTCGTGTTAACAAATTTCTGGTGCAGCCTGTCATTGCCAGCATTTTTTTCTTCAGAATGATTTTGGCTTGGCGTATTTAGGCCAAGAGTCACAACTGCAGGGTGGCCACTGTTTGGCTTGTCGTCTGGCAGGAGAGGTTTTAGTTTTTTCCAGATAAGATCACTGATCTGCGGGATGCCCAAAAGCTGACCGTTTTTTGTGCATTCTATGGCAGTAAAGTCTTTAGGGAAAAGCCGGCAGAGCAAATCGTACGTAGCAACCGATTTTTTTAAAAACTGGCTGTTTTTTTCGTGTTCATCGCGGACTACACCGGTTTCTGCGGCGCGTTGTTTTATCAGCTTGGCTGACACATCAGCGGGAACCCGCAAGAAAAAGTTAACGTCCGGCCGGGGAATCCTCAGCAATTGGAATTCAAGGTTGTCCTCCCAGACAAAAAAACCTCTTTGCTCCACAGGATCTGCAAACTTAGCTCCCTGATGGGCCATATTGGCTCCTACATAGCGGTCGACCAAAACAATCTTTCCTTCTTTAAGAGCCCGGCGGATAGACTCGGCTGCTTCATAACGATCAAGGGCATAAAATAAGGCTGCGGTATATGGGCTGACTTTAACAGCGTTGCCGAAAGCGCCGCTTAAATACTGCCTGATAAAATAACTTGACTCTTTCTCATATTGCGGAAAAGCAAAAGTGGCTACGTTGTAGCCGGCGGCTTTCAACCTTTCGGCCAAAAGATTAAGCTGGGTGTTTTTGCCGGCTCCATCAGACCCATCCAGCACCACCATCAGACCCCGCTTAGCCATTATTACAGCCCCTTTAGTCCTCTTATCGGTTTGGGGTTAGAGCGCTTATCCATGTATGCCCTTGGCAGCATCAGATCAGGCCGCCAATTTTTTATCAGTTTATCTAAATCCGTCCCGCTTTGGTATTTTCCGCTGAAACCGTGGTGCCGGCCTTCGCCATAATTTCCTCTCACTTCACCGGTTTCATGAAAGATTATCTGAGCGATACGCTCACCTACCGGCAGCAGTATCAGCTCATTGCGGTTCAGGTTGAACACCTCAAGAGTCAGCCGGTTTATATATCCCGGATCTATCCAGCCGGCATCGAAGCTCACGGCTAGACCATTGCGCCCCCAGCTGGAGCGGGATTTAACCTCACAGGCACCGGGCGGCAGTATGCCGAAGAATTCATGGGTATGGGCTAAGATCCGCTCGCCGGGCCTTACAGGAATAATCGGATGATCGCTCGGTATTCCGCTAAGCGGTTTAATGCCGTTATCCGAGCACCATTTTTTATGCGGAACAGCCGTGAGGGCGCCTTCAAAATAGCGCTGAACGTCATCTTCATCAAAAGGGTTATAGACTGGATGGTCAGCTGAGCGCTCAGTCCGATAGTAGTAATGGCCTAATGTCACATCTAGGCTGGCATGTGATACATGGCGCGGGCTGAAAGGCTCACATATTATATGGCCGTCTTTGACAGCTTTTAGTATCTGCGTGTTACTGAACACACCCATCAAAAATATGCTCCCTTATCTGTTAATTTTACAATCTTCAAGGGTATTTCGCAACTATCATTAACTGTTCAGCTCAAGCCTGATGCTGGGCCCCATCGTCGTGCTGACAAAAGCACTCT